>JAZSFW010000167.1:0-15838 GCA_045532445.1 Acetatifactor sp. | reverse complement strand
TTTGTGGATGATGGTGAAGGGGAATTTACAGAAGCTGAAGGCATAACGTTGATGGAAGAAAAGAGAGATTCCAGGATTTTGTTGTTGGAAGAATTGGAGTTGGAAGATCTGGAGTTGGAAAATCTGGAGTTGGAGGAAGTGTGTTGTAAGGGGGCGACGCATTTTGCTTTTGAGAGGTTGACGGAGGCAGAGAGGGTTTGGTATCTGGATATTAAAAGGACGCTTGAGGAGATGCTCTGTAATCAGGAGTTGTCGTTGGAAGGACTGGATGCAGGGTTAACGGAAGCGGATATTGATAAAATTTTCCAGTGTGTTTTGGGGGATCATCCGAAATTTTTTTATGTGGAGGGGTATACTTATACCAGATTTACAAGGACGGATCGGACGGTAAAACTGGAGTTTTCGGGGACTTATTCAATGAGTGACAAAGAAGCTTATAGGCGTACTTTGGTCATTGAAGAGGAGGCGTCGAGGATGCTTGAGGGAATAGCGATGGATGCTTCTGATTATGAAAAGGTGAAATATGTGTATGAAGCTGTGATCCGCAGGACAGAGTATGACATGAATGCACCGGATAATCAGAATCTGTATTCGGTGTTTTCCGGCCAGGCTTCTGTGTGTCAGGGATATGCCAAGGCAGTTCAGTATCTGCTCAATCAGTTGGGGGTGGAATGCACGCTGGTGACTGGCACAGTCAACACGGGAGAAGGACATGCGTGGAATCTGGTAAAGGTGGATGGTCAGTATTATTATGTGGATGCCACTTGGGGTGATGCCTCTTATATACAAAATGAAAATTTTGAAGCCGATATCTTGCAGTTTCCGGAGATCAATTATGATTATCTGTGTGTAAATACCGAGCAGCTTCTTAGAACTCATTCCCCGGGAAATGTGGTGGAACTTCCGGTTTGTACGGCACTTGAAAATAACTATTATGTCAGGGAAGGGGCATATTTTACAACATTGCATGAGGGACAGCTGGCAGAATGTTTTCAAAAGGCAATGGAAAGCGGCAAGAAAGAGGTGACCTTAAAATGCGCTGATGCTTCAGTTTATGAAATGCTGTTTGACAGACTGGTCGCCAAGAATGGGATTTTTGAGTTTATGGGGAGTGAAGGGGAAAGGATTGCCTATTCCCAGAATGAAAAACAGTTGTCTATGACTTTTTGGATTACAAATGGGTGACAAATGAATAGAAAAATGTTATAATCATAAAAAGGTGAATAAGCCATAGGAGGAAATCAATATGGACAGAGAAATAGAAAGAAATACTGTGGTGCTGCAGGAAGATGGCGGTATTGGTGCAGTACAGATCGCAGATGATGTTGTGGCATCCATTGCTTCTCTGGCAGTGGTTGAAGTGGAAGGTGTTTATCTTGCCGGTAATATGACCAATGATCTGATCGGAAAAGTGGGCAAGAAAGGCGTATCCAAAGGCGTAAGGGTAGAGGTGCTGGAAGGCAATGTAACGGTAGATATGGTGGTAAATATTGAATTTGGCCGTAATATTCCCGCAGTCTGCCAGAAGGTACAGGCCAAGGTGAAAGCTGCCATTGAGAATATGACCGGACTTACCTGTACAGATGTGAACATCCGCATTGCAGGAGTAAATACAAAAAAGGATAAATAAGGACGTTGATTATGGGAAGACGTGAACAGAGAGAACAGATTTTTAAGTTGCTTTTCCGTCAGGAGTTTCATTCTATACAAGAGATGGATCAGCAGGTGAGATTATTCTTCGAGGATGAAGAAGTGTCCGGAATCTCTGAAAAGGATATGAACTACATTACAGAGAAGTATCAGAAGATTCGTGCGCTTGTACCGGAACTTGACAAGTATCTGGATGATAAGGTGGAAGGCTGGAATACTGCCCGCATGGGTAAGGTAGAGCTGACTGTCTTGCGTCTTGCTGTCTATGAGATGCTTCATGATGAAGAGGTGCCGGAGGGTGTTGCGATCAATGAGGCAGTTGAGATTGCAAAGACCTATGGACAGGAAAGTTCCGGAGCCTTTGTAAATGCAGTTTTAGCTAAATTTGTAAAGCAGGGTGATCAACATTCGTAACGTATATACTGTTTCACAGGTAAATGCTTACATTAAGAATATGTTCACGCAGGATTATATGCTGCAGGCTGTCCTCGTCAAGGGCGAGGTCAGCAACTGTAAGTATCATTCCTCTGGACATATTTATTTTACGTTAAAGGATTCCAAGGGAACCATGAACTGTGTCATGTTCGCAGGGAATCGCTCAGGTCTGAATTTCAGGTTGGCAGAAGGTCAGCAGGTCATAGCAGGCGGTACCATTGATGTATATGAACGGGACGGGAAATATCAGCTTTATGCCAGGCAGATAGCGCTGGATGGCGCAGGGCAATACTACGAACGATTTGAGCAGCTTAAGCGGGAATTGGAAGAATTGGGGATGTTTGCACAGGAATATAAGCAGCCTATCCCCAGATATATTCATACTTTAGGCGTCGTGACTGCAGATACAGGTGCAGCTGTCAGGGATATTATTCAGATTACCAGGCGGCGGAATCCTTATGTGCAGATTATTCTATATCCGGCTATTGTGCAGGGAGAGTCGGCAGCAGAGAGTATTGTAAAGGGAATCCGTGCGTTGGAAGCTCTTTCTGTGGATGTGATGATAGTAGGACGCGGAGGAGGCTCCATAGAAGACCTGTGGGCCTTTAATGAGCGAATTGTTGCTCAGGCGGTTTTTGATTGTTCTGTACCGATCATTTCTGCGGTGGGGCATGAAACGGATACGACGATCATAGATTATGTGGCTGACCTGCGTGCCCCTACACCTTCAGCTGCGGCAGAGCTTGCTGTATATGATATGGGGCAGCTAATGAATGTGCTGGATGGATATGAGAGCGTTTTGAAAAAGTTGATGCGAAGGCAGATTCAGAGTCATCGTGACAAGGTGGCACAATATGAACTGCAGCTTCGTTATTTAAGCCCGGTTAGCCGGATTCGGGAGAAAAAGACGTTTGCCCTTGGTCTGGAAGAGCGTCTGCAAGCAAGAATGCAGCAGATTTTGAAGGAGAAAAGACACAGACTTGCTCTTTATATTGAGCAGATGAAGGGTTTGTCTCCTTTGGAGAAGCTTAACAGCGGTTATTCCTATGTGGAAAATGGCAGGGGAAATCATGTTAGAAGTGTAAAACAGGTGACAGTTGGAGAAAAATTGGTTATCCGGATGCGTGACGGTGCAGTAAAAACGCAGGTAACAGAAATATCTGAGTGAGAAAGGAGCCGTGAGCCATGAGTGAGAAAGCGTTAAGTCTGGAAGAAAATTTTGCCAGACTGGAGTTAGAGATTGAGAAGCTGGAAGGTGAAAATGTCACTTTGGAGGAAGCATTCCAGGCATATAGTGCAGGAATGAAGCTTTTGAAGGAGTGCAATGCGCAGATTGATAAAGTGGAGAAGAAGGTTCTGAAGCTGAGCGCAGACGGTTCGTTTGAAGAATTGTAGGATCAATTGACTAAAGGAGACAGGTATGGAAGACAGTAGATTTCAGGTACAGCTTTTGGAAAAGACCGAACAGATCGAGATGCTTTTAAAAAACTATCTTCCCGCAGAAGAAGGATTTCAAAAAACAGTATTAGAGGCTATGAATTATAGCCTTATGGCTGGCGGTAAAAGATTAAGACCTCTGTTGATGCAGGAGACATATAAGCTCTTTGGCGGCGATAGCCAGGTAATCTTGCCTTTTATGGCTGCGATTGAAATGATTCATACTTATTCCCTGGTACATGACGATCTTCCTGCCATGGATAACGATGAATACCGCAGAGGCCGCAAAACGACCCACGTGGTGTACGGTGAGGCCTTTGGGATTCTGGCGGGGGATGGTCTTTTGAATTATGCTTTTGAGACCGCTTTAACAGCGCTTGATATGCCGCAGGCAGATGCGGCGCGTGTGGGAAGGGCGCTGTCGGTTCTTGCCCGCAAGGCCGGAGTCTATGGTATGATCGGTGGACAAACAGCAGATATTGAGGCAGAAGAGCAGGCTGCCCCGCTTACCAAAGAGCAGCTTCTTTTTATTCATGAAAAGAAAACAGCAGCGCTGATCCAGGCGGCCATGATGGTAGGCGCGATTTTGGCCGGTGCTTCAGAGAAAGCGGTAAGTAAAATAGAAAAATGCGCTTATAATATAGGTATCGCGTTTCAAATTCAGGATGACATCCTGGATGTTGTCGGTGATAGCGTTGAGTTGGGTAAGCCGGTGGGAAGCGATGAGAAGAATCATAAACAGACCTATGTTACTATAAATGGGCTGGAACAGTCACGGAAAGAGGTTGCGCTTTTGTCAGAGGAAGCAGTGACGATTTTGGCAGATGTGGAAGGTGAGAATGAATTTTTAACGAAACTGATTCTTATGCTGATAAACCGTCGAAAGTAAAGAAACGGCTGTGATGAATGAGGGAAAATACATGTTGCTGGAAAAAATAGAAAAAGTAAATGATATCAAACGAATTGACAGATCTGACTGGGAAGCTCTTGCCGGGGAGATCAGACAATTTTTGATCGAGAAGATCAGCGTAACAGGTGGGCATCTGGGGTCTAATCTGGGAGCTGTTGAGCTTACCATGGCGCTTCATTTGGTATTGAATTTGCCGCAGGATAAGATTATCTGGGATGTGGGGCATCAGTCCTATACTCATAAGATTTTGACAGGGCGCAGAGAAGGATTTGATCATTTGCGTCAATTTCATGGAATGAGTGGTTTTCCCAAGAGGAAGGAAAGTGACTGTGATGCGTTTGATACAGGACATAGTTCCACGTCAATTTCAGCAGGACTGGGACTGGTGAAGGCCAGAGACCTGCAGGGTGAGAATCATACTATCGTTTCTGTGATCGGTGACGGTTCCCTGACCGGCGGTATGGCTTATGAGGCTTTAAACAACGCAGCGAAGCTGGAAACCAACTTTATCATTGTACTAAACGATAATAATATGTCCATTTCAGAAAACGTAGGTGGTGTGTCCAAGTATCTGAATAATATCAGAACCGCTGACAGTTATCTGGGGCTGAAGGAAGGGATTTATAACGCCCTTATGGGAACCAAAAAGGGTGAAAACCTTATAGGAAGAATTCGCAGGGCCAAGAGCAGCTTTAAACAGCTGGTAATTCCCGGAATGCTTTTTGAGGACATGGGAATCACCTATCTGGGACCGGTGAACGGTCATGACATACCCGGGCTTGTGAAAGTGATTCGGGAGGCAAAAAAGGTGAAAGGGCCTGTGATGATACATGCGATTACGGAAAAGGGTAAGGGATATGGACCGGCAGAGCGTCATCCGGCCAGATTCCATGGCACAGAGCCTTTTGAAATTGAGACCGGTATACCATCGAAGCCCAGAACAGTGGCCAATTACACAGATGTTTTTTCTACTGTGATGTGTAAGCTGGGACAGCGTGACGAGAAAGTGGTGGCGATCACGGCGGCCATGCCTGACGGCACCGGACTGAAGCGATTCCGGAATATGTATCCGGACAGATTCTTTGATGTGGGGATCGCTGAGCAGCATGCAGTCACTTTTGCGGCAGGATTGGCAGCCGGCGGCTTAAAACCAGTGGTGGCAATTTATTCTTCTTTCCTGCAGCGAGCATATGACCAAGTACTGCATGATGTATGTATTCAGAAGCTTCCGGTGGTTTTTGCGATAGACAGGGCAGGACTGGTGGGAAGTGACGGTGAGACTCACCAGGGTATTTTTGATTTTACCTATTTGACAGGCATCCCTCATATGCATGTACTTGCACCTAAGAATAAATGGGAATTGTCGGATATGATGAAATATGCCGTCGATTTTGGTGCGCCTATTGCCGTAAGATATCCCAGAGGGACTGCCTATGATGGGCTTGAAGAGTACAGAGAACCCATTGTGTTTGGAAAAGCGGAGTGGATTTACAGGGAGAAGGATGTTGCGCTGTTTGCAGTGGGCAGTATGGTAAAAGAGGCTGAAAAGGTTCGTGAGAGACTGAAAGAAGCAGGATTTCATGTGAGCCTGATAAACGCCAGATTTGTAAAGCCGATAGATACTGAGGCAGTGTTGTCAGCTTGTAAGGATCATAGGTTGATCGTGACCATGGAGGAGAACGTGGCCAGTGGCGGTTATGGTGAGAAAGTGCTGGAATGCATGAAAGCAAATGGCTGCGATAATCAATTTCTGAATATTTCCATACCCGATGAATATGTAGAGCACGGTAATGTGGAGCTTCTTAAGAAAGAAATTGGTATTGATGAAAACAGTGTGGTGCAGAAGATTCTTGCTGTTATGGAGAAAGCAGATTTATGAAGGAACGTTTGGATGTGATTCTGGTTGAGCAGGGCTATGCTCCTTCCAGAGAAAAGGCAAAGGCGATTATTATGTCCGGCAACGTATATGTAAACGGGCAGAAGGAAGATAAGGCCGGAAGCAGCTTTGATCGGAGCAAGATACAGTTGGAGGTGCGAGGAAGCTCTCTGAAATATGTAAGCCGGGGAGGACTTAAGCTTGAGAAAGCTATGGACAGCTGGCAGATTGGTTTAGATGGTGCGATCTGTATGGATATCGGCGCCTCCACAGGTGGTTTTACAGACTGTATGCTGCAAAATGGTGCGATAAAGGTTTACTCGGTGGATGTAGGTCATGGACAACTGGCCTGGAAGCTTCGAAATGATGATAGGGTTGTCTGTATGGAGAAGACAAACTTTCGTTATCTGACAAGAGAAGATATTCAGGATGATCTCGATTTTGCAAGTGTGGATGTGTCTTTTATCTCCTTGACCAAAATATTGATACCAGCCAGGAATCTATTGAAGGATCAGGGTGAAATGGTCTGCCTGATCAAGCCACAGTTTGAGGCGGGAAGAGAGAAGGTCGGCAAGAAAGGCGTTGTCAGAGAGCCTGCTGTACATGAAGAGGTCATTCATAAAGTGATTGATTTTGCATACAGTATCGGTTTTGATGTGTTGCATCTGGAATTTTCTCCCATAAAAGGACCGGAAGGCAATATTGAGTATTTGGTTCATATCCGTAAAAACGGCTTAAAAGCTGCGGCAGTGGCTGATTGGGCGGAAACCTATGCAGAACAGAATTTAGAGCTTTTGACGCAGGAAAAAAACGGTGAGTCGTGGGCTGCTGCATGGGAAAGGATGATCAAAGAGACGGTGGATTTAGCACACAACAATCTGGATAAGACAGAATCCCAGGAAGAAGTAATGATACGAAAATGAGGCGAAAAATGAAACATTTTGTGGTATATACAAATCTGCATAAAGATAAGAATATGACTGTGACCAAGAGGATCCAAGATTATCTTTTAGCCCATGGCAAGCAGTGCAGTGTTAGGATAATAGGAGCCGAATGGGTAGAAACGGATGATTTTTCGTGGCCGGCTGATGCAGACTGTCTGATCGTTCTCGGAGGAGATGGAACCATGCTGCAGGCGGCATGGGATGTGAAGAAGCGCAATATCCCGCTGATCGGCGTGAATCTTGGTACCTTGGGATACATGACGGAAATAGAGCTGTCCTGTTTGGAAGAATCTCTGGACTGCCTGATGGAAGATCGTTTCAGTGTAGAGAGTCGTATGATGCTGCATGGCAGCGTACTGAGCAGCGATCAAAAGAAAGATGAATGGGCGCTGAATGATATCGTCATATCCAGAAGCGGTTCTTTGCAGATTATCAAGTTTCATATCCTGGTAAATGGTCAATTTTTGAATGATTATAATGCAGACGGTGTGATCATTACGACGCCCACCGGTTCCACCGGTTATAATCTTTCGGCAGGTGGTCCTATCGTAGATCCCAAGGCCAGACTGATCATGATCACGCCTATTTGTCCCCATACCCTGAATCAGAGAAGTATTATTTTATCACCGGAAGATGTGATTGAGATAGAGATTCCGGAAGGAAAAGAAGGAAGAGAACAGATGGTTGAAGTAAACTTTGATGGGAATCACGTGATTCCGGTCAAAACAGGTGATCGGATCAAAATTGTACGGTCTGAGAAAACAACAGATATTATATCACTCAATCAGGTGAGTTTTCTGGAAGTGTTACATAAAAAAATGAGTGAAACTTAATCAGGAGATAAGTGCTGGACTCACAGCAGGAAGGCTGAAGGATATGAAGAAGATCAGGCACAAAAAAATCATAGAAATTATTGAGCAGCATGATGTGGAAACCCAGGAGGAACTGGCAGCTCGCTTAAGAGATGCCGGTTTTGCGGTGACACAGGCCACGGTTTCCAGGGATATCCGGGATTTGAAATTGTCTAAAGTAGCTGTGGGAAGCGGGAGGCAAAAATATATAGTCTTGAAGCAGGGAGAAGGAAAAAGCAGTGATAAGTATGTTCGTGTGCTGCGGGATGGCTATCATTCTATGGAAATGGCCCAGAACATATTGGTTATGAAGACCGGATCCGGCATGGCCATGGCAGTGGCAGCGGCCATAGATTCTCTGCAATTACCGGAAGTGGTCGGGTGCATTGCCGGTGATGATACGATCATGATCGCAGTCCGCACGGTGGAAGATACGAAAAAGCTGATGGAGCGGATTCATAAATTAAACGCATAATGGTCAAGAATCTGGATGTCTGCAGTGTTTAAGAGGGTAGGTACATAGGAGAGGAAGCATGTTACAAAGTTTACACGTGAAAAATCTGGCATTGATCGAAGAGACTGAGGTGGAATTTGGCCGTGGCCTGAATATCCTGACCGGTGAGACTGGCGCAGGTAAATCGGTGTTGATCGGTTCAGTCAATCTTGCGCTGGGAGGAAAATTCGACAGTAAGATGCTCAGAAGGGGAGCTGAATCGTGTCTTGTGGAGTTGGTTTTTTGTACAGACGACCCGAAGGTTTCAGAAAAAATGAGAGAGTTGGATATTCCGGAGGAAGAGGACGGCACAGTGATCATCAGCCGCCGGATGCAGCCGGGGCGCAGTGTCTTAAAAATTAACGGAGAAACTGTGACAGCCAGACAGATCAAGGAGCTTTCTGAGCTTCTGATCGACATTCACGGTCAGCATGAGCATCAGTCTTTGCTTCGGAAAAAGAAGCACATGGAGATACTGGACGAATATTGTGGTGAAGCTTTCAAGGAGCCTTTGGAGAAGGTGGGAGCGTTGTATCACGAATGTAAAGAGCTTAGGGCGCAGATAGAAGAGGAATCCATGGATGAAGAAGCCAAAGCCAGAGAACAGGCGTTGGCGGAGTTTGAATATCAGGAGATTGAAGCTGCCAGACTGATCCCCGGTGAGGATGAGGAACTGGAGCAGCAGTACCGCCGTATGGTGAACAGTAAGAAGATTACGGAGAGTCTGGCGGAAAGCTATGAGCTTACTGGCACAGACAGTCAGAACGGAGCGGGCAGTTCTCTCAGCAGAGCTCTTCGGACCCTTCGCAGCGTGACCATGTATGATGATGCTTTGGCCCAGCTGGAAGAGCAGTTAAATGAAATTGATAACTTGCTGGCAGATTATAATCATGATGTGGCAGAATATCTGAGCGACATGGAGTTTGACGAGAAAGATTATGCTGCTGTGGAAGATCGGCTGAATAGGATCAATCATTTAAAGGGAAAGTATGGCAAAACCATAGAGGCGGTGCTGGAATATGCGGTTGAGCGTAAGAAGAGGCTTGCGATGCTCGCTGACTACGATGCTTATATGGAATCACTGAAACGACAGTTGAAAGAAAAAGAAACGCAGCTTTCTGCCGCCTGTGAAGTGGTGTCACAGATTCGCAGAAAAAACGCGGCTGAGCTGACCATTCGTCTGGAAGAGGCGTTGATAAATCTAAATTTTTTGAGTGTCGAATTTGATATAGCCGTGCGGCCAGAACAGCCCATAACTGCTCTGGGATATGATGATGTGGAATTTCTGATATCCACCAATCCGGGAGAGATTTTGAAGCCTTTGGCGCAAGTGGCCAGTGGAGGTGAGCTTTCCAGAGTGATGCTGGCGATCAAAACTGTGCTTGCAGGAAAAGATTCCATCGATACCTTGATCTTTGATGAGATCGATACCGGGATCAGCGGACGTACTGCCTGGAAGGTTTCTGAACAGTTGAATGTTGCTGCCGGTGCCCATCAGGTGATCTGCATCACGCACCTGCCGCAGATTGCAGCAATGGCGGATGTGCATTTTGTAATCGAAAAGAGCAGCACAGAGGAAACTACCTTGACTGACATTCGAAAGACAAATGAGGATGAAAGCTTGAAAGAACTGGCAAGGTTGTTGGGAAGTGATGCATTGACAGAGGCGGCTCTTACCAATGCCAGAGAGATGAAAGAGCTTGCTGCAGGGCATAAAACTTTGCATCAATTGGGGTGATAGAAAGGGGAGTGGTATTGTGAAAAAGATAAATAGGATAAAGAAGCGCTGCATAGGTCTTGTTTTGGTATGGATCATGCTTTTGCTGCAGACAGCCTGCAGCATGGTGATACTGGATGAGCCGTCCTATTATGAGCCGAAGCCGGAGCAGGGATATTATGAGACGGTTAAGGAAGTTTCACAAGAATACCCACAAAGTCACCTCCCAATAGAAGGAAACAGTTACTATGATCTTGAGAACGTTGTACTATATCTCTATCTCTATGAGGAGCTTCCGGATAATTACATTACCAAGTCGGAAGCCAGAGATCTTGGCTGGGAAGGCGGTTCTGTAGAAAAGTACAAAAAAGGAGCGGCTATAGGCGGTGATCGCTTTGGTAACCGGGAAGGTTTGCTTCCGAAAGAAGAGGGAAGAACTTACACGGAATGTGATCTGGACACCAACGGAGAAGAGAGCCGCGGCGCTAAGAGATTGGTGTTTTCCAGTGATGGACTTTACTATTATACAGAAGATCATTATGAATCCTTTGATGAAGTGACCGTGACCCAAAGCTATGAGGTGTTAAGGTGAACAGACGAATCTATCTTGACTTAAGAAAAATAAAAGAGCAAAGATCAGCCCATGAATATCTGGAAGAAATCTTTGGATTTCCAGCATATTATGGGCATAATCTGGATGCTCTGTATGATTGTCTAATGGAAATGCTAAACTGTGAAATTATTTTGCAATATGAGGAAGAGGCATGCCTGGAAGCTACCTACGGGGAACGGGTCCTGGAAGTTTTGGAAGAGGCAGCCTATGAGAATCCGTTACTAAAGCTTTTTACAGAATGATTATGTGAAATAATCTATGATGCGTCTTATTTTCCTTGTTCCTCAGCTGTCTGATTTACAGTTTCCAGCATATTTTCAATAAAAATGGCATAGCCTCGAGTAGGATCATTTACCAAAACATGGGTAACTGCACCTACAAGTTTACCATTTTGTATAACTGGTGATCCACTCATTCCCTGAACAATTCCCCCAGTCGCCTCTAAAAGCTCAGGATCTGTAACTTTCAGTTCAATGCCGCGGTTTACATTATCGTGGTTTAAATGGATGTTTAAAATTTCCACATCAAAGTATTGCGGGGTGTCGTCCACAGTACATAAAATCTGAGCATAACCTTTTTTGATGTCCTGCTTTAAACCGATGGGCAGAGGTTTGTTTGTGGCAAGATTTAATGCCTTTTGATTGCAGCTGCCGAATATGCCGTGGGTATTATTGGCGGTAATATCACCTAAGATACGGTCGGAAGAGTAGATGATCATACCGGTCATTTCTCCCGGCTCATTACTTTTTCCTTTTTTGATGGCGATGATCTCTGTCTGGTAGAGTGTGCCGTCATTCATTTCCATTAAGGTACTTGTGTCGATGTCATTGATCCCATGACCAAGGGCACCAAAATTCCCCTCTGCATCAATAAAAGTCATGGTTCCTACACCTTGCGCATTGTCTCTGATCCAGGCACCGATCTTGTAAAGACCGTTTTCATTTTGCTGGGGCTGTATTTTCACATCCATGGTTTGACCATCCCGATCTATGGTCAGGACAATGGCTTCTTGGCCGTTTGCTTCTATGTCCTTGATAAATTTGTTTTTGTCGGTTACAGGTTCTCCGTTCATAGATCTGATATAGTCGCCGGAGCGCAGAATGTTTTTGCAAGGAGCACATGAAATCCCGTTTGGGTTATTGAATTCACCTATGCCGATCACCAGAAGACCATCTGTTTCTACATAAATTCCAACCGGTACGCCCATGGGAGTCAGTTCTTGCTCCTCAATTACCTGGATGTTCACCTGCTTAAAAGGAATCCAGCCGAACAACTTGACATCCATCTCATAGGAATCCAAGGAGCCGGGTTTTAAGGTTACCGGGTTGGACAGATTGATTGTGATCGCCTGACGGGGAATGTTGGAATCTTCCTGTTCGCTGACGGCAGCTACTTTTGCAGTCAAAGGAAGCCCCAGATTCAGGGATTGCTCGATACCGGATTTGATCCGAATAACAGAAGGAAGCTTTCGATAAAGAGAGAAGTACCCAGCCACAATCAGTGCGATACAACTGAAGACAAAAGCTGCTTTCAGAAAAAGGCGATAGTATTTCAGTTTCTGTTTTCTTTTTTTCCAGTTTTCCATCAGGATGACCATATCCTGAGAAGCTTTTTGTCTGATCTGTTCCTGTTCGTTCTCTATTTTGCCCATACCTGCACACTCCATTTTTTAGTCAGTATTAGTATGGACATTTTTTGGACTTTTATAAGTTGTGGCTTTTTTTACTGTACAGAAAATCACAAAAATCTTGTAAGGAGGCATTGGGGCCGTTGCCTTTTTTATAAAAAACGTATACACATTGTGTGGCATCAAAATCAATGATATGAAGAGGGACGATCCCTTCCTGGGTATGATCCTTTAAAGCGCGGTAAGCCCCCAATGTAAGTCCCATCCCTGCTTGTACATAGTATTGCAGACATTGTCTGTCATTACATTCAATTGCTACATTAGGCTTCATACCGTGAAGCATGCAGGTCTGTTCATACAGCTTACGCATGCCATTTCCTTTGCTTGGAAGAACGAAGACTTCTCCTTCTAAGTGTGAAAAGGAGAGTTCTCTTCCAACTAAGCGGCTGTCTGCGGCGGCTTTGACACAGATTGTTTCCAGGCTCAGTAAAAAACGATTCCAGTTTTGATACTGTTCTGACAGTTCATCGACTACGATATCAAAATCATCTATATTGCTCAGCGTGTAGTCATTGGAAATGATAAAATCTACATTTGGATTATCGGAAATATATTCGACGATCAATTCCGTGATCCATTTTGGTCTTGCACGGATTAATAGTTTTATCTGTGGTCTTTCTGCTTCGGGGGTTGTAATCTGACGAACGGCCTGGTCAATTTTCTCGAAAGCAAAATGTAGTTCGTTTGCCAAATATTTTCCCTTGGCATTCAGCGCGATCTTGTTGGCGGTTCTGTCAAATAAGGGAACGCCTAAGTCGTTTTCCAGCCGTTTAATAGAGGCGGAGACAGAGGAAGCTGGTACCAGATGTTTTTTGGCAGTTCTTGAAAGATTTTCATTCTGGGCAGTGTCATAAAAATAATGTAATTGTCTTAGATTCATTTTGACCTCATTTCTGTATCGTACTTCACAGCTTTTTTAGATATTAAAATTTTACTATATCTTTAAAGTGATAGCAACCTCGATTTTTTGATAATTTACAAACGAGAAATATATGCTATATTAGTATTGTATAGCAACTAATCTAACGCAAAGCAAAGGAGAGAAGTATGAAAGCGTGTGTGATCCAACCTCCCTATTCAAACGATCTGAAATGGTCGGATGATTATTTTGATTACAAATTAAGGCTTCTTGATGAGTGTGACGAGACAGCAGACATTATCGTTTTACCGGAATACAGTGATGTTCCATGTGCCACAGCTACTTTGGAGGAGACTCTGTATTATCACAATAAAAATATTACACGGTTACTGCAAAAATGCGTAGACACTGCTAAGCGGTGTGGCGCCATTGTTTTTGTGAATGCCTTGTCAAAGGAGAGCAGTGGTTACAGAAACACTACTTATTGCTATGATAAAACCGGTACATTGGTTGGAAAATATTTCAAGAAGCATTTACCGCCACTGGAGACAAATGTTTTACAGTTGGATGGCAGTTATACATATGAGTATTCTGAACCCTATGTTTTGGAGATAGATGGTCTGAGATTTGGATTTTTGACTTGTTATGATTTTTATTTTTATGAGGCTTTTGCCCGGATTGCACGGAGTCAAGTGGACATTATCATCGGCTGTTCTTTACAAAGAAGTGACAGTCATGACGCCATTGAGACTATGTGCCGTTTTCTGGCTTACAACACCAATGCCTATGTGATCCGATCTTCTGTAAGCTATGCAGAAGATGCAACAATTTGCGGAGCCAGTATGATCGTAGCTCCTGATGGAAAGGTTCTTGCCAATAGGAAGGGTAGGTTTGGTATGGAGTCTGCAGAATTTGATCCGGCTCATAAATATTTAAAACCGGCTGGATTTGGCAATCCGGATGCGCCTCATCATACCTACATGGAATGGGGCAGAAAGCCATGGCAATACCGTCAGGCCGGAAGTGCTATCATCAGAAATGATGAGCAGCTTCCCTATCCAAGGGTTTGTGCACACAGAGGCTTTAACACCATTGCTCCCGAAAACAGTATGCCGGCATTCGGTGCAGCCATTGCACTGGGGGCGGAAGAGATTGAGTTTGATCTGTGGCCGACTAAAGATGGTGAGATTGTATCCTGCCATGATTCCACCTTGGACCGGGTCAGCGATGGTACCGGCAAAATCTATGAATACACATACGAAGAACTAAAGCAATTGGATTTCGGATCAAAATTTGGAGAAAAGTTTAAAGGCTTGCGTATCGTTCTCTTTGAAGATATCCTGAAAAAATTTGCAGGTCATACGATTATGAATGTACATGTAAAGACCTTGTCCGATGAATATGATGTTGCGGTCATGAAAAAAATTGTTTCTCTGATCAGAAAATATGACTGTGAAAAGCATGTCTATTTTATGATCGTTCATGATGGTGTCATCCGCCAATTTAAGGACTATGCACCTGATATCTCTATTTGTGTTGGACATAGACATGACAGACCTTGGGAGATCGTGGAAAGGGCAATTGAATTAAACGCTCAGAAAGTTCAGCTGTTTAAACCGTATTTTAATCAGGAAATGATTGACAAAGCCCATGATCATGGAATCAAGTGCAATGTATTTTGGTCAGATGATGTGAACGAGACCCGGGAATTCCTTGCTATGGGAATTGATACCATACTGACAAATGATTACCAGCTGATTTCACAGGTTGTCGACAGGTGATTTTGGCGTTAAAGTACGACTATATATAAAAAAATAAATTAAGAGGCAGTCGATAAACAAATAAATCGACTGCCTCTTATCAGGTAATTAAAATTATTTTTTGTTCATAGCGGCTCTTTTTCGAAGAGTGGGATCCAGGATTTTCTTGCGGATACGAAGGCTTATCGGTGTTACTTCTAAGAGTTCGTCCGTATCTATAAAATCGAGAGCCTGCTCCAGGCTTAAAATTTTTGGCGGTGTCAGGCGAAGTGCCTCGTCTGCACTGGAGGAACGGGTATTGGTCAGCTGTTTTTTCTTGCAGACATTAAATTCAATGTCCTCGCTGCGTCCGGTCTGTCCGACAACCATGCCTGCATAAACTTTTTCACCGGGACCGATGAAGAGGATGCCGCGTTCCTGGGCATTAAAGAGGCCGTAGGTAATGGCTTCTCCGGCTTCAAAGGCGATCAGGGAACCGAGCTTACGGTACTGGATGTCTCCTTTGTAAGGTCCGTAGCCGTCAAATACCGTGTTCAGTATGCCGTTACCCTTGGTGTCTGTCATAAATTCCCCGCGGTAGCCGATCAAGCCCCTGGCAGGGATGGA
>JAZSFW010000082.1:0-2079 GCA_045532445.1 Acetatifactor sp. | reverse complement strand
TTTTGATACGTTGGAGAGGACGCCCAGAGATTCTTACTACTATTACAAAACCATCATCAGCAATAATATGGTGGATTAGGAAAAGAGATTGCGAGGAAAAATGTCTATTATGAAAATACTGATTCAGGAACAGCGCTCAGAATATCAGATAGTGATTCCGGCACTTCCCACATCTGTAGAGCAGACTGCAGCGGAGGAATTGCAGCAATATCTGATGAAAGCCACAGGAGCAGAGCTTCCCATCTTTACGGAAGATTGTGCTCAGGGAAAGGCATTTTTTGTGGGACATACCGCTTATGCCAAAGAAGCCGGTATCTCAGGAAAAGCCAAAGAAAACTGGATCATGCGCATGGTGAATGAGAATGTGGTGCTGACCGGCGGTGTCAAAGCAACCGATCGGGGTGTATACTATGCAGTGGCTCATTTTCTGGAAGATGTGGTGGGCGTGCGCTGGTGGACCGATGTGGAGGAGGATGTGCCTTCTTTGGACGAGCTTTCACTGGAAGAGGATTTCGCAAGGGAAGGGACGCCTGCGTTTTCGTACCGCAACATTTATTCTCATCGGCAGTATAAAGATTTCTTTTATGAAGCACGCAATCGAGGGAATGTGGTGGATGATACGGTGGAAGGCGACGTGACCCATGAGAGTGTTGGCAGGCTTGGCGGTGCCCTTTATATGGGAAGACCGGGTGAAGTACATACGCTGATCAAGTATTTTCCCCCGTCAAAGGATTATGAAAAGCATCCGGAATGGTTTGCCTGGAACGATGCAGAAGGGCGCAGGATCCCCTACGGGCATTATTGCCTGAGCAATGAAGAACTTTGCGAGGAGCTTTTCAGGAAACTGTCCGCTTACATTGAAGAAGATCGGGAGCTGGCTGCCAAGAGAGGTGTGGAGATTCCTTGTTTTTATTCTGTCTCCATGCCGGATAGTTCTGATGGTTATTGTGAGTGTGAAAAGTGCAGAAGGCAGCTGGAGAAGAGTGGTATCAGTGGATATGCGCTGACCTTTGTAAATAAGATTGCCCTTCGGGTGGCTTTACAATATCCGGAGGTGAAGATTGAGACCCTTGTCTATGCAGAATATCTGGAGGCGCCTTTGGATGATACGATACCTGAAAAGAATGTGATTATCAGGCTGGCCCATGTCTTTGTGGATCTGATCCATGGGATTACTGACAAATGCAACAAACGATATCTGCAGGCTCTGAAAGAATGGTCTGATATCTGCAGGAAGGCAGGCTGTGAACTGTACATCTGGGAATACATGTTCAATTTGTATTATGATGTGCCGATGCCGGTGGCTCACAGACTGGGGGATACTTTCCGGGCATTTAAAGACTATGGTGTCAGCGGTATCTTTGTGGAAAATGAGCATGCCACAGCAGACATGTGGGAGTTAAACCAGTATCTGCTGTTTCACCTTTGTGAAGATCCCTATGCAGATACAGAGGCGCTGATCATCGATTTTATGAAGCGTTTCTATGGCGCGGCAGGGGAGTATGTGAAGGCATATCTGGATGAGTTGGTGCGTGCTGCCACAGAACATAATTATTCCTGCTATTGTGTCATAGAAAGTGCACACTTTAACTATATCGATGCAAGGACTGTGCAAAGAGGGGTGACTCTTTTGGAGAGCGCAGCAAAAGCAGTTGCCGGTGATCCGGTCAGGGAATTGCGTGTGGCCTGGCTCCAGAAGCTTTTGGATGCCACGTTGTTGATCAAGTATTTTGATCTGCAGGATATGGCGAACCAGCAGGGTGAAGTATTTGAATATGACAGAGAGGCCATCAGAAAAAGGATACTGAATACCTTGGATCGAGTGGCAGCAAACCCTAATTTCAGAGGGACTAGTGATCGCCTGCAGAATGAGAGAAACTATATTGCCGGTCTGATCTTTGAGGAAGAAGAAAAGGCCAAACTGCCGAAAGAACTGGCTGGGATAGATCCCAGAGATGTTTATCAGTTTTACTTTAAAAATCTCTGTCGCCATGCCTTTGATGCGAAATCTTTTGGATTTTCTCTGGTGGATGATCCCGACGCATGTCTGGGAAGGGCCGGAAGATTATGCGGAGCAGA
>JAZSFW010000088.1:0-5568 GCA_045532445.1 Acetatifactor sp. | reverse complement strand
GCGCCAGGCATTCCGGATGGCCATCTTTTTATCAGCACCCATTAGGATGAAGCCCGTCAGATTTAGAATTCCAAAGTAGGACAACAATACGACGGTTATGGTATTCATAAATTATTTCTCCAGCATTCCATTTTCCTGCATCTTCATGGCGCGAACCTTGGAAGACAGACCAAACAGGGTGATGAAGCCTTCTGCATCGTGGTGGTTGTACAGGTCACCGGTGGTAAAGGAAGCAATCTTCTCGTCGTAGAGAGAGTAAGGAGAAGTGGTGCCGGCTTTGATGATGTTGCCTTTGTAAAGCTTGAACTTAACTTCACCGGTTACGAATTCCTGAGTCTTCTCTATGAATGCCTGCTCAGCCTCGCGAAGGGGAGTGAACCATTTTCCTTCATAGATCAGACTTGCAAAACGGCTGCCCATTTCTTTCTTCATAGCGTAGGTGTCACGATCCAGAATAAGCTCTTCCAGCTGCTGTTCAGCTTCCATAAGGATGGTTCCGCCGGGAGTCTCATATACACCGCGGGATTTCATGCCTACAACACGGTTTTCAACGATATCGATGATGCCGATACCATGCTTGCCGCCCAGTTCATTGAGTTTGCGGATAATGTCTGAAATCTTCATCTGTTCGCCGTTTACAGAAGTGGGAATACCTTTTTCAAAGGTCAGGGTCACATATTCGCCTTCATCAGGGGCTTTCTGAGGAGTGGTGCTTAATACAAGCAGGTGGTCATAGTTGGGCTCGTTGGCAGGATCCTCCAACTCAAGGCCTTCATGGCTGATGTGCCAGATGTTACGGTCACGGCTGTAAGAGGAATCAGCGGAGAAGGGCAGATCGATACCATGTGCCTTACAGAATTCGATCTCAGATTCACGGGAATCCATGGTCCATTTCTCATGTCTCCAAGCTGCAATGATCTTAAGATCAGGTGCAAGTGCTTTGATGCCCAGTTCAAAACGGATCTGATCGTTTCCTTTACCGGTTGCACCGTGGCAGATCGCTGCAGCGCCTTCCTTGCGCGCAATTTCAACCAGCTTTTTCGCGATCAAAGGTCTTGCCATAGAAGTACCTAACAGATACTTGTTCTCATAGATGGCATTTGCCTGAACGCAGGGTGCGATGTATTCATCACAGAATTCATCGACAACATCCAGAATGTAGAGCTTTTCTGCACCGCAGAACTTAGCCCGTTCATCCAGACCATCCAGCTCTTCATCTTGTCCGCAGTCGATGCAGACACAGATTACTTCATAATCAAAATTCTCCTTTAACCAAGGAATGATAGCGGTGGTGTCAAGACCGCCGGAATATGCAAGGATTACTTTTTCTTTCATATGTATATGCCTCCATTTGGTTATTAAAACTCTTATGTTACTATACACCAAAAGCATTGAAATTGCAAGTCCAGACTTTAAGAATTGCTTAAGATTCAAAGTGTTGACTTGTGGAAACTATTCAAATATGATACACTATTTGTAATGGAATGGACCATTGTATGACAATAGTTGTACAATGATCCACGACATAATGATTAATGTGTTACGAAGGAGGTTTCCACGCAATGAAGAACAGATTATATTACATACTTTTTTTACTTTATGTCCTGATGGTGGTTTTCATCCTATATATTAACGGTGTATTTACGGGGAATGTGTCTTCGTTAAGTAACCTTTTGATTAACCTGAGCTTTTTGGCGGTCATCGGTATTATGTTTGTGATCTCAGCCATCAGCTTTAACAGGCTGAATCTGCTTACGGATGCTTTAGAAAGAGCCTGTGTAGGTCTGGAGAAGGATCGAAAGGAAAAGGAAGGTCCGTTGTGGGATCACTATCGTTCCCGCAAAAAAGTATTTGGCAATGATGTGCTGGATGAGGCTTTTTACAGGTATCAGAAGAGAATGGCAGGTTTTCAGACCAGAAAAGGCCTGAAGGCTGTATGTGATCTGGAAGAATATATCAATGAAGATCTGCTTGACAAGGTGGCAATGTCTCATTATAATTCTGCCGTATCAGGTACTTTGACAGGTCTTGGTATTCTGGGTACTTTTCTTGGATTATCAATGGGGCTTGGCTCTTTTAACGGCAATGATATTTATACGATCTCTGACAATGTAGGACCTTTGCTGGAAGGTATGAAGGTGGCTTTTCATACCTCAGTATATGGTATTTTCTTCTCCCTGGTATTTAATTTTGTGTATAGAAGTTTGATGGCTGATGCCTATGGTGTGTTGTCAGATTTCCTTGAGATGTATCGGGAGTATGTAAGTCCCCAGGTGTCCAGCGCGGATGAGAATTCCAAGGCAATGCTGATTTATCAGGCGAACATGGCCAATTCTTTAAAGACCATGAATGATCTGTTAAGGGGCAATGCCATGGAACAGACACAGGGTGTTGAGAGAATTGTGAATCAGTTCGTGTCACAGATGACGCAGGCACTTGGTACCGAATTTGAGAAGATGGGCCGCACCTTAAATTATGCATGCAAGGCACAGGAACAGTGTTCCAGAGATTATCGCAGTATGGAGGAGACTACCAGAGAATTGCAGGCAGTGAATCGCTCTATGCAAAGAGTGCTGGAGCAGCTTGTGGAACGTCAGGAGCAGATTGTGCAGGATCTGAAAGAACAGGAGAAGCAGCTTACATCCACCTGTAATATGTTGAACGATGAATTGAGTAACCAGTTGTATACTTATAATCAGATGAGGGAAACGTATGAAAAGTAGGCAGAGAAGAAGGGCTGCCTTTGAAGAACCCAGCTACTGGCAATCTTTTTCCGATATGATGGCGGCACTTTTGCTGATTTTTATATTGATCATTGCCATTACGCTGATGATTTACAGGCAGAAAACAACAGACTTAGAACAGACGCAGTTAAAGCTCAATGCAGCACAGCTGGAGCTTGACAACGCAAAACTGAATCTGGATCAGTCCAGAAAAGAGATAGAGGCTTCCAACAAGGAACTGGCAGATTCCCTGGCAGAATTACAGATTGCATATGAAAAGGCGGCAACGACCCAGGAGGAGCTGAATGCAGCATATCTGGAGATTGAAAATGCGCGCGCAGAGCTTGCAGCAGCAAATCAACAGATGGAGGTTACAAAGGCAGAGCTGGATGCGACCAGAAGTGAGCTGCAGGATATTGTAGGAATCAGAACAGATATTATCGGTGAACTGCAGACCAGATTTAATAATTCCAGCATGGCCGTAGATGCTCAGACAGGTTCCATTACTTTTTCTTCGGATGTACTGTTCCGGTATAACAGTTCAACCTTGACGACAGATAGCCAAAATACTTTAAAGTCTATCATTCCATTGTATCTGGACGTGCTTTTACAGGATGCTTATCGTCCTTATATCGCAGAGATTATTATTGAGGGACATACTGATACTGATGGAGGATATCAAAGCAATATGAATCTGTCCTTTGATCGTGCAAATTCAGTGGCAAAGTTCTGTCTGAATGAGAGAAATGGGTTATCCAAGAGTAAGATAGAGCAGTTGCAGGAGCTTTTGACCGTAAATGGCCGTTCATATAGTAACCCGGTATATAAAGCCGGTACGGAACAGATCGATATGGCGGCTTCCAGACGTGTAGAGATTAAGTTTAGACTCAAAGAAGATGAAATGATTGAAAAGATTGCACAAATTTTAAATCAGTCCTAAAGGAATAGGATGGAAGGAAAGGTCACATAAAAGATGCTTTGGGAAAATTTAAGGGAAGAAGAGTTTGAAGAAGCGATTCGAAAATCCAAAGGAGTGTGCGTTGTCCCCATAGGCTGCCTTGAAAAACATGGTCAACATCTGCCTGTCGGCACAGATGTGATCCATGTTACCGAGATTGCAAGACAGGCTGCAGAGGCAGAGCCGGTTGTGGTCTTTCCGACCATGTATTTTGGGGAGAAGACAGGGGCAGGAGAGTTTAAAGGGACTGTCATGTTCAGTGCAGAGCTTCGCCTGAGAATCTTAACAGAAACCTGTCGGGAGATCCGACGCAATGGCTTTCAGAAGATTCTGCTCTTCAGCGGTCATGGTGGCAACAGTGCCATGATATCCTACTTCCTTAGAAGTGTGTTGGAAGAAAAGAATGATTATTTAGTCTATGGCTGTGCTTTGGGGGCTGATTTTCCGACGCCTAAGAAGCTTTTGGCAGGAAACTTTCCTTATTTAACTTTAGAAGACCGAAAAGTACTTCAAGAGTATCAGGAAGCAAAAAAGCGGTTCGGTCATGCCTGTTTTATTGAAACAGGCTGGATCTATGGCATCCGACCGGAATTGGTACGCCTTGACAAGATGGATCAGGAGAGCGGTAAGACAACCCATAGATTTGATGATTTTACTGCAATGGGTGTGGAAACGCCTTTTTCCTGGATGGCGAACTATCCCAATTCCTATGCAGGCGACAGTCATGAAGGAATGAACGACCGCATTGCAAAGGCAATGGTAGAGTATTCTGTGAAGAAAACAACCGGAATCTTTAAATTCTTAAAAAACGAGACGATTTCACCAGAATATCTGGAAGAATGGCTCTCAAAATCATAGACTATTCCTTGGCTTCTTCGGAAGCTTTGCTGTCAAGGTCAAAGTCTGCTATGGTATGTTTTTGCGTCAGCTTACCATACATCCAGATATATACCCAGATCAGAAGCGGTATAGCAAATGTTGCGATCAAACTCGCACGAAAGAGCAGCATGGTATTGGCATTGTCTATGATTGCTGCGATCAATGTAAACAGATACATTGCAGCAAGTAAAACGATTCCAACGATGGCTACGATCTGCTTGGCAGGTTTTTTGTTAGATCTTTTTACAGATTGGTTTGTTTTATTCTGTGTCATAAAATGCTCCTATTTTCATCAAATGTTTATTAAATATGTTGTTTTACTGTAGGATATCATTTAATCGGCTGGTTGACAAGAGTGAAATAAAAAATTGTGATCATAATGTATAATCCCTTTTTTTCGTGGTATAATACTACTATCTTAGGAACCCCCTCCTTTGATCTTACGAATGAGAAAAATAATACTTAATCCTCCCCTTTAAGTATCCCGGAGTTGCGAAATGCCGTAATTCCGGGGTTTTTTATGCTTCTAAGGCATGATTTTTGCAGGTTTGACACAGTTTTGACACAGATTTTAGAATAAATTAGCTATTTTTTGTATCTCCAATGCCTTAGTATTAGGCAAAACATGAGCATACAAATCCATAGTTGTACCAAGCTTACTGTGCCCCAAAATTGCTTTTAAAGTCTGTGGGTTCATTCCTTCCTCAATACATCTGGTGGCAAAGGAATGCCGAAAGGTGTGCATGGATATATGTGCAAACTCAATTCCCTCACCATTTATCTTATTAACAATTCCGTCAATGCTGTTTTTAAGATACTCTTTGTCAATGGGTGTTCCTACATTTGTAGTGAAAACCAATTTCTCCATTCCAATGATTGGTTGCCATTCCTCACCCAGATGCAATTTATTCTCGTTTTGCCAAAGCTTTTGTCTTTTTAAGAGAGTAAAAACATTATCAAGCATAGGAATATCTCTATAACTACTCATTGTCTTTGGTGTGTCAACGT
>JAZSFW010000111.1:0-2873 GCA_045532445.1 Acetatifactor sp. | reverse complement strand
GCACGCCGAGATCCCATGCAAGGCGCGGCAGCACGTATTTGTCGCGGATATCCTTGGTACATTTGAAAATAATGGGCAGTTCGCTGTCATCGGTGCCCACGTGGGCCAAGCACTTGGGTGCATCCAGGGTATCCAGCAGCTGCTCTAATTCCACAGCAGAGGGAATTTCCTCTTCGATAATCTGAAGAATGGTATCCCAGTTCTGCAAAATGACCTCCAGACGTTGTTTGTGGAGAGCCGCATCATACTTTTTCTCTTTTTTCTCCAAAGCGATCATGCTTTCAGCGCCCTTGCCCAGGAAGTCATGCATCTCCTTAGCCCACACATCATAATCAAACTGCTCTGCATAGGCCAGTGCTTTTTCTCTGTCCGGCGTGATTCCCTTGATCTTTTCATACAGTTTTACAGCGATCATGGTGCCTGCCACGCACTGCAGTCCGTGGAGTTCAATGGGAGTGCCGAATTCCACGCCGCGCATATCCAGAATGTGGGAGATGTAGTGTTCCACACCGGAGGCGGGACGGGACAGGCCTGCATATTTCATGGCTACGCCGCCGATCACGAGCCCTTCAAATACAGCGCTTACAGCGGCGGGGTCTCTCTGCAGCAGTCCTTCTGCCTGGTCGATGCAGCTCTTTAATGCGGAGCGAATCAGGGCAGCCACCTCTTCGCAGTAATATTCTCCGGTGATCAGATGAGCGATACGCCACTCGCAGATGCTCACGTACTTGGCGATCATGTCTCCCAGGCCGGCCTTTAACATCTTTAAAGGTGCCTGGCACAGGATATCTGTGTCGCCGATTACTACCTCAGCACTCTTGCTGGGCAGGGAAATTTTCAGGTTATCTCTGGTCATGGAAGAGGTGGCGGAAGCGTAACCGTCCATGGAGGGCGCAGTTCCAACGATGATATAAGGCTTGTCTGCCACTGCGCTGACGATCTTGCCGATATCGTTGATGACACCGGAGCCTACGCCGATGACCAGATCACAGTCATGCTCATAGTGCATGATGGCGGAACCTACGCTGTGCTCATCCGGTTCAATCATATCCTGCCGGAAGCAGTGACTTGCATATTTGAAATCATTCTCTGCAAGCAGGCTGCAGACCTGTTCGCCGGCTGCCTTCCAGGTGTTTTTGTCGGATATTACGTAAGCTTTTTTAACATTGTATTCCTTCAAAATGGCAGGAAGCTGGCTGATGACACCGCTGCCGCTGATCACTCTGGCACTAAAGGTGTGTTCTCTGCCGCATTTACAGGGGGCTCCGTTCATTTCATAAAGTTTTTGCATGCTCATGGTCTTACCTCTTTTTGTATGTAATCTGTTTGAATTTGTTTCATGCCCGCCAGGGAAGCGCAGGAAAAAGGAATGCACCGGAGGCGGGTGCTATTATAATAAACTATACTTGGAAATCATGATATAATCAATATCTGATGGAAAGATTGACAATATGATTACTAAATGATTAAAATAATGATAAAGATGATCGGAGGATGAGCGTATGGGAGCATATGAGCGTGAAAATGAATATATCAGACTGCTTTCCGAACGGGAACATACGGTGAAGGAACTGGCTTCCAAACTCTTTGTCAGCGAGCCCACCGTACGCCGGGATATTGTGGAACTGAAAAAGAAGGAATTGGTGATTTGCAAGAGAGGGCTGGTGACTTTAAAGACCAGTTCCCCGGACAAACGTATTCCCATGTTCATCAGGGATCTGGAACAGCGGTCGGCAAAACAGGAAATCGCCGCAAAAGCAGCAAAGTTGATCAAGGACGGTTATGTGGTCATGCTGGATGCTTCCACTACGGCCTATTGCCTGGTGCCCTATTTGGCCGGATTCAAGAATCTGTTTGTCATTACCAATGGTGCCAAAACGGCTATCGCTCTGGCGGCCATGGGCATAAGGACACTGTGTGTTGGCGGGGAGATCACCCTGGAATCATTCTCTTATGTGGGTATGGATGCAGAGCGCACCCTGCGCAGTTACAATGCGGACATTGCCTTCTTTTCCTGCAGAGGACTGACTGCAGAGGGACTGGCTACGGACAATTCCATTCTGGAAAATTCCATCCGCAGGATCATGATGCACAATTCAACCCACAGCTGGCTGCTGTGTGATCACAGCAAATTTGGAAATAAATACCTGCACACCTTGTGTGATGTGCAGGAAATTGAGGGCGTGATCAGTGACAGACCGTTGTAGAAAACGGCCTGAGAAATCCCATCAGAGAAATCCCACGTCCGGGAATTGCAATCTCGGGCGGAAGTGCGTATACTTGTCTTTATACGGTAGAAATCTAAGGGAAGTGAATGGAAACAATGGAGCAAAAAGATAAGAGACAGGCCGGTAAAAAGCGCCCGGCCAGAAGTTTGATTGTTTACATAAGTATTGCTTTACTGATGGTATTGTTAAATGTTGCAGCCTGGAACAGTACTTCCTTTTGTGATGCTTATATCAAATATATTTTTCCGATTTGGGTGAACACTTACGGGCGGCTGACGGGACTGTTTCCGTTCTCTGTAGGGGAGTGGCTGATCGTGGCTGGGGTGGTGCTTGTTGGTTTTGCTGTGCTGCTGGGAGTAACTCTTGCAGTGGTCGGGTTGGTAAGAGCTGTCTTTAGGGCAATAATCTGTGCAGGAGGGCAAGCTGCTGATATCTGCTGGAGTAAGCATCCGCTCTGGAAATTTGTCGCAGGTTTCTATCGTTTTTTTGCCTGGACCCTGCTGGCAGTCTGCGTCATCATGACCTTAAACTGTACTATTTTATACCATGCGTCCACCTTTTCAGAAAATTATTTCGGGGAAGAGACAGGGGACTATACTTTTGAAGATTTCGTCAATCTCTACAATTTGGTGGCATCTGAGTGCA
>JAZSFW010000133.1:0-11564 GCA_045532445.1 Acetatifactor sp. | reverse complement strand
TGGAACACCCGTCCCCTCCCCTCCCGACAGCACCATCCCTGATCTCCTGGGCTACTCTTGCAGCACAACTGCAAATAATAATATGATTACTATTTATTCATGAATCACATCTATATTTTACGCTCATATTTTAAGAATTGGTATGCGATATCAAAGTAAGTCAGTTCGTCGCTATCCGCAGTAATGTGCCACTCTTCATCTTTATCCAGATTGGGGAAGTAGGTGTCGGCCTCATATGCATGATCAATCTTGGTAATGTGGGCTACGTTGCAATAAGGAAGCATCTGGCGGTAGACACTTTCGCCGCCTATGATGTAGATATCTTCATCGTTGTATTTCTTCAGTTCCTCCAGAAGTTCGTGGATGGAATGAACGATGATGGCATCTTTTACCTGGTATTTACGGTCTGTTGTGAGGATAATGTTTGTACGGTTTTTAAGAGGCTGGCCTTGGGGAAAGGTTTCCAGGGTTTTACGGCCAAGAACCACAACTTTGCCGGTAGTCTCCTCACGAAAATGTTTGTGATCATTGGGGATTCGAACTAACAGTTCGTTTTTATTTCCAATAGCCCAGTTATTGTCTACTGCTACAATTAAATTCATTTTCCTTCTCCTTTGATTCTAGATTGCAATCGGTATGTCTTTGATCTGCTCACCGGTTTCGTAATTGTCCACTCTCACATCATTTCTGGTAAATTCATAAAAATCATGAATATCAGGATTGAGCCAAAAGGCAGGGGCCGGTTTGGGCTCTCTGCTGATCAATTCCTGAATAATGGGGATGTGTCTGTCGTAAATGTGGGCATCGGCAATCACATGTACCAGCTCACCCACGTTCATATCACAGACCTGAGCCAACATGTGCACCAGCACAGCATATTGCACCACATTCCAATTGTTGGCAGCCAGCACATCCTGAGAACGCTGGTTAAGCACCGCATTTAAGGTCAATCTGTCCTCCCCCTTTTTCTGGGTTACATTGAAAGTCATGCTGTATGCACAAGGATAAAGGTTCATCTCATGAAGATCCTGATGCACATAGATATTGGTCATGATCCTGCGGCTGAAAGGGTTATTCTTCAGATCATAGATCACACGATCCACCTGATCCATCAAACCTTCCTTGTACTGATGCTTTACACCCAGCTGATAGCCGTAAGCTTTACCGATAGAACCGTCAGGGTCTGCCCACTCATCCCAGATATGGCTGTGCAGATCGTTGATATTGTTGGATTTCTGCTGCCAGATCCACAAAATCTCATCTGTAGCAGACTTCAGCGCTGTTCTGCGCAACGTCATAATAGGGAATTCTTTTGACAAGTCATACCTGTTTACCACACCAAACTTTTTAATCGTGTATGCAGGAGCACCGTCCGGCCAGTGGGGTCTGACCTTCTCTCCTTCTGTGCTGGTTCCATTCTCCAGAATATCCTTGCACATATTTATAAAAATGTGATCTGCTAAGCTCATTTTATTTTATCCTTTCAATTCGTTCATCTTTCCATCTTGTCACAAATGGCATTGATCTGGTCGGTGTATTTGGCCATATCCTTGTTCGCAAGTCCATCACTTCTTTGGATGATCGCAAGCAGCCTCTGACCTGCCGCCAGGAATCTTGCATAGGCACCGGATGGCTGCTTAGCCTTTTTCTTACGAAGAATAGGCTCTGCCTCGTATTCCAGTTTGCCACTGAGCAGATTAAACTGCGTGCCGCTGTAAGGAGCATATGCTGAAAGCCCGTATTCCACTTTCAGACATTGCGCAAATGAAGTACAAACGCTGTCCTCACCGTGCACCACAAATACTTTTCTTGGTTTCTCTTCAAAACCGGTGATCCACTGGATCAATCCATCCTTATCTGCATGACCACTTAACCCCGTCAGCTGCCTGATCTTTGCTCTCACTTCAATGGGCTCGCCAAACAGCTTCACTTCCTTGGCACCCTCTACAATGGCTCTTCCAAGAGTACCTACCGACTGATACCCAACAAACAAAATGGTGCTTTCCGGTCTCCACAGATTATGCTTCAAATGATGTCTGATACGCCCTGCCTCGCACATTCCCGATGCAGAAATAATGACCTTAGGTGTCTCGTCAAAGTTAATCTGCTTGGATTCATCACTGGTTATGGATAGTCTTAAGCCTGCAAAGGAAATGGGGTTAATATTTGCCTGTACCAGCTCCATGGCCTCTTCATCAAAGCATTCCCAACGGTTCTCCTGAAAAATACCGGTAGCCTCCACAGCCATGGGACTATCTACATACACCAGGAAATCATCGTGTCCTTTTATCAGTTTTCCCACCTTAATCTTACGTAAGAAGTACAGAAGCTCCTGGGTTCTTCCCACCGCAAAGGAAGGAATAACTACGTTGCCTCCCCGATCAAAAGTCTCCTGCAGAATGCTTGTAAGCTCTGCCACATAATCCCCTTTACTCTGAGGGTGGTATCTGTCACCATAGGTAGATTCCATAACCACATAATCTGCATCCTTCGTCAGACTGGGATCTCTTAAAAGCGGCTGATTCTTATTGCCGATATCTCCGGAAAATACAATCTTCTTTGTACTTGCCCCCTCCGTCATCCACACTTCGATGCTGGCAGAACCAAGCAGATGACCAATGTCCGTAAAACGTATTTTCACTCCTTCACACACTTCTACAGTATCGCCATAACCACAGGGAACAATACGCTTAATGATCCCTTCCGCGTCCTCCATGGTAAATAACGGTTCATGAGGCTCCACACTGGCACTTCTTTTTGCTTTCCTGTTTTTCCACTCTGCCTCCATGGTCTGGATATGGGCACAGTCTCTGAGCATGATGCCGCACAGATCTGCAGAAGCTTCTGTTGTAAATACCTGCCCTCTAAAACCCTTGGCGTACAGAAGCGGCAGCATTCCTGAATGATCCACATGAGCATGGGTCAGAAACACATAATCGATCACAGCTTCTTCCACGGGTAAGGGTGCATTCTCAAAGGTGTTTACCCCCTGCTCCATACCATAATCCACCAAAATATTTTTCCCGTTTACCTCCAGATAATGACAGCTTCCTGTCACTTCATGGGCAGCTCCCACAAATACAATCCTCATACGCGCACCTCTTTCTTTACAATCTCATCTTACTTCTATTGTATTATGTCTTGACGTTTCATGCAAGAGAAAATTTAATATGTTACAATTGCAGAGATATTGCCGACAACCAAACTTTCCCGGGATTGATGAGACTTGGACGGTTTGATCCGACATATACAACCTCAAAAACGCTTGCAGAATCTTTAAGGATGTTTTAAAATAGAATCAATTGTAGATGATACATTAAAGGATAGCACACGAAGGAGTTCTTATGAAAGATTTTCATCATCAAAGATTTAACAGTATCCAGACCTTGCGCGGTCTTGCCGCAGTCATGGTTGTATTGGAGCACATCCGTTTTCTGGCATGTGGTGCTTTTGGTGTGGATATCTTTTTTTGTATCAGTGGTTTTATGATCATGTATACGACACACCACAGCACGGAGGGATTTTTCAGGAAACGATTGATCCGCATTGTGCCGCTGTATTATTTGGCAACGGCAGGGGTTTTTCTGATGCTTCTATTGTTTCCTTCTATGTTCGAGCAAACGCAAGCTTCTTTGGCACAGTTTTTAAAGAGCCTGTTCTTTATTCCCTTTGATATGGGTGGCGGCGTGATACAGCCTATTGTGCGGATTGGGTGGACAGTAAACTGTGAGATGTTTTTCTACCTGTTGTTTGGGATTGCTTTCCGGATCAGCCATAAATATCGAGGACTGATCTGTATAGGGCTGCTGGCTGCCTTTGCCTTACTGGGTATGATTCTTTCCGGCGGAAGTACCTGGGCAGGAAGCAGTCTCGCAGGACAGAGCGGCATGGTTTCCTCCCTGCTGGCGCCAATCTTCTTTTACGGAAATCCTGTCATGCTGGAATTCGGTCTTGGGATTTTGAGTTATTATGTGCTGCGGCAGCTTTATGATCAGCCAAAAATCGCAGCGCTGTTTTCCCGCAGACAAGTGGGGATTCCGGCGCTGCTTCTATCCATACTTCTATTTGTAGGTCTGGCTGCTTCTACCTCTCATGTAAATATCTTGGGGTATCGCCGACTGTTGTACTGGGGAATTCCCGCCATGTTGATTTTTCTTGGATTTTTTGTGGCAGGCTCCTCTCTCAAAATGCCTGCATTCAGCGTCCGGCTGGGTGATATCAGTTTCTCTCTCTATTTGATCCATTATTATCCGATCATGTTCTTAGACCGAAAGGTCTTTGACTTTTCGGCACTGACCCCGGTTTCCGCAGTCGGCGCAAGTGTTGGGGTACTGGCTGTCATCGCCTTTGCCTATACAGTCTGGTATCTCATAGAAAATAAACTGACCCATCTGCTTCGCAGGAAGCTATTTCCGACCGGTTAAACCTTTATTTCTCTTTGGTGAATTGTCTGTAACAATTCAGGCGGGAAGGGACACACCGGCAACAAGCAGGCTACTCAGACAGGGAAGGCCCCTACACGGGCAGGCAGTGGCAGTTTCTTTCGACATCTGCAAGACGGTTAGAGTTACTTAGGCTTGTGAACAGGCTGAAATAGAAGTGTTAGAGCGCAATAAGGCAAACTGTTTGAGGAGCGCAAAGCGCGACGAGTTTTTGCCTTATTGTGCTCTGCCCTTAGCTTCTGTTTCAGCCTGTTCACAAGCCTTAGTAACTCTTATCGCCTTGCAACTGCGAAAGAAACTGCCACTACCTGCCCGTGTGGGGTTTCCCTTTCCCTGTCTGAGTAACCTGCTTGCTGCCGGTGTGTCTCTTCCCGTCTGCACTGTTACTTTTGAGTGAATTTTTGGAAAGGTTTTTGTGAAAAATACTTTATTATTTTGGGGTTTTGTGATATGATATAGAATATTTCAGCGATCACATGGTGGCTGGCAGGAAAGGCAAGGAAGTTCTTATGAGTGAGACGAAGGAAGTTGTATTGAATGAGATAGAAGAGAGCGGAGATGTTCAGGAGAAGGTTTCCAGGCATTTTATTGAGCAGATTATTGATAAGGATCTGGCAGAAGGGGTGTATGATACAGTGCATACCCGTTTTCCTCCGGAGCCGAATGGTTATCTTCATATTGGACATGCCAAGAGTATTCTGCTGAATTATGGATTGGCAAAGCAGTATGGCGGTAAGTTTAATATGAGATTTGACGATACCAATCCGACCAAGGAGAAGGTGGAGTTTGTAGAGTCAATAAAGGCGGACATAGAATGGCTGGGAGCAGACTGGGAAGACAGGCTGTTCTTTGCATCGGATTATTTTGGGGAGATGTATGAAGGGGCTGTAAAGCTGATCAAGAAGGGGAAGGCTTATGTGTCCGATCTGACGGCAGAGGAGATCCGTGAGTACAGAGGAAGCTTGACAGAGCCCGGTAAAGAGGATCCTTATGCAGGTAGAAGCATAGAGGAGAATCTGAGGCTGTTTGAAGAGATGAAAGATGGCAAGTATGCGGATGGAGAAAAAGTGCTTCGCGCCCGCATTGATATGGCTTCCCCTAACATCAATATGAGAGATCCTGTAATCTATCGTGTGGCGCATATGACCCATCATAATACGGGAGATCAGTGGTGTATTTATCCTATGTATGATTTTGCACATCCCATAGAGGATGCTATCGAGGGAATCACCCATTCTATTTGTACCCTGGAGTTTGAGGATCACAGACCGCTTTATGACTGGGTGGTAAGAGAGCTGGAGTATCCCAATCCGCCGAAGCAGATCGAGTTTGCCAAATTATATCTGACCAATGTGGTGACCGGTAAGAGATATATTAAGAAACTGGTAGAAGAAGGAATTGTAGATGGCTGGGATGATCCCCGTCTGGTGTCTATTGCAGCTCTTAGAAGAAGAGGATTTACACCGGAGTCTATCAAATTGTTTGTAGACCTGTGCGGTATTTCCAAGAGCCAGTCTTCCGTCGATTATGCGATGTTGGAGTATTGTATCAGAGAGGATCTTAAGACCAAGAAGCCTCGCATGATGGCTGTGCTTGATCCGATCAAGCTTGTGATTGACAACTATCCGGAGGGACAGACAGAGATGCTGGAGATCCCCAACAATCTGGAGAATCCGGAGCTTGGATCTCGTCAGGTACCCTTTGGAAAAGAGCTTTATATTGAGAGAGAAGACTTTATGGAGGTACCTCCCAGGAAGTATTTCCGTATGTTCCCGGGCAATGAAGTGCGCCTGATGAATGCGTATTTTGTGACCTGTACAGATTTTGTAAAGGATGCAGAGGGCAATATCACAGAAGTGCATTGTACCTATGACCCTGCTTCCCGCGGCGGCAACAGCCCGGATGGCCGCAAGGTAAAAGGTACAATCCATTGGGTTCCGGTATCTGAGGCAATCAAAGCAGAAGTGAGATTGTATGAGAATATCATCGATGAGGAGAAGGGTGTATACAATGAGGATGGAAGCCTCAACTTAAATCCCAACTCGCTTACGGTGTTGAAGGACTGTTATCTGGAGCCTGCTTTTGCGGGGGCAAAGGCTTATGACAGTTACCAGTTTGTACGTCAGGGATTTTTCTGTGTGGATGCCAAGGATTCCAAGCCGGAAGCAATGGTATTTAACCGGATCGTGTCTCTGAAGAGTTCTTACAATTTGCCTAAGTAAGGATGTGGAATTATGTATGATCTGACGATAGAACTGCAGAGCAATGGTGATAAATGCCTGTATGAACAGATCTATGAGTATATCCGTCAGGAAATAAGAGAGGGGAAGCTTCTTTGTGGAGAGAGGCTTCCCTCTACACGTTCTCTGGCGGATTATCTGCAGGTATCCAGAAGTACGGTGGATGTAGCTTATGCGCAGCTTCTTAGTGAAGGTTACATCGAATCGAAGCCTTACAAGGGTTATTTTGTGAGCCGTATGGAAGAATTGTTTCAGCTCGAAAGTACTTCCGGATCAGGGAGCATGGCAGATACGGATGAAAAATTATCACAGGAAACAACACACTACCGGTATGATTTTTCACCCAATGGAATAGATATGAGTGCTTTTCCGAGCAGTGTGTGGAAAAAAATCACAAAAAATGTATTGGGCGATGAGAGCAGAGGTCTTTACCTACTGGGAGAGCCCCAGGGAGATTATGAGCTTCGATTGACGATCAGCCGTTATCTGCATGCTTCAAGAGGCGTCAATTGCAGCCCGGAGCAGATTGTGATCGGTGCAGGTAACGATTACCTTTTGATACTGTTAGAAAAGCTTCTGGGAGAAAAGAAGCGCATTGCAATGGAAAATCCTACTTATAAGAGAGCCTATCGGATTTTTCAGTCTTGTGGGTATGAAATTGCAGCGGTGCCAATGGATGATTGTGGGATGCAGGTGGAAGCCTTGGAGAAGGAAGATGTTGCAGCGGCGTATGTGATGCCGTCTCATCAACATCCGACCGGTATGGTCATGCCTATCGGCAGAAGAACCGAGCTGCTTCATTGGGCAAACTGCAAAGAAGAACGTTATCTGATAGAGGATGATTACGACAGTGAATTTCGCTACCGGGGCAAACCCATTCCCTCCCTGCAATCCTCTGACAAGCATGGTAAGGTGATTTATATTGGTACCTTCTCGAAAGCCATCGCCCCGGCAATCCGAATCAGCTACATGGTTTTGCCGCAGCGCCTATTGGAGAGATATTCCAAGGAGTGTTATTTTTATTCTTCGACAGTATCCAGAATTGACCAGAGAATTCTGGATGAGTTTATCAGAGATGGCTATTTTGAGCGGCATTTGAATAAAATGCGAAAGATCTATCGGGCGAAGCACGAGCTGATGCTGCAATGTTTGGAGCCCTTTGCAGATAAATTTCAATTGTCCGGAGAAAATGCCGGTTTACATTTGCTTTTGACCTCCCAAAAAGGGAGCAGCGAAGAGCAATTGATCGAGAAAGCAAGAGAGCAACAGGTAAAAGTATATGGTCTGTCGGACAGCTTGATTCGGAATCATGTTCACAGAAATGGAACAATCTTACTAGGATTTGGAGGATTGACGAAAGAAGAAATCATAAAAGGAACAGAGGAATTAAAAAAAGCATGGCTGTAATCTGCAGCCATGCTACATGCTAAATGGATCAATACAATTATACTTCTTCCTCGTCAAAAAATGCTTCCGTAGCTTCAGGAGTGTCATTCAGAGCAGGAGCCTCAGCGGTAACAGCTGCTTTGGTCACAGTGTCAGAGGTATCTTCCTCTTTGTTCAGTGGCACATAGGTACGGGAGACTGTATTATTCGTTTCTTCATCCTGGCAGCAAGTATCGAATTCCTCTTCTGTTGTACAAGAAGTATCTTTTTTATGAAGGTAATAGTAAACGGCGGCAGCTGCAGATGCTACAGCGGCTGTTACAAGTAATATTTTTCCAATTTTTTTCGACATAGGTTTACTCCTTTCCACTCTTTGTGTTATATTTATCATAATACTATTTTGAAAAAAAGAAAAGAGAATATGTATAATATTTTTATAAATTTTTTGCCGGAGGTATGTCCAGGATGAACGGTAAATTTTTTGACCTGAGAAAAGAAAAGCAGGACAGAATGATCAATGGTGCGCTGAAAGTTTTTGCCATGCAAGGCTATCATCATGCCAGCACAGATGAAATTGTGAAGGAGGCAGGAATCAGTAAGGGTCTGTTGTTCCACTATTTTGGCAGTAAGATCGGTCTGTATCAGTTTGTCTATGATTATAGTGTAAAGTTTGTAACGCTGGAGATGAGAGCTTGTGTGGATCCCTTAACAGCAGATTTGTTTGAATTGATGAAGCAGCTAGAAGAGGCCAAGATGCATGTGATGAAAGCCTACCCCCATATGCAGCTGTTTTTGCATCGTGCGATGGCAGAGCAGGCTGATGAAGCCATCGAAGCGACAGAAGAAAAAAGAGGGATTTGGGTGGCGGCTTGTGAAAATTGGTATCATCAGGTGGACTTTTCGCTGCTGCCTTATGGCGTAGATGGTACGAAGCTGCGTAAGATGCTGGAACTGACAATAAAAGGGCTGATGTCAGAGCAGCTTGCGAGCAACTCTTTTCAGCCCGAGATCTTATATGCGGAAATTTGCGATTATTTGGACATGATGAAACGCATTGTATATCGATAAGCTTTATTACTTGGACATTTTATAGGGGGCATCCGCCGGATAGCCTCCTTTTAGTTTCTGCATGCCTCTTTGAATGGCATCTTTGGAATTTTTCCAATCGGCATCTTTGTTGCGATAATCAAATTTTTCTATCAGCCATGCCACATCATCGGCAATCCGATTCATGTTTTCTTCCATTAAAGGAAAGACCATGTTGTAAAAATGCTCTTTTTCTTTGTCAGAAAGTTTGGTATCAGCGGCTTCGCACAAATCTTTGAAATGAGGCAGACAGAACCCTTTGCTGTTTTTTATCTTTTCCCGAAATGCCTCATCCTGCTTGTACATATAGAAAAAGGTATCCAAGTAGCGTGCAAAGGTATCTTTGTATTGATTGCAGATATAGCAGGAAGCTTCTTTGTCTGCAATCCACATGCCTACAGTGTTGCCGCTTTGAACCGTTTTGCGGAATTTGTCCTTTAATGTGGTTTTGGCAGGGTGGAAAGAGGCAAACTGACTTTTCATTTCTCCGATAACCCTCATGTAATGCGTCTTTAAGATCCAGGCATTCCCCAGGGTGTTCCCATAATGGAACATTTTCTGAAAATGAGTACGGCAAAAGCCCGCTCGATCGGTCATGTCACGGATATCTGCTTCCATATAAGAGGAGCTGGAGCCTAATACAAAGTCTAAAAGATCCTGCTCAATGGCCCGTTCAATAAAACAAAAGGGGCACTCGTCATGGGCATTGATCGCATCGTTTAAAGGGATGGTGTAAAGCTTTTCTTTCATAGGCTGCCTCGCTTTCTTTTCGGTATATAAAATGGTTTTGTCAGGATCATACCAACATAAATATAGTCTATAGGAAAGAAAAGAAAAACGCAAGATTTTTTTAAAACAACATGCAGTAATGCTTGACTGATGGTGAATATATATGTATTATAGAAGTTAGATATTTTATGAAAATTTAATATTTATTTAACAGGAGGACAAAATCATGGGTGACAACTCAACCAAAGAGAAGGTTGTTCTCGGTGATAAGGGTATCTATGATGCCAAATCTCTGGGAACTGCCAAAGTACTGATTCTGGGACTGCAGCATATGTTTGCAATGTTCGGGGCAACGATCCTCGTACCGATGCTGACAGGCTTGGATGTATCCACTACACTGCTGTTTGCTGGTCTTGGAACCTTATTGTTCCACTTTATCAGTAAAGGCAAGGTTCCTGCATTCCTGGGATCTTCATTCGCATTCCTGGGCGGATATGCGGCAATCGCTCCCATGCTGGCTGACAGTGCGGGAAACCAGACGATTCCCAACAAGGAAATGCTTCCTTATGCCTGCGTAGGTGTGGCATGTGCAGGTCTGTTGTATCTGGTTTTAGCTGCGCTGATCAAGATATTCGGTACCGGCAAGGTAATGAGATTCTTCCCGCCTATCGTAACTGGACCTATCATCATCGCTATCGGACTTACCCTTTCTAAGTCTGCGATTGACAACTGTTCTACAGACTGGCTGATCGCAGTTGTGGCAATTGCTCTGGTAATTGTTTGCAATATCTGGGGTAAAGGAATGATAAAGATCGTTCCCATTATCATCGGTGTAATCGGTTCATATCTGCTGGCAGTTGTGATGAACAAAGTGGACTTTACAGCTGTGGCTGAAGCAAAATGGTTTGGTTTCCCGATCCACTGGGAAGAAACTGCTTTTTCTGTAATGTCAGGCGGAGATGCATCCCTGCTTTTGACCTCCATTATCACTATTATGCCTATTGCCTTGGCTACCATGGTAGAGCACATTGGTGACATTTCTGCGATTTCCTCAACAGTAGGAGTCAACTATATTAAAAACCCTGGCCTGCATCGTACCTTGCTGGGTGATGGCTTGGCAACAATCGTTGCTTCCCTGTTTGGTGCACCTGCCAATACTACCTATGGTGAAAATACCGGTGTTCTGTCCTTGACCAAGGTGTTTGATCCTCTGGTGATCAGAATTGCAGCTGTGTTTGCGATCCTGTTCTCCTTCTGCCCTAAGTTTGCAGCGATCATCGGCTGTATGCCCACTGCAACCTGTGGCGGCGTATCTCTTGTTCTGTATGGTATGATCTCTGCAGTCGGTGTACGTAACATTGTAGAGACCAAGGTTGACTTTGCAAAGAGCCGCAATGTTATCATTGCAGCGCTGATCCTGGTATTGTCCATCGGTATCAACTATAGTTCCGCAGGTTCTGTAGGCTTCCAGATTGGTGAGCTGAGCATCAGCTTCTCCGGTCTTGCTGTAGGTGCTCTCGTTGGTATTATTCTGAATGCAGTGCTTCCCGGTAAGGACTATGTGTTTGATGAGGAAAAACCCTCTGACACCGGCGTTGACTTCGCCGTAAGAGGTAAGGAAGACTAACTTAGTGACGCCTTCTTAGGTTTGAAAAGAAGTAAAGGGCAAAACCACTGCCAC
>JAZSFW010000027.1:0-12289 GCA_045532445.1 Acetatifactor sp. | reverse complement strand
TGACCAGCGCAGTCATTTATGATTTCTTGTTAAAGAGGTATGAAAATGGAGCAAATTTCACTTTTTGACAGTCCGCAAATATCATTCAGTGATCCCTTGGCAAGCAGGCTAAGACCAAGGGGGCTTGAAGAATATATTGGTCAGGAACACTTGTTAGGAAAAGGCAAGATTCTTCGTCAGATGATTGAAAAAGATATAGTAGGATCCATGATCTTCTGGGGACCACCGGGAGTGGGAAAGACAACTTTGGCGCGGATCATTGCCAATCACACAAAGGCCAGTTTCATTGATTTCAGTGCGGTCACCAGCGGGATCAAAGAGATCAAAGAGGTGATGAAACAAGCTGAAACGGACCGCTTTATGGGAATTCGAACGGTTGTATTTGTGGATGAGATTCATCGTTTTAACAAATCTCAGCAGGATGCCTTTCTGCCTTATGTGGAAAAGGGAAGTATTATTCTGATCGGTGCGACCACAGAAAATCCTTCTTTTGAGATTAACTCAGCGCTGTTATCCCGATGTAAAGTATTTGTACTGCAGGCACTGAAGACGGAACATATTCTTCAACTGTTAAAGAGGGCACTTACAGATAAAAGAGGTCTAGGTAATCAACTAATTCGGATTGAAGATAATCTTTTAAACATGATTGCGTCCTTTGCAGACGGGGATGGCAGGACCGCCCTGAATACACTGGAGATGGCTGTTTTAAACGGAGAAATCAATGCAGATGGTTCTGTCACCGTAAAGCAGGAGACCGTGGAGCAGGCAATCGGTAAGAAAGCGCTTTTGTATGACAAAAATGGAGAAGAGCATTATAATATTATTTCAGCCCTCCACAAGTCCATGCGTAACAGTGATCCGGATGCGGCAGTTTACTGGCTTGCCAGAATGCTGGAGGCAGGTGAAAATCCTCTTTATGTGGCCAGACGTCTGATCAGATTTGCCAGTGAAGACGTGGGAATTGCAGATCCGCAGGCACTTCCTTTATGCGTGGCAGCATATCAGGCTTGTCATTTTAATGGCATGCCGGAGTGCAATGTGAATCTGACCCAGGCGGTGATCTATCTTTCCATGGCGCCAAAGTCTAATTCTTCCTACATGGCCTATGAACAGGCCAAGCTGGATGCTCAGAGAATGCTTTCGGAGCCGGTTCCTTTGGTGATCCGAAATGCACCGACCGCATTAATGGGAGATTTACATTATGGTGAAGGGTATGTGTATGCCCATGACACAGAAGAAAAGATTGCTCATATGACCTGCCTTCCGGAGAGTTTGAAAGATAGGAAATATTACAATCCTACTCGTTCCGGAGCAGAAGCGGCTGTTGCAAAGCGGCTGGCTGAAATTGAGGCTTTTCGTAAAGAAAAATAAGTCCATGAGAGGTTACATATGATCGGTTTAGGTACAATTATTAACACAGGTGCAGTCATTCTCGGCGGAGTGCTGGGAATGATATTAAAAAACGGCGTAAAAGAGCGCTTTGAAAAAATTTTAATGCAGGCAAATGGTCTTGCAGTCATTTTTATTGGTATCAGCGGTGCATTAAAGTATATGCTGGTTGTTGAGGAAGGCAATCTTTCCACTCAGGGAACCATGCTGTTGATTTTCAGTCTTGTAATTGGGTCCTTGATCGGAGAATGGATCAATATTGAAGCCAAAATGGAAGTGTTGGGAGAAAAATTAAAGTCCGCTGTCAAAATCAAGAATGATAATCGATTTGTAGATGGGTTTGTCACAACCTCTCTGATCATCTGTATCGGCGCCATGGCGATCGTAGGTTCTATGCAGGATGGGCTTACAGGTGACAGCTCCATGTTGGTTGCAAAATCCTTGCTTGACTTCGTGATTGTAGCTATTTTAGCGGCAACCTACGGCATTGGTGCTGTTTTTTCCGCGATTCCTATTTTTGTATATCAAGGCAGCATTACACTGATCGCCGCATTGTTTGGATCTGTGATCAGTGATGTACTGATTTCTGAGCTTTCTTTTGTGGGAAGTACCTTGGTGTTTTGTGTTGGAGTCAATCTGGTGAGGGAGAAAACTTTCCGTGTGGCCAATATGCTTCCGGCTTTGTTGATCCCTATGGTCGTGGAAGTGTTGAGAGCGCTTTATCAATGGAAGTTTTAACAAGGTTCTATTGTCGAAGAAGCCATGCATATAATAACATAAGGATATAGAAAATGATCTTGGCAGAAACTTGATGGGTAATATTTCTGTAGAACAAAAACTAAACATGTTACATCAGCTGCGCGCCAGATATGATAACGACAGGACTGATCTGATGCGCAGGGAACAGATCCTATATGGTCAGACGTCACCTGTACACTCGTCTGAATTTTATAACAGTCAGTACCAGGAAGAAGGTGCATGTTCTAACACAAGCAGCGTTCGGGGGACATTTCGTATCCGTTTCCTTGCCGCAATTGTTTTGGTCTTACTCTTGATTTTGACCGACAGAAAAGACAAAGATTTTTTTGGAGTAAGTACTTCTGAGATATATACGTTAATAGAAGAGGATTATATTACACAATTGAAGTAAATGCTGATTTTTCTTGCATTTTTTGTTCGCACAACATATAATAAGTTTAAGGCACAATAAAGAGAAGCATTTTCCAAGGAGAGAGTGTATGGCGGGTAAGTGGTTCCGGCAATTTGAATTGATCAGTGCAAATGTTGTAAAACTTCTGCTGTTAGCAGTGGAGGTTTTCTTGTTGTTACTCAGTATCATGCGGACCTCTATTGTCTCAGGTTATGAAGAACATTCCGATTATGCAATTGATAATCCTTTGCGTCACATTTTAGTGTTGGTTTTAGTTGGACTTGTCATTTTTACGATAGGAAAGCTTGTAGGATCAAAGAGACTTAAATTGTCTCCCGTATTATTGAAGTCATTTTTGAAATGGACAGCTCTGGTTTTGTTTTTTTTCAATCTGATATTGACATGCCACCTTGTGCATAATACGCAGTTTAAACCGCTGGGAGACGCATCGATCCTTTGGGATATTGCCTGTCAGATGAAAGAGGGCAATTACATTGCATTCCAATATCTTGGTTACGCTGAACGTCACTTTAATCAGATGGGGGCCCTGTTTTTTCTGAAAGCACTGGTTAGTCTTGTCGGTCCGGAAAATCAGGTTATACTACAATTTATCAATGTGACAGCTTTGGTAATCTTTCAGCTTTCGCTTAGAAAGATCAGTAGTCAGCTATTTGGTGAAACGGCAGGAGACTTGAGTCTTATTCTATGTGTGCTCTTTTTCCCTTTCAGTTTGTATGTGGTTTTTACGTATTTTAATTTGATTTCCTGGGCACTGATCGCCCTGGGAATGCAGCATGAAATTGCATTTTTTCAGTCAGGCAAAAAGCGCCATTTGATTATAATGATTGTTGCTATGTTTTTTGCAGTGGAGTTAAAGTCTTTTAGCTGGATTGCAGTGATCGCCATGGCTATCTATGGATGTTATGAAGGAATACGTAAGAAGAAGTTTCAAGCGCTGTTTGGTGTGGTCATAGTTATCTTACTTGTATTGTTTGCCAATATCGGTATGAAACAAGTGGTATTGTCTGAGACTGGCGCTAAAGAGCTTCGCACCATGCCTGCGCTTGGTTATGTAGCCATGGGGATGCAGGAAAGTTATATGGCACCGGGGTGGTATAATGGTGTCCATGACAGGACGTATATGGAATACGAAGGCAATAAAACACTGATGAAAGAAGCTTTTACTCAGATGATCCGCGACAGCCTTCAGACGTTTCAGCAAGATCCCGGATATGCTGCCTGGTTTTACTACCGCAAGATGTCTTCTCAGTGGAACAATCCAAGCTTTCAGGGGTTTTGGTTTGGTGAAATATCGGATTCTGCAGTAAAAGTGCCGGATTGGATTCGATCTGTTTATACTGGTTTGGCCCGCTTAGAATTGAACAACTATTTAAATTATCTTTTGACTTTGATTCATGCCGGAGTCCTTTTATGGCTGATTCTTGCCTGGAAAGAGATTTCTCTGAAACAGTTACTGCCCGCCATTTATTTTCTGGGTGGTTTCCTGTTCTTGATCATGTGGGAAGCAAAATGTCAATATACTTTGGGATTTTTTATATTTTTGCTGATTTACAGTGTTCTTGGATATGTGCGTCTCTATAGAGGTCTTCAGAAGTTGGAGAGAAGCAGTTCCTCTGGTAATCGAAATATAAAGGAATGGTAAATTTTTATGAATAAATTAGCACTAAATGATGATATTTTAATGAAGATTGAAAAGCCAGCCCGCTACATCGGCCATGAAGTCAATGCAGTGGTGAAGGACAAGGCCAAGGTAAATGTCCGCTTTGCCATGTGTTTTCCGGATGTGTACGAGATTGGCATGTCTCATCTGGGGATTCAGATTCTGTATGATCTGTTTAATTCCATGGAAGATGTATGGTGTGAAAGGGTTTATTCCCCTTGGCTGGATCTGGATGCGATCATGCGCAAAGAACAGATTCCTTTGTTTGCGCTGGAGTCTCAGGATCCCATAAAAGAGTTTGATTTTCTTGGCATTACGATCCAGTATGAGATGTGTTATACCAATATTTTACAGGTTCTTGATCTGGCACAGATCCCTCTGTTGGCTGCAGAGCGTGGAGAGGATATGCCCATTGTCATTGGTGGGGGCCCCTGCGTCTATAATCCGGAGCCCATTGCAGATTTCTTTGATCTATTCTATATTGGTGAGGGTGAGACAAGATATGAAGATTTGCTTACCCTTTATAAAGAATGTAAGGCTCAGAACCTTGGACGCAAAGAGTTTTTGCGAAGAGCAGCAAAGCTTCCCGGCATGTATGTGCCGCAATTTTATGAAGCAGCTTACAATGAGGACGGCACCATAAAATCGTTTGCACCTATTGAAGAAGGAATTCCTGCTACTGTCTGCAAAGAAATCGCCATGGACGTAACGGCTACGCCTTATCCAATGAAGCCGGTGGTTCCTTACATTAAGGTGACCCAGGACAGAGTGGTTTTGGAGATTCAGCGCGGCTGTATCAGAGGCTGTCGCTTCTGCCAGGCAGGTCAGTTGTATCGTCCGGTGAGAGAGCGAGATGCACATGTTCTGAAACAATATGCCATGGAGATGTTAAAAAATACCGGGCATGAGGAAATTTCTTTGAGTTCCTTGAGCTCCAGTGATTACAGCCAGCTGCCGGAATTGATTGACTTTTTGATAGAAGAATGCAGCAACAGACATATTAATATTTCGCTGCCTTCCCTCCGCATAGACGCTTTTTCCCTGGATGTCATGAGTAAGGTGCAGGATGTACGCAAATCCAGCCTGACTTTTGCGCCGGAAGCAGGGAGCCAGAGGCTTCGCGATGTCATTAATAAAGGCTTGACAGAAGAAGTGATTTTAAACGGTGCAGCACTTGCTTTTAAGGGCGGATGGACCAGAGTAAAGCTTTACTTTATGCTGGGTCTTCCAACGGAGACAGAGGAAGACATTAAAGGGATTGCAGAACTTTCCAACAAAATTGCTGCTACCTTTTATGATACTGTGCCCAAAGAAGAACGCAAGAACGGCAAGGTACAGATTGTGGCCAGTACCTCTTTCTTTATTCCCAAGCCCTTTACCCCGTTCCAGTGGGCAAGGCAATGTACAAAAGAGGAATTCCTGGACAAGGCTTACCAGACCAAACAGGCAGTAAAGGAACAATTGAATCAGAAATCCATCAAATACAACTGGCACGAGGCAGATGCCAGCGTGTTGGAAGGTGTTCTGGCCCGAGGTGACAGAAGGTTATCCAAAGTTCTGTTAAAGGTCTATGAAAAAGGCTGTTTCTACGATGCCTGGAGTGAATATTTCAAAAACGAGAAATGGCTGGAAGCTTTTGAGGAATGTGGCTTGTCCATTGATTTTTATAATACACGGGAAAGAGATCTGGATGAAATTTTCCCTTGGGATTTTATCGATTGTGGTGTGACCAAGGAATTTTTAAAGAGAGAATGGTTAAAAGCCCAAAGAGGAGAGATTTCAGAAAATTGTAAGGCAAAATGCCAGGGTTGTGGTGCCAATCGTTTTGGAGGCGGCATCTGTTTTGAAGAACGTGTTGGAAATGAGGAAATGTTATGAAAGTAAGGATTAAATTCCGCAAATACGGTCCCATCCGTTATATTGGTCATCTGGATGTCATGCGCTATTTTCAGAAGGCCATGCGTAGGGCTGAGATTGATATTGCATACACGACTGGCTTCAGCCCTCACCAGATCATGTCTTTTGCTTCCCCATTAGGAGTTGGGATGGAAAGTAACGGAGAATATATGGACATAGAATGTCACTCTGTCACGACCAGCAAGGACATGATAGAGCGTTTGAATGAAGTGGGTGCATATGGCATCGAAGTAACAAGTGTGAAAGTGTTGCCGGAGCATGCCGGAAATGCTATGGCAAGTGTGGCGGCAGCCAGATATACCGTACGTTTTCGAAAAGGGCGGGAACCAGTTTTTCCCGAGAATGATTTTGTGCAAAAGCTGGAAGAATTTCTTGCAAGTGAACAGATTTTGATCACAAAAGAGACAAAAACCGGTGTAAAAGAAGTGGATATTCGTCCCGGCATCTATGAACTGAAGGCCTCGCAGCATCCAAAGACGATCCAAATGTTGGTGGATGCCTCCAGTTCCGGAAATATTAAGCCCGGTAAAGTGATAGAAGCCTTTCTGTCCAAGTATGGAGAGACTCTTTTGGAGAACGCTTTGCTGATCACTCGGGAAGAGGTATATACCAAGATTGGAACAGAAGATTCTTCTGTGTTTGTGCCTCTGGAGGCCATTGGAGAAGATATTTTATGAGTAGATCAATCCCGACAACACTTCATGCTTCCAATACAGAGCGAAAAAAAACAGAACTGGGAAAGCTTCTGATCACTTCGATCCAGAACAAAGATGCGGCATTTCTGATTCGTGACAACAGACTCCTTCAAGCAGTTGCCTTTACTGAGGCACAGAGCCGTGTAGGTGCTATTTACCTGGGGAAAGTTAAAAATGTATGTAAGAATATGGATGCGTGTTTTGTAGAAATTGCGGAAAAAGAGCTGGTGTATCTTCCTTTTTCCAAATGCAAAGCACCATTTATGGTAAACAGAAGTTTTGATGGACGTATACTGGAAGGCGATGAACTGCTTTTACAGATAGAGCGTGATGCTCTTAAGACAAAGCAGGCTGCCGCCACGACGAAGATCACGCTTCAGGGGCGCTATGGTGTTTTTGCGACGGAATCCTGCAAAATGGGAATATCTGCTAAGCTGACAAAAGAACAGAAGAGCAGAATTTGCACTGTTCTTTGTAAAGAAGGACTGGTTGATCAGGGCATGTATTGGAGACAATTGGAGCAAATGCCTCCTTACAGCGTGGTGATTCGCACGAAAGCAGCTGAGCTTTTGTGCGAGGAGCAAAAAGAAAGCGTCTTTCTCTCTGAATTAATAAGCTTAGAAACACAATTTAAAAAGCTCTTTCTGAAAGCCAGACACAGTACGTGTTTTACCTGTATTTCTGAGCCGATTGCTCCTTGGGAAAGTTGCCTAAGTCAGATACCGGATGCAGAATATGACGAAGTTATCACAGACAATCCGGTGCTTTATGAAGAGATGTTTCCCTGTTTTCAACAACGTGACATTGCCCTGAGACTGTACGATGATTCGTCCTATCCCTTGCAAAAGCTCTATAGCATCGATACAAAACTCAAAGATGCTCTGACACGTCGTATTTGGCTCAAATCGGGGGCTTATCTCGTTTGTGATGCAACAGAGGCGTTGACGGTTTTTGATGTTAATTCGGGCAAATACGACCTCAGAAAGGCATCTGCAGAAGCTTTTTATCAAATAAATCTGGAAGCGGCCAGGGAAATAGCCTTGCAGATACGGCTGCGCAATCTTTCCGGGATCATTTTGATTGATTTTATTAATATGCCGGATGCGCAAAAGAAAGAAGCACTCCTGAATGCTATGAAAGATTTTGTGAAAATGGATCCTGTTCTCACGGTTGTGGTTGATATTACGCCGTTGGGACTGATGGAAGTTACCCGAAAAAAGGTCAATAAGTCTTTTGCAGAACAATTCAGCGATAAAGAATAAAACGAAAGAAAGCATAAGAGGACAAAGCCATGAAAAAAACAACTGTAATCTGCTTTGCCAACAACAAAGGCGGAAGCGGCAAATCCACAACCTGCTCCAATGTAGGCGCAGCCCTTGCACAAACCGGTAAAAAAATATTGATGTTGGATGGTGACATGCAGCTGAACCTTTCTCTTTCCTTCCTGGATGAGGAAACGGTGTTGGAATACGCCAGAAACGGGCAGAATCTATATCATGCGATCAAAGAGCAGAAGGATTTAAAGCGTTATATCGTTTCTACACCCATTGAAAACGTAGATCTGATTCCTTCTTCCACCTTGATGAGTTCGATTGAATATGAGCTTTTTACCAAGTGGCAGAGAGAATTTATTCTTCGCAAGCTCTTAAAAGCAGTAAAAGAGAGTGGGGACTATGATTACATTTTACTGGACGCTCCTCCGACCCTGGGCGGCTGGGTAATGAATCTTCTTTGTGCGTCCGATTATCTGATCATTCCTGTGGAAGCCAGTCCTTGGGGCTTGTTTGGTCTTGCCAATATGTTTGAATTTTTACAGTCTACCCAGGAAATTGCTCCGGATCTATCTGTTCTTGGCATTGCCATCACCAAGGTGGATGAGCGTAAGAATTATTTTAAACAGACGCGAGAATCCTTGGATGAACTGGAAGACATTCATGTCTTTTCTTCCCTGATCCATGTAGACAGTACGGTAGAATGGGCGCAGGATAACAGTAAGCCTGTGGTAAATTATAAAAAAAGCAGCCGAAGCGCCAAAGAATATATAGCGCTTGCTGCTGAAATTGCCGAAAGGGTAGAGAAAGTATGCGATTAATCAAAATGGAAAAGGTCAAAGACGGCCGTTACCTAAAAAATTATGAGCTTACTTATGAAAATAAAGCAGGAAAAGAAAAACGCTACGAAATTGTCAGCCGAAAAGAGCTTGGTTCTGTGGAAGACATCGGAAACCATGTGAGTGGTGTGTCTATCGTAGCGACCCAAAATGACAAGCTTCTTTTGCTCAGAGAATTCCGTATGGGCGTTAATAAGTATATTTACAATCTTTGTGCCGGAATGATAGAAGAGCAGGAGAGTATTGAAGATTGTATCAGACGAGAGTTATACGAGGAAACCGGCCTTTCTGTCAAGAAATTTGGTGATATATTACCTCCGTCTTATTCGGCGGTGGCGATATCTGATGTAAAAACATATATAGCTTTTGTGGAAGCAGAAGGCGATTTTGAGGATCACTCCTCAGAGAACGAGAAGATTGAAGCGGGCTTTTATTCCAAAGAGGAAGTGACGAGACTTTTGCAGACACAGGAGTTTAGCTCCAGGGCTCAGATGGCGGCTTATTATTTCACAAAATTATAATTTCGTGATCGATTATTCAAATAGGCTTAATAAAACCCGGAAAAATCACCATATAAGCATCTTTTTCCGGGTTTTACTTAAATAATGGATTGACAAAAAAATAACAATTCCGACGAGTACGTCAGTATAACATTTCATCAAGATAAGGACATTTTGAAGAAGAACAATCTTCAGCGCATAATTCTCCTTCGCAGGATACATGCCTTACCTTGCGGCAATATGTGTCACATTGCCATGTTGGTGGTTGCTCATCGGGATGATTTACAGCAGAGGCAATTAAAAGTTTTATTGCATGCGCATCTTCAGCGCTTAAGAGATGCCTGTTTTTCTTTAGAAATGCATTGGCTGTAATGGCCGCTTGTTTGGTTCCGTTTTCTAAAAAATCCATGATATTGTCCATCCTTTCTTGATTTTATATGTCTAAGGCATCATGCACATGAACATGACCTTAGATTGTTTTATTGAACGTTTCGTATAGTTATATAAATTATTTTAAAACTATTTTTATAAAATCGCAAGAGACATTTATATATAAATATTGAACAAAAACTCAAATTGATAGTAGTGGGCTTACAGATATATCACGTCGCAAAATGTCAATTTTACGACGTAAAGTATTGATTTTTGAGCTGTAATATGATATTATATAATTATATTAATCTATATACATTTTTGTTTATGAAGTTTTTTTGCATAAATTATATTTGTTTCGGGGGTTTTTATGGCTACATTATCTTATCACGAGCAAATGGATATTCGCAATATGAAACAGCTCAGAGAATTATTAAAAGAATTGCCTTTGTTTGCTGAGAATTTTTTTCGTGCCATGGAAATCAAGAAGGCAACCAATACACGAAGAAATTATGCCTACGATCTGAGTACTTTTTTTTATTTTTTACAGGTGAGTAATCCTTATTTTAAAAATAAAATCATTCGCGATTTACCTGTTTCGATATTGGATGATATCACCCCTATGGATATTGAGGAATATTTGTCATTTCTAAATTATTACGAAAAAGATGGTCAGGTCTATATTAATCATGAGGAGGGAAAGGCTCGTAAATTGGCTGCTTTAAACACTTTTTTTGGTTATTATCACAAAAAAGGGATCATCCAGCACAATGCACCTTCTGCTGTAGATGTTCCCAAAGTAAAAGAAAAAAATATTATAAGATTAGACCCTAATGAAGTTGCCGCCTTGATTGATAATATCGAAACCGGCGATCGCCTTTCAAAACGCGCAAAAGCCAGTCATAATAAGACAAAAACAAGAGATCTTGCTATTGTTGTGACATTGCTTGGTACCGGTTTACGTGTTACAGAGCTTGTTGGCTTAGATATCAAAGATATTGATTTTGACAACGGTGCGCTTCGTGTAATTCGCAAAGGTGGCAATGAAGATATTGTCTACTTTGGAGAAGAGACCGAAGAAATGCTTCATTATTATTTGGAGGAGCGCCAAATTATGTCACCGGAACCTGGCCACGAAAATGCCTTATTTATCTCTCAAAAAAACACCCGAATTACTGTTCGCTCCGTAGAACGTCTGGTGCAAAAATATGCATCTACAGTTACTGCCAAACATATTACACCGCACAAGCTCAGGAGCACCTATGGCACTTCCCTGTATCGCGAAACCGGCGATATTTATCTTGTTGCAGATGTTCTTGGACACAAAAATGTAAATACAACCAAAAAGCATTATGCGGCAATGAAAGAAGAAAACAAGCGCAAAGCCGCAAATATTGTAAAATTACGCGAACCTTGAGGCGGTGTTTTAATTCATGGCTGAAGCATAGGAATATGTTTTTTGCATGGAGTATAATTTCTGCAGTTCTTTATAAAGAGTATCCACTTCATTCCAGTCATGTGCTGCTTTTGCGCCTTTCAAACGCACCTCTAATTGATCAATAAAATATGCTAAATGTGTATTCATAATTTATCCTTTCCGATGCTTGTGTTATCTATGGTTAATCCCATTGCTTTTACATATTCAATAAATTCTGAAATGCTTATTGTTTCATTTGGCGCATTATTTGCGCGATATGGCGCCGTGAATGCTGCAAGGGGATTACTCTGCTCTCTCCCACTCTTTTCGATTATAGCATTCAATAAAAGCTTAAAAGCATCAACAGCTTCTTGTATTTGCAATGCAATGGCAGTCTCGCTATTTATCAAAATGTGATCCGTATATCCGGCCGTGTTGGCCAATGTAACAAGTTGAATGCTTTCTTTGATTTTGTCGCCAAATTCTTCCGGTTTATAATCTTTGATGCTCTCAAAAGCACCACCTAAAACTGCTTTTTCCCGAATGCTGAAAGCGGCCAGAATGTGTGGCATAATATTGCGCCAAAAGAAATCTGTTCCAAGTATACCGTTTAATACGGAGAGATATTGCTTTTTCTTGTGTTCTGACAAAGTCATGATATCTGCAAAGGCATTCAAGGAATGCATATCAAGCCCTGTCTGATTAAAGGATTCTGCCTTCTCCATTGGTACTCCTCTTAGCAAAAAATCACAAGAAGTATCCAAAGCTGCAGCAAATTCCATGACACGACTAGCTGACAATTCACGTGCGCCGGTCTCCCATTGGTTAATCTGCACACGAGATGAATTCGTTAGCATTGCAAGATCATCTTGCGTGAGGTTTTTTGCTTTGCGTAATTCTCTTATGCGATCACCTATTGTATATTGATCCAACCACATCACCTCCGTCCTTTTTGTGTTACATTTTGCCGAAATGTAACAGCTCAATGTGTTACGTTGTTGTTGTGAGTTACATTTTAACACTTTGTAACATGCTTGTCAATTACTTTTTCTAAAAAT
>JAZSFW010000096.1:0-11151 GCA_045532445.1 Acetatifactor sp. | reverse complement strand
TGGTAATACTGTCCGTCAATCCGAATTACATTCCAAGCATGTCTGTATTTAACACCTTTGTCCGGATTTGCTTCAGATACAGCGATAATACACCAGATATTCAGTTCATCGCACAGAATTTTCACTGCCTTTGCCATTCCCTCACAGACAGCTACCCCATTTCCCAGCGCACCGATAATTTCATGGGAATATTCCTTCTTCAGCTTATCATACTTCACATTTTTTACTATAAAGTCATGTATAAAAAGCTCTTTCCCCTTTTCATCCAAATCCGCTGCCTGGCGGGTAAGCTTCTTTACTCTTGACTCCATTGCCTGGCGGTGCTCCCTGATCTTATCCTTTGAAAAAAGATACTGGGGCACCATCTCCACTGCTGTGGAATCCGCATAATACTTGTAAGAAAAAGTCACCGAATAAAAGATTTCCGGGTAATCCATGCGAATCATAAAATAAATATCCGACAGATCTTTCTTGGAAAGCATTGGCACCGCAAAGGAGTCCTGAAGCTTTAACAAGCCTTCTTTTATTGCATAGTAAGCTCTCTGTTGTTCCTTATTTAATTGGTCATAATAGTAATTACCTGCTTTTGCCATAAACACCTACTCACGAATCCCCCGTCGCATCTCATGCCAAGCTTCCCCGCCCCACCTAGATCCGGACAACCCCAGATCCTCAAAGTCCAACTTCCGGTACATCTCTACCTTTTCCGGCAGGCAGGTCAGGATTAAAGTGCTTCGGCCATTCTCACGCTCCCGTCCGGCATATTCCTCTACCAATGCTCTGGCAAGACCTTGTCCGCGATATTGTGGCAGCACATCCAAGCCTAACAGCATGACAGTTTCACCTGTAGAGTCATATAAATCTGCATCCAGGAAAAATTCATCCCGAAATACCTGTTCTTTGGTAGAAAGTCCATTGAGAAAACCGGCAAGCTTTCCGTTTTCTTTGTCCACTGCCACCAAAAACAGCTCCGGTGCCTTGACAATCCTTTTTTTCATGTGCTTTTCCGAGCAGGCCTCGTGGGGTGGAAAACATATCTGCTCTATGGCAACCGCCTGATCTGCCTCGTCCTGGCGGATGCTTCGAAATTCAAAGTTGTCTGTGATAGCCTTCATCTTTTTGTCTCCTATCGGATCATTGTTCTGGTCTCATTATACCTCCCCAAAACTGCCAGTTCAATATTTTTCTGGTTTTATGTGATAATATCGTCGTGGTAAATGACCGCAGCATGACAGATTCTATCCAGCCATACGGAATGGAAAAATAATAATTTTTCTCAACAAAACACTTGACATTATGCCAAAATACGATATACTGGAAATACTTATTTTTAAAATGGAGGAATATTATTATGAAGCAAAGAAAACTCTTAGCTCTTCTGCTCTCTGTTTTGGTTTGCCTCGGCGCTTTTACAGGTTGCAGTAATGAAGTGAATTATGCAAAAGACAACACAGAATTTGTGATCGGTGTATCCGGTCCTCTTACCGGCGACGCAGCTATCTACGGTACAGCCGTTAAAAACGCTGCTGAGATGGCCGTTGAAGAGATCAACGCAGCCGGCGGCTTTAACGGCATCAACTTTAAATTTGTTGCTACCGATGACATGAACGACCCCACCAAGCTTTCCACCAACTACTCTGCTATGTATGAAGGCGGTATGCAGATTGGTCTGGGAACCGTTACCACCAAGCCTGGTCTGGAGTTCAAGAACCTGTCCAAGGATGACAATGTTTTCTTCCTGACCCCTTCTGCATCCGGTGATGCCATTCCCGAGTTCGACAACGGTTATCAGATGTGCTTTGCAGATGGTAATCAGGGTAAGGTTGCTGCTGAATTTGTAAACACCACCTATGCTAACAGCACCATCGGTGTATTCTACAAGTCCGACGAACCTTATTCCAAGGGTATCTTCGATCAGTTTAAAGACAACTTGGCATCTAATGTAACAGTTGTGGAGACCACCTTTACCGATGCCAACACCACCGACTTCTCTACCCAGATCGACACCCTGAAAGATTGCACCTTTATCTTCATGCCGATCTATTATACACCGGCATCTCTGTTCATGACCCAGGCTAAGAGCAAACTGGATCCCAAGGCCATCTATTATGGCTGTGATGGTTTCGATGGTATCGATAATATTGATGGTTTTGACATTACCACCATCCCTCAGGAAGTTACCATGCTGTCCCACTTTAACTCCAAGGCTACTGACGGTCTTGCAAAAGAGTTCATTGACAAATACATTGCCAAATACGGAAAAGAGACTCTGAATCAGTTTGGTGCTTCTGCTTATGACTGTGTATATGCAATCTATGGCGCAATGCAGAAGGCTGCTGATGCAGGCAAGGAGATCACTGTAAACATGAGCGCATCCGCACTTTGCGACATCTTAAAAGAGCAGTTCCAGGGCGGTTACACTCTTGAGAACGCAGTTACCGGTTCCAATATTAGCTGGGAATCCAACGGTTACGTTAACAAGGGTGCTATCAAATATGTGATCAAGGAAGCGAACTAAGAATAAATGCAACTGTTCAGACAAGTCCTTATTACATGGACTTGTCTGAATTTTCATAAACTAATTTTCAACCAAAGGATAGTAATATGGAATTGATTTTATCGACACTTATCAACGGTTTGAGCCTTGGCGGTATCTACGCCATGATAGCGCTGGGCTATACCATGGTTTATGGTATTGCGAAGATGTTAAACTTTGCACACGGCGACATTATAATGGTAGGCGGATATGTGATCTATGTCTTTATGTTTTTACATAATCCTCTCCTTGCCATTGGCATGGCGGTTATTTGCTGCGTCATTTTGGGCATTGTCATTGAAAAAGTGGCCTACAAGCCTCTGCGCGGTGCTTCTCCTCTGGCTGTTTTGATCACTGCCATCGGTGTCAGCTACCTTCTGCAGAGTCTTGCACAGATCATCTTTGGTTCGGCCAACAAGATGGTTATCGTATATGAATTGGGATCCATAGAGATCATGGGAATCTCTATTCAGGTTTCCGCGCTGGTAACCCTGGCAGTTACCGTGGTGGTCATGACAGTTCTCACTCTGTTCATCAAATACACCCGCACAGGACGTGCCATGGTGGCTGTTTCTGAAGACAAGGGTGCTGCACAGCTTATGGGTATCAACGTAAACAAGATCATTACGATTACCTTTGCCATCGGTTCCGCGCTGGCAGCTTTGGCAGGATTCTTCTATCTGCTGAAAGCCCCCAGTATCTCCAGCACCCTGGGCGCTATGCCCGGCATCAAAGCGTTTACCGCTGCTGTTATCGGTGGTATCGGTTCCATTCCCGGAGCGATGCTGGGAGGTATCCTTTTGGGCGTTGTAGAATGTATCTCTTATAAGATCACTGCCATTGCACCTTATACAGATGCCATTGAATTTTCTATCCTGATCATTATTCTTTTGGTGAAACCTACCGGTTTCCTGGGTAAAGTAAGGAGGGAAAAGGTATGATGAACAAACTGCGCAATGTCAAGTGGAACCACTATATTAACTATATTGTAATCGGACTGTTCACCGCCATCTTCGGTGTCATGGCTCTTGGCGGCATGCATTTTAGCAGCTCCTTACTGTTTTTGCTGGAAAAGATTGCTATCAGTGTTATTCTGGCAGTATCTTTAAGCATTGTTGTAGGCTTTCTGGGCGAGCTTTCCCTGGGGCATGCAGGTTTTATGTGCGTAGGCGCCTATCTGGGCGGTAAGATTTCAGTCATATTGGAGCCTTCTCTCGGCAACAGCCCTTTGAACCTGGTGATCTCTCTGGCAGTAGGCGGCGGCGTTGCTGCCCTCTGCGGTATCGTCATCGGTATTCCCGCCCTGCGGCTTAGAGGTGACTACCTGGCCATTGTAACCCTTGCTTTCGGAGAGATCGTAAGATCCCTTTTCCAGAATACTTCCGATGAATCCTTTGGCGGTGCTCTGGGACTGAACACCCCCCGCTACAACAAGCAATACCTTTTTATCTGGGCCTTTTTGCTGGTACTCCTTACACTGGCTGTAATCCAGAATTTCATCCGCAGTAAGCATGGCCGGGCTGTAACTGCCATCCGCGACAATGAGATCGCTGCACGTTCCAGCGGTATCAATGTGACCAAATACAAGCTGCTGGCCTTTACCATTTCTGCTTTCTTTGCAGGAATTGCCGGTGTTCTCTACAGCTTCAGCAACTATACTGTTCAGAGTTCCAAGTTTGGCTACAACTATTCCATCGAGATCCTGGTTATGGTCGTTTTGGGCGGCATGGGAAGCATTAACGGAGCCATCGTTGCCGCTGCGCTGATCACGTTCTTAAACACCAAGCTGGCAACAGTACTCACAGGTGACCTGGCCGTACTGCAAAACCTCCTTTATGCTGTAGTACTGATCGTGATCATCATTTACAACAACACTCCCGCTCTTAAAAGCTTCCGTGATAAGTTTAACTTCAGCACCTTGCTTCGCAAGTTATCCAAACGCGGTATCGATCCCGCAAGAGTCACAGACGATAAGGCTAAGTGGGATGTGGTGCCCACCAAGATCGAGATGAACGAAGTTTTATCTATCGATCTGAACCCGAATGACAATTACACCAAAGAAAAAGGAGGAGATAAGTGATGGCAGAATATATTTTGGAAACCAAGAACTTAGGAATCTCCTTCGGCGGTCTGAAGGCTGCACAGGATGTAAATATCAAGATCAAAAAGAACCAGATCTACGGTTTGATCGGTCCCAACGGTGCCGGTAAGACCACGATCTTTAACCTCTTAACCGGGGTCTATAAGCCCACCACAGGTACCTTTTACCTGGACGGCGAGGAAATGAAGGGCTTAAGCCAGGAAAAGATCAACCACAAGGGCATTGCCCGTACCTTCCAGAACATACGTCTGTTCAACAACATGACGGTAGTGCGAAATGTTATGGTTGGTCTGCACAATCAACCTGAGTTTCATTGCAGCGTCGCACAGTCCCTCTTCCGCCTGCCCCGTCATTTCAAAACGGAGAAAGAAATGCGTGAAAAGGCCAAAGAGCTGCTTCGCATCTTTGATCTGGAGCAGGAGCGCAACAACTTAGCATGTAACCTGCCCTACGGCAAACAGCGCAAACTGGAGATTGCCAGAGCACTTGCCACCAACCCTAAGCTTCTGCTTTTGGATGAGCCGGCTGCCGGCATGAATCCCAACGAAACGGAAGACCTGGTAAAAACCATTCATTATATCCGTGACCACTTTGATATGACCATTCTGCTCATCGAACACGACATGAAGTTTGTAGCCGGTCTCTGCGATCAGATCACTGTCTTAAACTTTGGTACCGTACTAGCAGAAGGTGACACCAAGACCGCCTTGAACGACCCCGAAGTCATTAAGGCATACATCGGAGGTTAAGTCTATGGCAATGTTGGAAGTAAAAAATCTTGAAGTATATTACGGCGTGATCCGCGCGCTCAAAGGCATCAGCTTTGAAGTCAACGCGGGTGAGATCGTGACCCTGATCGGCGCCAACGGCGCCGGCAAGACCACCACCATGCAGAGTGTGGTAGGCCTGATCCCCTCCCGGGGAGGCACAGTGACCTTTAACGGTACAGACATCACCAAGACCCCCTGCCACAAGATCGTGCATCTGGGCATGACACAGGTTCCGGAAGGCCGCAGAATCTTCCAGGAGCTGACTGTCTATGAGAATCTGCTGATGGGAGCTTTTTCCATCAAAGACAGCTCCGGTTTCAAAAACGACCTGGAGGCAGTATATACCCGTTTCCCTCGTCTGGCTGAGAGAAGAAACCAGATTGCCGGAACCCTTTCCGGCGGTGAACAACAGATGTTAGCCATGGGCCGGGCCATTATGAGCCATCCCAAGCTTCTGATGCTGGATGAGCCCTCCATGGGACTCTCCCCTCTCTTGGTAGACCAGGTATTTGAGATTATTAAGGATATCAACAAGGACGGTACCACGATCCTTCTGGTAGAACAGAATGCCGGCAAATCTCTGGCAATCTCAGACCGTGCTTACGTTTTGGAGAATGGTGAGATCGTTCTGACCGGTACCGGAGAAGAACTGGCAGCAAGTGAAATGGTAAAGAAGGCTTATCTGGGCGGTTAAACCTCATTTTTGCAAGATGTACCAGTCAATAAAAGTAGACACGAAAAAACAGGTACCTGTGTTGTGCAGATACCTGTTTTGTCTTTTACTTATACTGAAAGATTCTTGCCGAATTATGATAGAAAATATTTTCCACATCCTTCTTCGTCAATCCCAGCTTCTCAGCAGCCCTCTTACAGGAAGCGATCTCTTCATAGATAAAGAAAGTAATCTTTTCTGCTTCCGGATAAGGAATCTCACGCATATGGGAATCCCCGGATACATCGCCAAGAGACCCGGCAGGGATCTCATTGATATACACTCCGTTTTCTACCACGCGGCGGGATTTCATGCGAAAGATCGGGAAATCCGAGCCGTAAATAAAACGCTCCGGTCCAAAGTAATGCAAAACCTGCTCCATGACATATTCATTGGTATTGGCAGTAAAATCCCAGATTGTCTTTTCCGTATGTTTTAAATATTCCAGAGAACCTCCAATGTCTTCATTGGCATAGGCACGTCCCAGATGTGCTACCAAAAGCTGCAGGTTGGGATATTTCTGTTCGATCTCCAGAAGCTGCACGTAATTCAAGGGATCCGCAAGACGTTTGGGGCGGGCGATGTGAAGCTGCACGATCCATCCATGCTTGTCTGCCAAAGCTAGCTGTGCGTGGGGCAGGAAATCATAGATCCTAATCTCGTTGGCAGGGATGTACCAGGGTGCAAATTCCAGATACACCTTAAGGCCTGCAAAACCGCCTTCCAGCACCTTTCTCTCAATATCCTCAATATCCTGTTCCGGTCTGGACACATAAAGGGCAGGGAAATGATATTTCTTCGAGCATTCCTTTACATATTCATTGGAACGGACCGTATCCACAGCCACATTCACGTGGGAATACAATACCGGAACCACCTCTTTGCCCGGAAACAATTCCAGATTGGTCTGCATCAGATCTTCCACGGAATTGTCCTTTGCCACCATCTCCGGCCATGCCGCAGCACGGCTTGCACTTTCATGATTGGTGACATGCTCAGCCAGCCAGATATGATTGTGACAGTCAATAAACTTGTCCGGCAAAAAGTCTTTTAATTGTTCGTTGTAAAATTGTTCATCATAAGAAGTTACATTCAAAAGTCCCATACTCTTATCTCCTTTTTAAAGTCTATCCCGATTCACCAGGGAAAAGGTGGAATAGACAGAATTTCGTTTGAATTGTGAGGCACTGATACCCATATGTTTTTTGAAAAGCCGTGACAAGTAATTGGGATCCTTGATACCCACATGCTCACAGCACTGGGTGAGGGTAAGGCCCTTGGTTGTCATAAGCTCTACACAGCGTTTCACCTTTTCTCTGTTTACATACTGCTGGATCGTAATGCCGTTTTCTGCCTTAAAAATACGATTCAGATAGTCCGAATTCTTGTCAAGGACCGCGGACAGATCAGACAATGTGATGGGCTGTTCCAAATTTTTCTGCACATACTCTTTGATCCGCTTACAGTATATCTGGGGAATGTTGGGAGAAGGTATCCCTTTCGTCGTATCCATTCTCTTACTGAAAGCTGACATATCACACAAAAGTTCAAATGCTTTGCAGGCACATTTGTATTTTCTCTCCGGATAGACCTTGTGATGCTCCTCGATCAAAAAGTTTAAACGCTGGAACAAGGCCTCCGACTGCGCGCAGGGAGGAAGCATCACCGGAAGAATCAGACCTTCAGGCTCTGCGGGTATTTGGACCGCATCCGGATAAAGGGTGATGTCACTGCCCACATGAAGACTTAAGGTATAATGAATGTGCATCTCTTTGCTCAGCGCCTTAATGGAAAACTTACAATTGTGAGGCAGGATCAAAAAACTCCCCTCTTCCGCGCGAAATTCCTGATCATTTATGGTAAGGATCAAAACACCCACCTTGATATAGGCAATTTCAATATTGTGGTTGGCGTGGGTAAAGTCATAATGATAATTTGTCTGTGCAAACTGATGTGCAAAAACAATTTCCGGAAAATTTGTGGGAGTAATCGAAAAATAAAGCATGATTTTTACCTCGCACTGCAAAACAACTGTATCATTACCCCATATTTTATCTTACATTATTTTTTTTGTAAATAGGATAACCAAGACATTAAGTCGATATTGTGCTAAAAAAACCGAATTGTGTATGTGTAACATTTCATAATTGTGCTACGATTAACTTGAAAATACATGGGCAAAGGAGAACGCCGCGTATGAAAGCAATTGTAAATGCAAAATTGATCATGGAAGATGGCATCATCTGGGATGGCGTCATCACTTGGGAACAGGATAGGATCGTGCAGGCAGGCTGGGCCTCGGAGGTAGAGATCCCTCAGGATGCCGAGGTGATCGATGCCGGTGGCCTGTATGTGGCTCCGGGTTTGATAGACATACATAATCACGGTTCTATCAATGACCTGTTTTATGAGGAACCCTTAAAGTGTGCAGAATATTTTGTGAAGCACGGAGAGACCACCATTCTTCCCACCTTATACTGCAATCTCACCGCCAAACAGATGATAGAAGGAGCCGAAAAGATCCGTCAAACCGCAAAAAGCGGCGTCGGACGCGTAATCGGCGGGCTTTATATGGAAGGACCCTATATGAACGGCCTTGGCAGCAACCAAAAGCATATTCTTTGGGGCGGAGAGATTAAGGAGGAAGAATACCTGCCCGTTTTAGAGTCCGTAAAAGACGATGCCAGGATCTGGGCCATTGATCCCGGACGTCCCGGTATTGAAGGCTTTATGAAACGAGTAAAGGAAGCGGATCCCAATGCCATTTTTGCTCTGGGACATTCCCAGGCCACTGCTGCCGCCTGCAAAAAAGTAAAAAAATACGGTGTAAAGGTACAGACCCATCACGGAGATTCCGGCAAGGCCAAAGGACATGCACAGGGAACCATCGGTTCCGGCTGCGATGAATTTACACTTTATGATCCCGAAATCTATGCAGAGCTGATCTGTGATGAGAACGGTATCCACGTAGATTCCGACATGATCAAGATGGTGGTCCGCACCAAGGGTGTTGAAAAGATCATCTTAATCACTGATTCCATGCCGGCCAGCGGCGATTTCACCAACAATGAAGCCGACGGCATTGCCTACGGCCCGGATCTGAATTACGACTACGAAGGCCATCTGGCAGGAAGCCACCTGACACTGGACAATGCCTGCAGAAACTTGATGAAGCACACAGGGTACGGTCTGTGCCACGCCATTCGTTTTGCCTCACTGAACCCGGCAAAACTTTTGGGCATTGACGACCAGGTGGGAAGCTTGGAAGCCGGCAAAATCGCCAACCTGATTCTGATCGACGATATGGTAAATGTGAAAAAAGTCATTCTACAAGGTGATGAAGTTTTGTAGAGATGCTTTTTATAAATGAAATTTTTTAAAACTAGAAAACGGAGGTTTTTAAAATGGTAAAAAACAATTATGAATTTGACTTTCAACCCGCAAGCTGGTTACCTTCCAGAGACATTGAAGTGCTTGACAAGGTAAGAAACATCAAACGTGAGGATATGGAGTATACCAATGAAAATGGCTTCAGCGTAAGAGTGGTAATGGATCCCACCCTGATCGCTGCGCAGGATATCTTCCACCGCATCTATTTAAGTGACGTGCTGGATCAACATTTCACCGCAATTTTCCCCAACCAGTGGCCGGGTCTTTATTCCGCCGTTGCTGAAATGATCAACCGCAACAATGTAAGCTGCCGTAACGTTGACTTTTTCGCAATGGATGAGTGGGCAGATCAGGATGGTAACGTAGCTCCCCTTTCCTACGGTGCCGGCCTTGGTCACTCTTTCAGAAAACACTTCTACGGCAAGATCCGTGAAGATCTGCGTCCTTCTGTAGAGCATTGGCATGTATTTACCAATGAAAATAAAGGAGATAACGTGTACTCCTCTATGATCGAAGAAATCGGTCAGGGCGGTGCAGACATTGTTTATTCCGCAACCGGATGGCCTGGACATACCGCTTTCATCGATCCCGGTGCAGAAGAATTTAAGGCTGATTCCCTGGAAGAGTTCTGCAAATTAGGTTCCCGTTTGACCACTCAGGTTCCTCTTACCATTTGTGAAAACTCCTTATTCTCTCCCATGGGTGCTTCCGGTGACGTATGGGCAGTACCTCCCCGTGCAGCTACCATCGGTCCCAGAGATATTGTCAATGCAAGAGAGCGTTTTGAAATGCACTCCTTCGTTAACCCCGGCGGAGATTCCTGGCAGAGAATGATCTCCCGCATTGAGTTATACGGCCCCATCTCCATGGAATGCCCTGCATCCATCATGAGACTTGGAAAAGGAACCTGCTATGTAAGTGAAGCCATTGCAAGACCTTTCGGCAGCTGGACCGTAGACACCCCGGACAGTGCATTATGATGGTAATAGGCTTAGATATCGGAACCACCTGTACCAAAGCTTTACTTGCCGATGATACAGGTAAGATTCTTGGAGTCGGAAGCAGCGCTTATCCGCTGATTAGCGATGGCTGCAAGATTGAACAGCGTGCCCAGGACTGGATACAGGCAAGTATCTTAGCTGTCAAACAAGTCCTTCAGGGAAAAGATGCTTCCAAAGTTGCTGGTCTCTCCTTGTCTACACAAGGGGCCAGCACTGTGGCCTTAGACCAGGAAGGGCATTTTATCGGAAATGCCCTCACCTGGATGGATTCCCGCGCGCAAAAAGAAGCAAATGAGATTGAGGAAGAATTGGGCGGCGATTATATCTACCGCATATCAGGCTGGAAGATCAACCCTTCCCTGGACGCTGCCAAGCAGCGCTATATGAAGAAGGATCCCGCCTTTTCCAATGCCTCGAGGTTTCTCTCTACCTTAGAAGTCCTCAATCAGTTTTTGACCGGTCAGGCAGTCATTGACCCCACTAATGCTGCCATTCGTCAATTGTACAATATAGAAAGAAACTGCTGGGATCAAGGCTTACTGGAAGCAGCCCTCACAAGTGAAGAGGAATTGCCGATTGTGCTCCCTACCGGAGCGAAAGTAGGCACTCTTACCAAAGAGGCCGCAGAAAAGTTGGGCTTA
>JAZSFW010000306.1:0-11453 GCA_045532445.1 Acetatifactor sp. | reverse complement strand
CAGAGGAACAGATGGGAGTGGATTTGGAGTGGATCTATGCGGCAGGACTTTTGCATGATATTGGACGCCATGTGCAGTATGCGGATGGGACGCCCCATGAAAAGGCCAGTGCTGTGATTGCTCCAAGGATTCTGAAGGAATGTGGTTTTTCTAAGGAAGAAGCGGAGTGCATCACAGAGGCAATTTTGTTTCACAGAACGCCTGAAGCTGCCGGTGAGAAGAATTTGAAAGGACTTTTATATAGGGCTGATAAGGCAAGCAGAGCCTGTTTTGCCTGTCCTGTAGAGAAGGAATGTAATTGGAAAGACGACAAAAAGAATCTAAGGATTTTATATTAAGGAGAATGCCATGAGAATCGGCAACAGAGAATTTGATACGGTAAATCATACTTACGTTATGGGTATTCTGAATGTGACACCGGATTCTTTTTCGGACGGCGGCAAATGGCATACCATGGACCAAGCACTTTTTCAGGTGGAGCGCATGATCGATGAGGGAATGGATATTCTGGATATCGGCGGAGAATCTACGAGACCTGGGTTTGTGCAGATATCCGCAGAAGAAGAAATACAAAGAGTGGTGCCGGTAATCGAGGCAGTGAAAGCACGTTTCCAGGTGCCCATATCATTGGATACGTACAAAAGCAAGGTGGCAGAAGCTGGTATTTTTGCCGGGGCGGATATGATCAATGATATCTGGGGCTTGCAATATGACGAGGCAATGGCAGCAGTCATTGCAAAGAGCGGACTGCCTTGTTGTCTGATGCATAATCGTAAAGAGGCTAGTTATCAAGATTTTATGCAGGAGATGGCAGCAGACATTGCCGGCATCCTTCAAAAGGCCGCTGTGGCAGGGATTTCGGAGGAAAAGATCATCCTGGATCCGGGTGTTGGATTTGGTAAGTCATACCAGAATAATCTGGAAGTGATTAACTGTCTGGAGGAATTGAAGGTGTTTGGCTGTCCTGTGCTTTTGGGCTGTAGCCGCAAATCGGTGATTGGACTGGCTCTGGATCTTCCTGTAGACCAGAGACTGGAGGGGACGTTGGTGACTACTGTGTTTGGAGTCATAAAAGGCTGCAGTTTTGTAAGAGTGCATGATGTGAAGGAAAATGTGAGGGCGATCCGGATGGCTGAGGCCATTCTGGGAAGTCAAAAGGACTAAAGGGTGTTTGAAATGGATCAAATTAAAATTGAAAATCTGGAAATATATGCGTATCACGGAGTGTATCCGGAGGAAAACAGGCAAGGGCAAATTTTTTATGTAAATGCCTGGCTGGATGCAGACTTAAGACCGTCAGGACTTAGAGATGACTTGAGTCTTTCCACCAACTACGGTGAGGTGTGTCATTTTATCACAGACTGGATGAAGCAGCATACCTGCAAACTGATCGAGACGGTAGCAGAGCAGCTTGCCAGGGAATGTCTTCTTGCCTTTCCCCTTGTGAAGAGTTTGGTGCTGGAGATCCGTAAGCCCCAGGCTCCTATTGGTCTTCCTTTTGAGAGTGTGTCGGTGCAGATTAAAAGAGGCTGGCACAGGGCGTATGTGGCTTTTGGCTCCAATATGGGAGAGAGAGAAAAGTATTTGCAAGAGAGTATCGAGGCATTAAAGGCCTGCCCGGATATCCGTGTCAACAAGATATCTAAGGTTATCTGCACGAAGCCTTATGGAGGTGTGAAGCAGGAAGATTTCCTGAATGGCTGTCTTTGTCTGGAGACACTGCTTTCACCGGGCGAGCTTCTTGATAAGCTTCATGAGATTGAGCAGGCTGCAGATCGGGTCAGAGAGATACACTGGGGTCCCCGAACTCTGGATCTGGATATTATTTTTTATGATGATCTGGTATATGAAGATGAGGCGCTGATCATTCCTCATGTTGATATGGAGAACCGAAGATTTGTGCTGGAGCCGATGGCAGAGATCGCGCCGAATCTGCGTCATCCCATCTTAAAGAAAACAATGACGCAGTTGCTTAAAGCTTTACCGGAAGATGAGTAGGCAAAGGGAGGGTATCCGAGAAATCTGGCTATAGCTTTCGAATGACGGGAAGCAGATATTTTTGGGCAAAGTGAGCGCAAAGCCCGGTAAACAGTCCGGTGACGATGCCGGCAAGGAGCAAAAACGGAAGATAAAGCAATACCCCTGCCACCTTTGTGATCAGGAAAGCCATCAGAAGTTGTCCTAAGTTGTGACAGATACCGCCGGTAACGCTTGTAAGAAAGACATAGCGGTTGTGAAGCAGCTTATTGACCAGAATCATGGCTGAAAGGCTTAAGATAGCACCGGCGCAACCATAAAGAAAACCGATGGCCTGTCCGAACAGGACGGTGGAGAGCAAAAGTCTGGCACTTAAAACCAAGGCGGTGTCTTTGATAGAGGTGCTGCGCAGCAGAATCAGCGTAATGATATTGGCCAATCCCAGTTTGATGCCGGGAATGGGAAGGAGAGGGGGAATTGCGCTTTCAACGGCATAGATGACCAGAGAAAGTGTAGTATATAATGCCAGGACAGTCAGTCTCTTTAATCCCATGTCGGATTCTCCTTTCGTATTTGAATCACCAGCCGATGAGGCAGACAGGTGATTGGCAGGATGGAGTTTTTGATAAATCCCTGGTGTACACAGATCTGATCAGGACAGTCTGCGGTTATGATTCCGATGGCGCCCCTATGGACTTCGATCACGTTGCTTCTGCCGTTTTCAGCATGGACAGTAAAAGAATAAGGCTCTTCCACGTTATTTAAGGGGATACTTGTGATCAGATTACCATTTTGATATACTTCCGCAATCATAGGGTTTTGATTTTTGGCATATTGGATGAAAAGGAAAACGGAGGCGACACTGACCAGTGCAAGAACACATAGGAAGCAGGATAGCATCCGGGCTTTTTTTATGGTGGGTGATTGCATAGCGGCTCCTTGGGGATTGTGATTAAGTTAGATACAGTATAGCAAATGAGGAACAAAAAATGAAGTTTTTTTTCAAAAATATAAATCATTACAGCAAGATCCTCCCGGTTTTTATAATTATGCTATTATTGCCATTGGTGTTTACTGGCTGTGGAGAGAGACATGTGGAAAGTTATCAACGGATAGATACGGCCATGGGGACTGTTATCAAAGAGACAGTCTATGTTAAAAAAGGAGAGGCAGACATTACCGGACAGATCCGGGAAAAAATTGTGCAGCTGGAAGAAGAGATGTTATCTCGAAGAAAAGAAACGGCAGAGATCTATCGGGTCAACAGTATGGCTGGTGTATCACAAGGCATTGAAGTATCCAAGGAGCTTTGGGAGATATGCACGCAGATACAAGAGATATCCCAAAAGAGCGATGGTGCTTTGGATATTACCATAGGAGAAACTGTTCGGCTGTGGAATATAGACAACTATGCTGTTGACGATAAGGTGCAGATTGTTTTGCCCCCACCAGAGCAGGTGGAAGCTTCGCTTAAAAATACCGGCTATGAGAAGTTGCAGATGGAAGAGGGAAGCATTTACTTGCCTCAAGGGATGCAGCTTGATCTGGGAGCTGTTGGAAAAGGGATAGCCTGTGATGCGGTGTTGACTTATTTGCAATCGCAACCGCAGGTTCTTGGGGCTGTGGTTTCTGTGGGAGGAAGCATCCTGACTTATGGAGAGAAGCCGGATGGAACTCTTTGGAAAATAGGGATCATTGATCCACAGGATCCTTCCACTTATATTGGAGGACTTTCTCTGAAGGGGCAATGGTGTGTTTCCACTTCCGGAGATTATGAGCGTTATGTGGAAGTGGAAGGGAGACGTTTCCACCATATTCTTGACCCTTCTACTGGGTATCCGGCGGATGCGGGGCTATCCAGTGTTACCATTCTTTCAAAGGATGGGGCTATTTCAGATGCGCTTTCCACAGCGTGTTTTGTGCTGGGATATGAGAAGTCTTTAGCCTTGTTGGAAGCATACGGAGCGTATGGAGTTTTTGTAGATAAACAAGGCAATGTCATGTGCTCGCCCGGAATGGAAACGTGGTTTCGCAAATCATAAAAGACAGGGTTGGAAATAGGACAAGGGAGCGAAAATTCTCCCTTGTCCTATTGCAACAGTACGCAAATTATAGTAAAATAGAGAATAATTTTTCCTATATCTTGAAGAACTTTGCAAAAAGACGATTGGGATCAGGTGCAGAAGAGAGGTATGTATGGAGCAGTATTTATATGTAAAGAAAGATACCGTAGAACAGATTGACGAAAAGATGCCCCCGGAAGAGGAATTAAAAGATCTGGCAGAGTTTTATAAGGTGTTTGGAGATGTTACCAGGCTGAAGATCCTGAATGTGCTTTTGTGCTCAGAGATGTGTGTGCTGGATATTGCCAATATACTTCATATGAGTCAGTCTGCCATTTCCCATCAGCTTCGGATCTTAAAGCAAATGGATCTTGTGAAGAACAGAAGAGATGGTAAGACCATATTTTACTCTCTGGCAGATTCTCACATCAAGACGATTTTGAATCAGGGACTTGATCACATTGAGGATAATGGATGTAATCATTAAAGGAGTAAAAGAGCATGGATTTATTACAGTTGAGAGATCAGATTGATGAGATAGATTCGCAGATCGTGGATCTGTATGAGAAACGCATGGATGTGTGCAGACATGTGGCTGAATATAAGATCGAGACCGGAAAAAAGGTTTTTGACAGGCAGCGTGAGATGGAGAAGCTGAGTAAGGTGAAATCTTTGAGTCACAGTGAGTTTAACGCTCATGGTATTGAAGAGTTGTTTGAGCAGATCATGTCCATGAGCAGGAAGATGCAGTACCAGATTTTGGCTGCTCATGGAAATGAAGGAAAGCCTCCTTTTATTGGTGTGGATAAGCTTGACAAAGCGAAGGCCAGAGTGGTGTTCCAGGGGGCTGAGGGAGCGTATTCCCATGTTGCTATGATGGAGTATTTCGGAGATCAGATTCAAAGTTTTCATGTGGATACTTTCCGGGATGCCATGAGTGCTATTGACGAGGGCAGTGCAGATTTTGCGGTGCTTCCCATTGAAAATTCCACAGCTGGCATTGTAAGCGAGATTTATGATCTGTTGGTGGAGTTTGAGAACTATATCGTAGGTGAGCAGATCATTCGGATCGAGCACTGTCTGTTGGGAGTACCGGGAAGCAAGGTGGAAGATATCAAGACTGTATACTCTCATCCCCAATCCCTGATGCAGAGTTCCAGATATCTGTTGAACTATGACTGGAATCAGATCAGTATGAAGAACAATGCCTTTGCAGCCAGAAAAGTATCCATGGAGGGGGATAAGACTCAGGCAGCTATCGCCAGTGAACTGGCAGGCCGGATATATGGCCTGGAGGTACTGAAAAAAGGGGTGAATCAGGAAGAAAACAATTCCACGAGATTCATTATTGTGACCAATCAGAAGATTTTTTGCAAAGATGCTCAAAAGATCAGCATTTGTTTTGAGGTCCCGCACCGAAGCGGATCCTTGTATCATATGCTCTCGCATTTTATTTATAACAATCTGAATCTGTGTAAGATTGAGAGCCGACCCATTGAGGACAGGACCTGGGAATATCGATTCTTTGTGGATTTTGAGGGCAATCTGGCTGACAGTGCAGTGAAAAATGCCTTGAGAGGGCTTCGGGATGAGGCCAGAAACATGAAGATCCTGGGCAATTATTAGCACAGAATGCAGAATAAAAAGGAGACCAGGCAGGATGAATGTGAGCTTACATACACCGCAGACAATACAGGGCAGCTTGGATATCAAAGTGATGCAGGAAGGTCAGCCTATATGTGTCATTTTTTCCATGACAACAGAATATGAAGGCTTAAAGAGACCGACAGTAACCTTGGAGATTCATAAGAAAGATGGCGAAAGTATCTATCTTTCGCACGAATATCGTGTGGGAGAAGCTGGAAAGTGTGTAGAGAATACATGGCGTTTTCCGCCGATGTTATATCCTGAAATGGAATATACGGTACATCTAACTGTACCGGAAGGCGAAAGCTTACGTGTGTTAGCCTGTGAAGCGAGATACGAAACGGCTACGGAAAGAATTGCTTCTGAAGTAGAATTTGATGCGCATCTTGGCTTTTTTGGTATCGCTCCGGAAAATACACTGCCGGCAGTCAGGCAGGCGGGACTTTGTGGCTTTGACAGCTGTATCGTAGTGCCCAAGCTTACGAAAGACGGCGTCTTTGTATGTATCCATGATGATACGATTAATCGGACAGCCTTAGATCAGGATGGAAATCCTCCCAAGACACCTATGCGGGTCAGTGAGATGACTTATGAAGAATTGCGAAAGTGGGATTTTGGAAGTTACAAAAGTTCTCTCTATAAAGGAACACCTATCCTGAAGCTGGAAGATTTCTTCAAGGAATGTGCAGCTTACGGCATGAAACCGATCTTCAGTATACACCCGGATTTTTGTGAAGAAGAGTGGCGTCAGATTAAAAAAATGTTAGCAGACCATAATCTTCTTAAAAGCTTTAAAGTAAAAAGTACCGGCATGGATGTGCTTAAGAATGTTTTTGAAGTATTCGGCAATGAAATCAATGGTTATATCCTTTGGAGCAAAACATACAATGATACTTTGATCGAGCGGTTGAAAGGATTGCCGTTGGATTTAAGCAGGGTGTGTGGAGTGATTGAGGTAGTGGAAAAGTTAGATGTGCCACAGTTAAACATGGAGAATGTAAAAAAAATTAAGGAAGCCGGATTTAAAGCCTCGGCAATCAGCTGCTGGGGACGCAAGACCGGCGATTATTACAAGCGGTTGCTTGACATTGGTGTCAGTGAGTTTACGGAAGATTATCATTGTTCTTTCGGTTTAAATTGGTAGAAAGTGAAGAAAAGTTATTATGAGAGAAAAAGAATTAATTGTATACAGGGAATTTGAGGATGGAGATTTGTTGTTTGACATGGCTTGGCTCATGGAGAACTACGAGGATGAATACTACAATGTAGAAGATATGTCATCGCTTTTTTATGAATGCGTGCACAAGCTCATTGACCTGGCTGGAAACTATGGATTTTACGGCAATCTGTGGCACTGTTATCTGGCCAATCTGTTGGTCAATAATGAAAACAGCTATTCGAAAGGATGCGAGATCAGAGGGGCTATTGAAGGTACGATCAATGCAGCTGCTTTGCATGATATTGTGATCTTTAAAGAGTTTTATGATTTTGATTTTCAGCCTATGATGCAGAGATTATCCGTGCCGGAGTTTGCATTGATACAGGACTATACCAGCAGTACGCAGGAAAGTAAAGTATATAATAAGCGCATCTGTAAACGGATCTGTGAACTGGCGGAAAAGTTCTGTGATGATCATACACCGGAAGAGATGAAGGATACGCTGACACAGTTTTATAAAGAATATGGTGTGGGTAAATTTGGTCTTCACAAGGCATTTCGGGTATCCAGGGACGAAGAAGGAGTACACATTGACCCGATTCTCAATATTGCTCATGTCCATATGGATGATCTGGTGGGATATGAGATTCCGAAGCAGAAGCTGATCGATAATACAGAGGCCTTTGTAAATGGGAAAAAAGCCAATAACTGTCTGTTGTTTGGTGATGCCGGAACCGGCAAATCCTCCTGCATCAAAGCCATTGCCAACCAATATTACGACAAAGGCCTGCGCATTATTGAGATTTACAAGCATCAGTTCCAGGATCTGAATGATGTGATCCGTCAGATTAAAAACCGTAATTATAAGTTTATCATTTATATGGATGACTTAAGCTTTGAGGAATTTGAGATCGAATACAAATATCTGAAAGCTGTCATTGAAGGCGGACTGGAGAGAAAGCCTGAGAATGTGCTGATCTATGCCACATCCAACAGGCGGCATCTGATCCGTGAAAATTACAGCGACAAGGAAGAGATCAGAGAGGATATGCATACCAGTGATACTGTGCAGGAGAAGCTGTCTTTGGTTGCAAGATTCGGCGTAACTATCTACTTTGGAAAACCGGATAAGAAGCAGTTCCAGAATATTGTTAAAGTCCTTGCAGATCGTTACAATATAGAGATGCCTGAGGAGGAACTGTTGCTGGAGGCCAATAAATGGGAACTTTCTCATGGCGGATTGTCAGGACGTACGGCACAGCAGTTTATTGATTATTTGTTGGGGAAATAAGAAAAAAGGTTAAGACCCTTTGCAGGGGATTTGGAATGTGAGGAAGAAATGGGTGTAAAGACATTTGCGGCAATTGATGTGGGAAGTTTTGAACTGTCCATGAAGATCTTCGAGTTTGCAGGAAAGAATCGGATCAGGGAGATCGATCATGTGGGACAGCGCCTGGATCTGGGAACAGATACCTATGTAAACGGCAAGATCAGCCCGGAGAAAATGGACGAGTTGTGCAGGGCACTGCGGAAATTTTCGGAGATCATGAAAACTTACCAGGTAGATGCCTATCGTGCTTACGGTACCAGCGCTATCCGGGAAACGGAAAATACCACCATTGTCTTGGATCAGATTGCCCAAAGAACCGGTATTCATCTGGAAGTGTTGAGCAATTCAGAGCAGCGCTTCTTGGATTATAAGTCCATTGCATCCAGAGGAGAGACCTTCCGCAAGATCATAGAAGAAAGAACCGCTATTGTAGATATCGGAGGCGGCAGTATCCAGATATCCCTTTTTGATAATGATGCCCTGATTGCCACCCAGAATCTGCGTCTGGGTGTTCTTCGCATACAGGAGAGACTGCATCATCTGAACGCCAAGAGAGATCAGATGGAAAGTCTGGTGGATGAAATGGCATCTGCCCAGCTTTCTAATTTCAAGAAAATGTATCTGAAAGATCATATGATCAAAAATATTATTGTAGTGGACGACTACCTTTCCCCTTGGGCTGTGAAGGAAGCCGGCAATGATAAAGACAAGGCCATTGCCGGGGTGAAGGAATATGACAGGCTTCTTTCACTTCTGCACAACAATTCTCAGACCCAGGCAGCAATGCTCTTAGATATTCCGGAAGAGAAGGTGCCTCTTGTGATGATCAGTGCCATGATCCTTAGAAGGGCAGCATTGTTGTTTGAGGCGGAGAAGATCTGGGCTCCCGGTGTCAGGCTTTGTGAGGGTATCGCCTATGAGTATGCCGAGAAGAATAAGCTGCTAACCGGCGAACATGATTTTGAGAAAGATATCATCGCCTGTGCCATGAATATCAGCAAGCGTTACATGGGAAGCCGCAGGCGGGCGGAGACCTTGGAAAAGATTACGCTGACTATTTTTGACAGTATGAAAAAAGTGCATGGATTGGGAAAAAGAGAGAGATTGCTTCTTCGCATTGCAGCCATCCTGCATGACTGCGGAAAGTACATCAGCATGGTCAATATGGGGGAGGCTTCGTACCATATTATCATGTCCACAGAGATCATCGGTCTGTCCCATAAGGAGCGCGAGATCGTAGCCAATGTGGTCAGGTTCAATCATAGTAATTTCCTGTATTATGGACAGATGGTTGGTGCAGGTTTTCACTTGGATAAGGAAGCGTACCTGATCGTTGCCAAGTTGACTGCAATCCTTAGAAGTGCCAACTCTCTGGACCGCAGTCATAAGCAGAAGTTAAAGAGCGTGAAAGCGCAGTTGAAGGAGAATCAACTGATCCTGACAGTAGATACCCAGGAAGATATCACGCTGGAAAAAGGCTTTTTTGAAGAGAGAGCAGATTTTTTCCGGGAAGTATTCAGTGTGGAACCGATCTTGAAACAGAAGAAGCAATTTTAAGGTAATGGTTCGGCCAGAGAAAAGGAGAGTAGTATGGAAAGTATCTTTCGGAATCCTGAATATTATACAAACAGAGAGTTGAGCTGGATCTTATTTGACAGAAGAGTCTTAAGCGAAGCTCGAGATAAAAATATTCCCTTGTTCGAGCGGATCAAGTTTTTGAGTATTACTGCATCGAATCTGGATGAATTTTTCATGATCCGGGTGGCATCCTTAAAGGATATGGTGCATGCAGGTTATGAGAAAAGAGATATCGCCGGTATGACTGCTTCTGAGCAGCTGGAGGCGTTAAATGCGCAGATCCACAATCTGGTGGAGCTGCAGTATTCTACGTATAACCGATCCTTGCTGCCACTTTTGCTTCAGGTGGGGCTTCGCGTGATCCGAAAGCATGAAGATCTTAACTGTGATGAGGCAGCTTACGTAGATCAGTATTTTGCTGACAATGTATATCCGGTATTGACCCCCATGGCGGTGGATTCCTCCAGACCCTTTCCCCTGATTCGGAATAAATCTCTGAACATCGGGGCATTGGTAAGGAAGAAAGGCACAGAAGAAAATCTGGAATTTGCCACGGTACAGGTGCCCAGTGTTCTATCCAGGATCGTAGAGCTTCCCAAAGCCGGAGGTGTCAGGAAGGTGATCCTTCTGGAAGAGATCATTGAGAGAAACATGGATAAGCTGTTTTTAAATTATGATATTATCTGTGCCCATCCCTTCCGGATCATGAGAAATGCAGACCTGACCATCGATGAGGATGAAGCAGCTGACCTGTTAAAAGAGATTGAAAAGCAGCTGAAAAAACGCCAGTGGGGAGAAGCGATCAGGCTGGAAGTGGAAGATGGCATGGATAAAAAGCTTCTTAAAATGATCAAGAAGGAGCTTGCCATGACCGATGAGGACATTTATCATATTGATGGTCCTCTGGACCTTACTTTCCTGATGAAGATGTATGGTCTTGAAGGTTTCGAGCACTTAAAGTCCATTAAATATGAGCCAAAGCCTGTGCCGGAGCTCCCGGCAGGCTGTGATATTTTTGAGGAGATCAGAAAGAGAGATATCCTTCTGCACCATCCGTATCAGAGTTTTGCACCGGTAGTAGACTTTATTCGTCAGGCAGCCAAGGATCCCAAGGTGTTAGCCATCAAGCAGACGTTGTACCGCGTCAGCGGCAATTCTCCCATCATTGCAGCCTTGGCCCAGGCGGCAGAAAATGGAAAGCAGGTTTCTGTTCTGGTAGAACTGAAAGCTCGCTTTGACGAGGAAAATAATATTGTCTGGGCCAGAATGCTGGAAAAAGCCGGCTGTCATGTAATATACGGTCTGGTAGGACTGATAACCCACAGTAAGATCACTCTCGTGGTGCGCAGAGAAGAAGATGGCATCCGCAGATATGTGCACCTGGCTACCGGTAATTATAATGATGCCACGGCAAAACTATACTCAGATATCGGCATGTTTACCTGCTCTGAGAGCATCGGAGAGGATGCTACCGCTGTCTTTAACATGCTGTCAGGCTATTCGGAACCTTTTTTGTGGAATAAGTTGTCTTTGGCGCCTCTTTGGCTGAAGAAGAAATTTTTGTGGGGCCAAGCATGAACGGAACTCACTACTTTCAGCCTAATATCCCCATGACACGGGTTGAGTTTCTTGCAATGGCAATGGAAGCACTTGATATGGATGTTTCCGCAGGTATAACAACAACCGGTTTTTACGATGA
>JAZSFW010000290.1:0-22682 GCA_045532445.1 Acetatifactor sp. | reverse complement strand
ATACCATTCTAAAGATTCTACGAAAATACACTTCTCCAATACCGCAAAGTGCAGCAAGTTTCGGAATGCTGATGTTTCCATACAAATAATAAGTCATGATATAATTCAATGCAGGTTTCAGGATGGAAGCCTTGCTGTTTGGAAGATATTCAGCACTTTTTTCTTTTTTTAAGTAATAAAGAATGTTGTATAGTTCCGACGAACACTTTTCGTAATATCCTGGGGACTTGGCTGCCCATGCTTTTTCGGCAGTTTTAAAGGAGTTTAGGATTTCTCCTGGATTTTTTGGCGTATATGCAAAGGGTGGGATATTGATATCTTCGGAGGTGTCAAAATTAATGGCATAGGCACTGGTGTTTTCAACGTTTTTAACAATATAATTGGAATTCTTGGGCAAATAAATAATATCGTTTTGTTTTACTGTGATGGTTTTGTTGTTTTCAAAATGATACTCTGCAGTGCTGCAGGCATAGGCAAACCCGTGAAAGGGACGATTTTTATGGATCGGTCCGCCTTTTCCGGGTGCAACGTAAACAACCATTTTCACATAAGCGTCATGAAATGTCTGGTTTAAAAAAGCGTCCATGCAGATTCCTCACAGTTTTGTTTATTTACAAATAGTATAATATTTAGTGTCGAAATAGTCAAGTGGTTTGAATTGTTATATGAGAAAAAGGGGAAGTGACGTATTATAAAAAAACAATAGACTCATGCAAGGAGTAAGAATATGAACAAGGAATTGATGCAGTATTATAAGTCCCATTGTATGTCAGTTGATGAAGCCATGGGATTGGTAAAATCAGGTGATCTGATCGTCGATGGCCATGGCCATGGCAGATCCGAAATATTTGGTCCGGCATTGGTAAAGCGTGCAGGAGATCTGAAAGATGTAAAGCTTACAACCGGCTATAATATAGGGGCGGCCCCTCATTGTGAGCCCCAGTATGCAGACAGTTTTAAGCATATTTCCGTATTTAATGTGGCACAGACCCGCAAGGCGCATTGGGAAGGGCGCGCAGAATTTGTGCCGGCACATTTTTCACAGCTGGAGCGAACCTTTACCAGCTGGAATCCCCAGATTCTTTTTACCCAGGTGACTCCGCCCAATGAGGACGGCTATGTGAGTATGGGTGTAAGTGTTGATTTTACCCGGGCAATGCTGGATGTTTGTCCTTTGGTGATCGCACAGGTAAACCCGAATATGCCCTGGACAGAGGGAGATTCCGTGATTCCTGTTACCAGGATACATGCGTTTGTGGAACAGGAAAGTGATATCCCGGAAATTCCCGAGGCGGCGACTGTTTCAGAGATTGACAAAGCAATTGCCGGTCATATAGCCGGTCTGGTCAATGATGGAGATACCCTGCAGATTGGCGTGGGAAGTGTTCCTGATACTGTTCTGTCCATGCTGACCAATCATAAACACCTTGGAATCCATACTGAGCTTGGCTCCACAGGGATCATGAAATTGATGAAAAAAGGTGTGATCGATAACTCCAGGAAGACGCTGGATACGGGCAAAGTTGTTTGCACGATGATGGGAGGAACCAGAGAATTTTATGATTTTGTGGATCATAATGAAAATATTATGATGCGAAGATCCTCCTATGTGTTAAATCCTGCAGTGATCTGCCAGCAGAAGAATATGGTAGCTATGAATTCTGCAATAGAAGTGGATCTGTTCGGTCAGGTTTGCTCTGAAATGATCGGTGGAAAGCAATTTTCCGGCGTCGGCGGACAGGTAGATTTCCTTAGAGGTGCCATGATGGCGGAGGGCGGAAAGTCTATCATCTGCCTGCCCTCAACTGCAGCAAAGGGCACTAAGTCAAGGATCGTTGCCCAGCTGGCACCCGGTAATGTGGTGACTGCGTCCAGATGTGACGTGATGTATATTGTGACAGAGTATGGTGTGGCAGAAATGTGGGGGAAGAGTAATACAGAGCGTGCGAAACAGCTGATCGGGATTGCACATCCCGATTTCAGAGAGGAACTTGAGAAAGAATTTTGGAAGCAGCTGCACTAAAGGAGGACATGATTATGAAACAAGGTATATCATACAGAGAAGCTTTAAAGGTTTATGTTCCCATTGAAGGACATGATGCTCTTGTGACAGATTCCATTATGACAGAATACATTCTGGATCATTGTGAGATTGTTTTCAAACCGGACAATCGCTTTTTCTGCCTTTTGGATGTAATTGAAGCAAACTGCGGAGCTTATTACCCGATGCTGGAACGTTTTGAAAAGGAATTCGCGCCCTGCCGTGAAGAAGCTATGGAGCAGGTTTTAGAAGCAAGAGCATTCAGAATGGGTATGGACTTTGGCCACACCACACCCAACTGGGCTGATGTTGTTAAGCTTGGTTTTGTTGGCCTGAAAAAACGAGCCGAGGAATGTGCTGCCAAAGAGACAGAAGATGAGCAGAAAATGCGCTTTTATACTGCTGTTTTAAGGGTTTATGATGCTGCCGAAAGATTTATCAAGCGCGTGATTGAAAGAGCGGAAGAAGAAAACAGAACAGAGATTGCAAATGGTCTTAAGAATCTTCTGGTTGCTCCTCCCCAGACGATGTTTGAAGCGATCCAGATGCTGATGCTTTACTACACACTGCAGCACCGTATAGAGGCGACATGGATCCGTTCTTATGGAAGAGTGGATCAGCTTTTGTATCCTTTTTATGTAAAAGAAGACAAAGAGGAAGCGCGCCGTATGGCCCATGATTTCGTGGCAGAGCTGCAGTGCCAGAATGAAAGCGCTAACCAGCCCTTCTCCCTTGGCGGCAGTGATAAAGACGGAAATGATATGGTAAATGAGCTTTCTTATGTGATCCTGGAGGAATACATTAAGATCAGTCCGCCTTGGGTAAAAATCCATATTTTGTGCTCTGACCATATGCCCGAATCATTCTTGAAATTAGCCCTTGATGGCATACGAAAAGGCTCCAACAGTCTGCTCTTTATGGGTGATTCTACCATGAAAAAGGCTCTCAGAAGATTGGGCATTGCAGAAGAAGATATTACAGATTATCATATTGACGGCTGCTATGAATGCGGCGGCTTTGGGGAGCTTACAAGCCCTGCTACTTCAAGAGTAAATATTGCAAAGGCACTGGAGCTTGCTTTAAATAAGGGGCAGGATGTGAAGACCGGTTACAAAATTGGTCTCCCCGTTGAAAAAGCGCCTGGAACCTTTGCAGAATTTTATCAGGAATTCCTCCGCCAGCTTGGGCACATCATTGAATGCGCCAGATATTATGTGGCAAAAATGGAAGCGATTTATCCCAGGATCCATACTGCACCATTCTTTTCCTCCACCTATCCTTTGTGTATAGAAAATGGTACGGACATTTTTGCGGATTTTGGTGCGAAATATAACAATACCTCCATTACAGGCTGTGGTCTTGCCACGGCAGTGGACTCTCTTATGGCTGTGAAAAAGATTGTCTACGATGATAAGCTTATGTCACTGGATGAATTAAATGAGCTTATGAAGAATAACTGGGCAGAAAACGAAGCCCTTAGGATCACTGCGAAAAACAAATTCCCCAAATTTGGTATGGCAGATCCTGAGGTGGATAAATATGCTGCGGATATGGTTGAATTTATGGGCAGCCAGATCAATGGAAAGCCTACTTCCAGAGGCGGTGTTTACCGTATGGGTATGTATTCCATTACCTGGCGTTGGGAGCTTGGTGAGGGACTTTGCGCAACTCCCGATGGTAGATATGCCGGAGAAACCATTTCTCTAAATAGCGGCGCATCTTTCGGCGGCGACAGAGAAGGTGCAACTGCACACATTTTGTCTGTAACGGCTTTGGATGCCACCAATGCTCCTACGGCAGTGGTATTAGATCTGGATCTTCATTCCTCGGCAGTTAAGGGTAAAAATGGTCTGGATGTCATGTATGCGACGCTGAAGACCTATTTGGACAATGGCGGCTTTGCGGTTCACTACAATGTTTTGGATGCGGGTGTACTGAAAGATGCCCAGATCAATCCTGAAAATTATCCGAATCTCCAGGTTCGTCTGTGCGGCTGGAATGTGCGCTTTAACAGGTTGAACAAGAAGGAACAGGACGAATACATTATGCGTGCCGAGGGGGAATAAGAGGTTGAAGGGACTGATTACAAATATTAAGCGGATGGCTGTTCATGATGGAGAAGGACTTCGGACGACGATTTTCTTTAAAGGTTGTCCATTACGCTGTATTTGGTGTCATAATCCGGACACACTCTCCTTTGAACCGGAGATGGCTTTTTATTCTCACAAATGTACCAATTGTGGGAACTGTTACGCAGTGTGCGACAGTGGCGCTTTGAATAAAGCAACAGGCTTCGATGCAGATAAATGCATTCATTGCTTTCGATGCGTGGAAGCTTGCCCGTCCTCAGCGAGAGTGCTTTTTGGCGAGGAATGGGAGAGCCGTGCCTTGGTGGATAAAGTTTTGCAGGATCGAATGTTTTTTAAAAACAGCGGTGGTGGTGTAACCTTTTCCGGAGGAGAATGTCTTTGGCAGCCGGATTTTGCAGCAGAGCTTGCTGAGATATTTTATAACGAAGGAATCAGCGTTGATATCGATACCTGTGGTTATGTGGATTTTAAGGTGCTTGAACGGATGATTCCTTATGTGGATGAGTTTTTGTATGACATAAAGGCCATAGATCCCGAGGTGCATTGTCGCTGCACGGGAAGGGATAATCAGCTGATTCTGGACAATTTGAAACGCCTTGATGAGTTAGGCTGCAAGGTGGAAATCCGTTATCCTTATGTCCCGGGTCATAATGACGGTGAGTGTGCCAAAATCGGGGCGTTTCTGGCTGGGTTAAAACATGTCAGAAAGATTAAAGTGTTGGGTTATCACAGCTTTGCCGGCTCTAAATATGAGGCTTTAGGGAAAGAGAATACATTGCCCGATGTAAAGGTAAAAAGAGATGATGTTCAAAAGGCCGTGGACATACTTGCAGGCTATGGACTGAATGCCATCAACGGTATGGACGGTGACTGATACAGGAAATACATTCTCGGGGACAGCGTCCCTGACGTTTTGGAGGTAGAAAGAAGATGAACAAACGCATTGTAATTGTCAGTGCATGCAGAACTCCCTTCGACAAATTCGGCGGAGTGATGAAGAGCATTCCGAGTATAGATCTGGGACAATTTGTGTTGGAAAAGGTAGTAGAGCAGGTGAATTTTCCAAAAGATAAAGTGGAGTACATTTTTTATGGAACCGCGATTCATGCAGAGGTAGCGCCCTATGTAAATGTTCCGGTCAGACAGGCTTTATTAAAGGCAGGATATCCGGCATCTACGCTGTCCATGACAGTTGACCGGGCGTGCTGTTCTTCCATGACTGCGTTAATGTACGCATGTCGGGAAATTCAAGTAGGTGAAATTGAGGTGGCAGTTGTGGCCGGAGCCGAAAACTTAAGCAATGTCCCCCATATTGTAAGTGGCCTTCGCTGGGGAAAGAAAATGGGAGACTGGACACTGTATGATGTGGAAGCCGGATTCAGTTATCCCGGATGGGGTCCGGTGTCCGTAGACACGGATGCTGTGGCAAAGGAACATGGTATTACCAGAGAGGAAATGGATCGCTGGTCCTTGGGAAGTCATCAAAAATATATGGAAGCGGATGCGGCAGGCTTTTTTGATGGAGAGATTGTGCCCTATGTTTTTCAGGATGAAAAGGGGAAGGAAGTTATGGTGACAAAGGATCAGTCGCCAAGACCGGATACCAGTTATGAAAAGCTGTCTTCTTTAAAACCTGTTTATGGAACGGAAAGTATTACAGCCGGCAATTCTCCCGGATTAAATGCGGGGGCTACGGCAGTTCTGATCATGACAGAAGAAAAAGCGAGAGAATGTGGACTGGAAATACTTGGATATATCAAGGATTTTTCCTGCGTAAGTTCGGAAGCACAGAACATTCCTACGGTACCTGCTTTAGTCACGCAGAAGCTTTTAGCCCGAAACAATATGTCCATCCAGGATATTAAATTATTGGAAATCAATGAAGCCTTTGCGGCCATGCCCTTGGTTTCTTCCAAGATCATTGCAGAGGGTGATGAAGCATTGAAAGCAGAAATTCTGGAAAAGACAAATGTAAATGGCGGAGCCATCGCTATTGGTCATCCTATGGGAGCTACTGGTCTTAGATTGATCATAACCCTTATGAGAGAATTGAAACGCAGAGGCGGGGGTACAGGAATTGCCTGTCTGTGCGGCGGTCTGGCACAGGGTGACGGCGTCATGATTGAAGTGTAAGGCGGTAAAGAAAATGAGTTATACTATACAAGAGTTGAAGGTGAATCAGGCAGAAAGCTTTTCCAAGACCATTACAGAGACCGATGTATATCTGTTTGCAGGCATAACCGGTGATCTGAATCCGGCTCATGTGAATGCAGAGTACGCCCAAAATACAAAGTTTGAGAAGCGAATTGCACATGGAATGTTGTCAGCCGGACTCATATCTACCGTGTTGGGGACGAAGCTTCCGGGCAATGGCACTATTTATTTGAGCCAGCAGGTCAATTTTCTGGCGCCGGTGTATTTTGGAGATACCATTACCGCAGTGGTTGAAGTAGAAGAACTGATTCCTGAAAAAAACAGGGCGGTCATGCACACTTATTGTAAGAACCAGGATGGTAAAATTGTGGTGGACGGAAAGGCAGTCGTGATGCCACCGAGAGGATAGACGAATTGAAAGAGTAAGAAAAGATGGACGGAGCTGTTGCAAAATAGATGTTAAATCTATGGAGCGCAGCTCTTTTTTCTAATGAATTAGGGGTAGACGATACCTTTTATTTGTGATATACTACACACGTTTTTGTGCTTTTCGGCATTCTGGAATAGGTTGGATTTGTAGAATGTTGATAGAGCATTGAGGCGTTATAAAATATGAACAAAAGGATAAATAGATTATGAGTTGGAGTATTAATGAATGGATTCTTGTTGTCATGGCTGGGTTTGCTGTGTTAGGGATAGTGGACCGCATGATAGGGAATCGTTTTGGACTTGGAAAAGAATTTGAGGCAGGGTTGCTTACAATAGGACCTATGACAGTGGCTGTTGCGGGTATGATCGTTTTGTCGCCGGTACTTGCAGAATGGCTAACTCCAGTCTTGTTGCCGGTGTTTTCTGTTTTGGGAGCGGATCCTGCAATGTTTGCAGGATGTATCCTGGCAAATGATATGGGGGGATCTTCTCTGGCCATCTCCCTGGCTCAGTCGAAGGAGGCGGGAAATCTGTCGGGCTTGATCGTCAGCTCCATGTTGGGAGCTACCGTGGCATTTCATATTCCGGTATCCCTCGGTGTCGTAGAAAAAGAGGATCATGAATACATCATAAAGGGAATTCTGGCTGGTATCATGACGATTCCCATTGGCTCGTTTGCGGGTGGACTGACAGCGGGATATGGCGTGGAAATGCTCATAAGGAATCTGACGCCTATTATCTTGTTTGCAGTCGTTTTGGCAATCGGATTTTGGAAATGTCCAGCTGCAATTGTAAAGGGATTTACATGGTTTGGAAGAGGCGTTGTCATTTTGAGCACCCTAGGGTTGGGAGTGGGTATTTTGGAAGTGCTGACAGGTATTACGTGCATTCCGGGAACTGCTTCTATCTATGATGGAGTTCGTGTGGCTGCGGATTGCGCAATTGTGTTAGCCGGTGCCTATCCAATGGTACATATTCTGATAAAAGCTTGTAAAAAGCCTTTGAATAAATTGGGAAGTAAGATGGGAATTAATGAAATTTCCGCAGCCGGTCTCATCGCCACGCTTGCTTCAAACTTACCTGTATTTAGTATGATCAGGGGCATGGATAATCGCGGAAAAGTGGTAACTATGGCATTTGTGGTTTCTGCTACGTCTGCGTTTGGTGATCATCTTGGGTTTACCGCGGGGGTTGATGTGAATATGGTTTTGCCGGTAATTGTGGGAAAGCTTGTGGGAGGTATCACAGCAGTAGTGGTTGCTTTGCTGATCGTGAAAAGTGACAAAACAAAATCAAGTACTTTTTTGAACTGAAAACAAGCTTTTCACTACCATATTTCGACAAAATGTGTTATAATCTTTCTGTTTCTCATATGAGGATAGGAGGAGAAGTATGGTTTATAAAAAGGGACTGTTTTTGATTCTGGTCGGAATGCTAAGCATGATGCGCGGGATGTCGGTATCAGCGAAGGAAGCATCCTATCAGGATACGGTGATAGAGGCAGAGGGTCTTCCCGGAGCGGAGAAGCTCTCAGATGCAAACAGAACTACCTGGGTGAAAAGTAACAGTGACAGTGTGGTGACGATAAGCCGCGTGGATGAGATCGGTGCGGTCTACATAGAATTTGACAGGGTGCCTGGGGAGTGGATTTTGAAAGATCCTATATCCGGTCAAGCTGTTGTTTGCGGTCAGAATGCATTTTTACATGAATATATTGAAGTGTCGGAGTGTTTTGGAGGAGTTTGTAACAAACTGGAACTGCATTTTGCGGAAGGTACTTCGGTGGCAGATATCTATGCCTTTTCGGAAGGTGAACTTCCTGATTGGGTACAGCGGTGGCAGGCGCCCTGTGAGGAGGCAGATTTACTGCTGTTTTCTTCCCATTCTGATGATGAACAGCTGTTTTTTGCCGGAATGCTCCCTCTTTATGCAGGGGAGCGGGGACTGAAAGTACAGGTGGCTTATGTGGTGCAGCATTTTGAAGCAAACGGTGTGGAAGATCACAGAAGACCCCATGAGCAGCTGGACGGCCTTTGGACAGTAGGGATAAGAAATTATCCGATCATTTCACAATTTCCGGATCTGTATGCTTCTTCCAAGAATAGAGAGGAAGCTTTTGCACAGGCAGTTGCGGTATATGAGAAGGCAGGGTATCATTACGAAGATTTTGTGGGGTACCTCACAGAATGTTTAAGGAGGTGCAAGCCACTCGTAGTGGTATCCCATGATGTGAACGGTGAATACGGACACGGCACCCATGTGCTGTGCGCGGCGGCACTTACAGAAGCCATCCAAAGCGCTGCAGATACAGAACAATATCCGGACAGTGCTTTGAAATATGGGACTTGGCAGACGCAGAAGACTTATTTGCATCTGTATCCGGAAAATCCCATCAAGATGGATTATGATATTCCGCTGGAACACTTTGGCGGGAAGACAGCCTTTGAAGTGACCCAGGATGGATTTACCTGTCATAAGAGTCAGCATTGGACTTGGTTTTACAAATGGATATATGGAACGGAAGCAGAACCGATTACCAAGGCGTCTCAGATCAAGACTTACTCCCCCTGTCTGTTTGGACTCTATGATTCACAGGTGGGACCGGATATTGCAGGCGGTGATTTTCTGGAGAATATTGTGACCTACGAAGAACAGGCTAGAATTGCCGCAGAAGAGGCAGAGGCAAAGCGCCTGGAAGAGGAAGCAAGAAAGGCAGAAGAAGAACGCAAAGCTGAAGAAGCCAGAAAGGCAAAGGAGAAAGCCTTGAAAGAAGAGCAAGAGCGCCTGCGACTGGAGGCGGAGCGTCTGGAGGCAGAACGGTTGGAAGCAGAGCGTCTGGCAGCGCGAAAGAGGCTGTTTGGTACGGTGTTGATCGCAGCGGGAGTAGGAACCGCGTTATGTGTGGGATTGGTGTTAGTCCGGTATCGGAGACGCCAAAAGTAACTCGAGATGATTGAATGAGGCAGAAGAGAAAATGAGCAGGAATACAATTTCAGTGATCATTCCGGCGTACAAGCCGGATGAAAAACTGCTGGCAACCATAGCTGAATTGGTGAAAGAAGGGTTTGACGATATTCTGGTAGTGGATGATGGAAGCGGAGAGCAGTATCAGGGTATTTTCAGGAAAGTAAGGGAAATGGCCGGATGTACTTTGCTTTGCCATGAACAGAATCGTGGAAAGGGAGCAGCCCTGAAGACTGCCATGACTTTTTTTTCACAGTACAGGCCGGATAGGGCCTGTGTGGTGACAGTGGATGCAGATGGACAGCATCTGGCGAAAGATGTGAGGGCAGTTTGTGAAGCAGCAGTAGCAAAAGACAGGATTGTGCTGGGAACCAGGGATTTTTCGGATCCGCGGATTCCTTTCCGGAGCGTGGCGGGCAATCGGATCACCAGTGTGGTTTTCAGATTGTTTTTGGGGATGAAACTAAAGGATACCCAAACCGGACTGCGAGTATTTCCCGCAAGATATGTAAAGGAAATGGTCAGGATCGAAGGGGATCGTTATGAATATGAAACCAATGTGCTTTTATATATGAGCCGGGAAAGCATTCCTTTTGAGCAGGTGGATATTTCTACGGTTTATATTGATGAGAATCGTTCTTCCCATTTTCGGGTGGTGCGTGACAGCGTGCGGATTTATGCGCTCATGTTAAAGTATCTTTTCAGCTCCGCAGGGGCTTCTATAATAGATGCCCTGTTGTTTTATTTGCTGAAGCGTTTTCCACTTTTGGCATTTTTGGCGGTTCCCTTGACTTTTTCGGCATCTTTTGCGGCAAGAGTTGTATCTTCCTTGTTCAATTATTGGATGAATGCCAGACATGTATTTAAAGGCGGCGTCAATGCTGGAACTTTGGTCAAGTATTACTTACTGGCGGCAGTGCAGATTTGCGTGTCTGCTTTGCTGGTATTTGCTGCAGAAAATACCTTGGGGATCATTTCTCCGGCATTGGTTACCGTAACTAAGATTGTTGTAGATACGGTTCTGTTTTTTGTGAGTTTTCGTATTCAGCATAGATGGGTATTTCATAAGAAGAAAGATGGGAAGGAAACACTGGTATGAGACAGGGTGAGAAAAAAGGTTTTTCGTTTTGGAAGTGCTATGTGATATATGTAGTGCTGTTGGCAGTGCTGGTAGTAGCTGCTGTAAGCTACGTGAGCGGAAAATTGCGGGAATATGAAAAAGAGCTGCCGGAGCAAAGAGTGGAAGAAGCATTGATACAGATGAGAGAAGCCATTGCAAGCGGTGACTTTTGGAGTCAGTACCAGATGAAAGAGATTGCAGTAGGTAAATTTGAAAAACACTTGGATATACAAGAGGAGTATCTGAAGCTTTTTAATAAGGATGGTGTTACCTACAGCCGCAAGAACGGTGCTTATGATGAAAATACACTTGCTTTTGTTGTGGAGAGCGGAGAGGTTCCATTGGCAGAAGTACAGTTAAGGTCTGTGGGAGAGCCGGAGACGATGCTGGCGATCTTGACCATCCAAAAATGGGAAGTGGAATCCGTTAAGCCGATTATAGAAGCTGGTGATTACGAACTTACCGTTCCGAAAGAGTTTGACGTAACAGTAAATGGAATTAAGCTTTCAGCGGAAGATGGGGTTTTAGATGGAGAGAATGAGATGACTTATATGATGGAAGACATCTATCTGGAACCGGAAATTCTGATTGCCGATAAAAACGGTCAGACGGCGCCTTATACTATAAAGGATCATAAGATTTTGCCGGAGATTTATTATTATGTGCTGACACTTCCCAATATGCTGACAGTATCTTTGAATGGTGAGAACTGTGAGTCAGAAGCAGTGGACGAGCATTTGAACAAGTATCGCATCTGTACCTTTGAAAAGCCGGAAGTGATGATCCGTGATGCTTACGGAAATGAATATAGTTATGAGGGGGGCAGTCAGATTCCCCTGACTTATATGTCAGTCACCGCGGATGAAAGGTATCATCTGACAATTGATGGGAAGGCGATTGCAGAAGAAGGGATCACAGTGTCTGCCAATAAAGAGTATGAACTGCTAGAGACATATGTAGAGGATCTGCCCCAGGTTTGTATGTATGATATTGCGATCCTGAGGGAAAATGCAGAGCTTTCTGTGCTGGATGAAAAGGGAAGAGAAGTTGCTTTTGAAAGCGGATTGAACAGCTATGATTTTACGGCGCTCAGAGATATGGAAGCGACAGTGCCGGAAGAGGTTGCGGCACAGGTTGATGTGTTGGATGTGGCGAAAAAGTGGAGCTTGTTTATGACTGATGATTATCCCATCGGTCAGCTGGTATCTTATCTTTTGCCGGATTCCTACCAATACAAAATGGCAGTGAGGTATGCGAACAGTATTGATATTACCTTTACAAGTTCTCATGTGTTGCGGGATCCTGCTTTTACTGAGATGAAGGTTGGCAATTTTAAACAGATCACCGAGGATTGCTTTTCTGTTGATATTAGTTTTGTCAAGCATATGCTGCTGGTTAAAACCGGACAGAAGGTGGATGACCCGATGAATGACAGATTCTATTTTGTCAATCGTAACGGATGGAAGCTGGCAGGAATGAAGGAGATTGTGGATCATGATTAAGAAAAAAATAGGTAAGATTGCAGTACGTACCCTGGCTGTTGTATTGACTTTGGTGGCGGCACTGGCGGCAACGCTTTTGATCTCTCTGAAATTGCTCTGCTCCGATTCTTTTCCACATGTACAGCAGACGTTTGTGACAACGATTCTGGAGACCGGGCAGCTTAAGTTCTTGGCATCCTGGTTTTTGACACCGGAAGAAATTCAGGCGATTGTAGACCAGAATTCCATGAAGGAATTTAATGTGGAAGTGGATACCGATCTGATTCAGACCGGCAGTTTCGGCAGCGTGAATATTGCCGGAACTCAAAAGGAGGAGGAATCACAGGAGATAGAAATTATTGAAGTGGCGCGTCCCACCTTTACCGGTACCATGATGATCGTAAAGGATCCTTCCAGAATCAGCCTGGCCACCATCTATCCCTGGAAAGAAAAAGGCGTTACTCTGGATGTGCTGGTGAAATCAAACGGGGCGGTTGCAGGCATTAACGGCGGTCTCTATGATTCCAGCAATCATTCCGGCGGCAGACCCTATGGCATCATCGTTTCAAACGGAGAGATTCAGCATAATAAACCCCAGGAATTTCCAGGCTTGGTATTGGTTGGATTTACAGAAGATCATATCCTGCAGGTGGTGGATGTCTCCGATATGACCGCGAAAGACGTGGAAAAACTGGTGGCTGATATGAAGATCCGTGATGCAGTTACCTTCCAGGAAGAAGCAAGTGATGCCAACAACCATTTCGTACAGTTGATCATTAATAATGAGAGCAGGGAAATGTCCGGTACGGGAAGCGGCTTGAATCCCAGAACGGCTATCGGTCAGCGTGCAGATGGCGCGGTACTGATGTTCGTAACGGACGGACGTGGCAAATCCGGACATTTGGGAGCGTCCTGTGCAGATCTGATCTCTGTTATGGAGGAGTTCGAGGCCGTGAATGCTGCCAATCTGGACGGCGGAAGTTCCTCCTGTATGTATTATGAGGACGAATATCTGATGTCCAGTGTGACCTTTTATTATACCAATTCCTCCTGGTATCTTCCGGCTGGGTTTATTGTGAAGTAAGAGGCAGGATAATAATTGTTTGGGTAAGATAAAGTAGAAAAGTAATGGAAAAATGCAACCGGCAAGTGGCAAAATAATTTGCTGCTGCCGGTTGTTAAGTTTAAGTTGAGTTTTCGGATGTCTTAATTGGCTAACAGAGAATCCACAGGATGCAGTTGCTGCAAAGAGTATACGCCGTGGTTTTGATTGGGTTTTGCGAAGAAGCAAGGAACTGGAAGCAGAAGCATTATATAATTGGGCGTTTGTGTTAAAAGATTTATAGAATTTATGGATTTGCCGCCTATGACAGTGGCAAGCATACATGTAGCGAATGGACAAGATTCCGAACAAAGAACTGCGGAAATACTTGATAAGTTCATTGCTGGTATGAATTTGAAAGAAATATATCCAGCCGCACGCAATTTTGGATTTAATAATCCTGACGGAATTCCTGATAATGATCCTAACCATGGTTATGAGCGTGGGATTTCTATTCCGGATGATTTGGAAGTGCATGAACCACTTGTAAAAAAACACTTGGATGGCGGTGCTTATGCGGCATATATGATTCCGATGGGCGCATGGGATGAAGGCTGGCAACCACTTCATGAATGGGTGTCTAACAGTAAAAATTATGATTTTCGTTGGGGAACTGTTGAAGGTGTTTGTGGTTGGTTAGAAGAGCATCTTAACTACTGGGATTGGAATGAAAATGAGAATGAATCGGAGAGGCAGATTGATTTGTTAATGCCGGTAAAACGTTTATGATATGCATTTTTGCTGTTGAACAATAGATAGTAATAAGATGCAATACACACATTGATTATTTTAAAATTTTATGGTACTATAAATAAAGACAAAGCATCGGGAAGAAACCAGAAAGCCCATAAATATAGGAGGTTATTAGAGGTATGGAACAGTACAAGCAGGACTTTATTGAATTCATGGTAGACTGTCAGGTTCTCAAATTTGGAGAGTTTACTTTAAAGAGCGGACGTAAGTCCCCTTTCTTCATGAACGCTGGAGGCTATGTTACCGGCAGCCAGCTGATGGGGCTGGGTGAGTATTATGCCAAGGCGATCCACAACACTTACGGTGATGATTTTGATGTTTTATTTGGACCGGCATACAAGGGAATCCCTATCAGTGTGGTGACAGCTATCGCATACAGCAAACTGTACGGCAAGGAGATCCGCTATTGTTCCGATCGTAAGGAAGAGAAGGATCACGGCGCAGACAAAGGCGGTTTCCTGGGAAGTAAGTTAAAAGATGGAGACAGAGTGGTGATGATCGAGGATGTGACCACCTCCGGAAAATCTATGGAAGAGACAGTTCCCAAGGTAATGGGTGCTGCCAATGTGGAGATCGTAGGACTCATGGTTTCTTTGAATCGCATGGAGAAGGGGCTGGGCGGTAAGGTCAGCGCACTTGCTGAGATTAAGGAGAAATATGGATTTGAGGCCAATGCCATCGTGACCATGGCAGATGTGATTGAGCATCTGTATAACAAGCCTTATAAGGGACAGATTTATATCGACGATACATTAAAGAGTGCGATCGACGCATATTATGAGGTGTATGGCGCCTAAATTGGAAAGCTATAATTTAGTGGAAGAGGGTTTATAATGGAAGAAAAGTTATACAAAACAGTAAATGGTGCAGGGGCTATGAACATTGTGTTGGGGGTAGTATCTTTGACAGTAGGGATTGCCAGCGGCGTTCTTTTGATCATCTGCGGAGCAAAGCTCCTTGCAGGCAAAACGAAAATCCTTTTTTGATCGGTAGGAATACAAAGGGCATCTTTTGTGGGAGTTCACAGGGGGTGCCCGTGTCTGTTGAAAGGAAGGCGGATGATGTCAAAAAGAAAGAATTTTATTTTTACCAATAAAAGACATTCGGATAAGGCAATCATGGGGATGATCTTAGGTGTTATCAGCCTGTTTTCTCTGGTCACGGCAGTAATCCTGTCTTATACAAAGGGAGGAGAGGTGCCGGCAGGCTACGGATTTACCGGGCTGTTTGTAACAATTTTTTCCGTGATTGGGCTGGTACTTGGTGTTACCACGCTGCGGCAGAAGGATCACTTCCTTTTCTTTCCGTTGGTGGGAACGATTCTGAATGGGTTGACGCTTATCATGATTGGCGTATTGCTGTATGCTGCAGTTTGACTGGGCAGGAAGGAAATCTGAATGAATGTTTTAGAAGAAGATATCTTGCAGGAAAGGTATGAATTGGCGTACGGCAGGATAAAGGAGCTGGCAGAAGAGCTGTCTTTGGTTGAAAATGAGTATTTATCAGAAAAAATGACGGATTTTTTTGCAGCAGCAGCCTGTTATTTGGTTGGACTTCTCGGGGAAGGCATGGCAGCCAAAGAGGATTGTAAAAACACTTATCTGAATCCGGAATATGCAGTGGCTGAATGTGGGGCAGAGCATGGGAAAATATTATCCTGGCTGTATTATGAATTGCACAGTTTGGAACCGTTTTTGGAAGCAGGCTGTAAGCAGGAGATTGTGATCAGGCTGGAACTTTTCTTGGAAATTTTCGCTTCTTATGCTTATGAATGGAGTGAGAACAGAGAAAAGCCGGAATTTGAGTCGATCCGCAGGATCATGTACTGGTTTGCTTTTGATTACGCAGATGTGGCTGCTGAGCAATATGTGGAAGAATTGTTTGACAGAGAAAATTGTGAAGGCGGCATTTATACAAATTCTATCAGTATTCTTTATGACTTTTTGCCGGGAAGAACAAAGGGGCAGGAAAGTATGTCGTCTTATGCAGCGAAACATAGAGCAGATATTGGATTGATCCTGGACAGGGGTTACGTGAGCAGAAGGCTGGAAGCGTTTAAGACAGTATTGGAGAGAAAGGTGCAGGATAAGACCATTGCATTGGGTCAGTGGGAAGCGTTTGGCGAGGATTTGGACGGACTATCCAGAGAACAGAAAATTCTTTGGAAAGAATATTGTCTTCAAATAAAAAAATATGTTGCACAACTTGCGTAAGTTTAGTAAACTAGAGATATATGGATTGAAATCAAAGTAGATATACAGAAGGGAGAACTGACATGGCAAAGGTTGGTATAGTAATGGGCAGCGATTCAGATATGCCTGTTATGGCGAAAGCCGCAGATATTTTGGAGGAGCTGGGGATCTCTTATGAGATGACGATCATCAGCGCTCACAGAGAACCGGATGTATTTTTTGAATATGCGAAGAGTGCGGAGGAGAAGGGATTTAAAGTGATCATTGCAGGAGCAGGAATGGCAGCACATCTGCCTGGCATGTGTGCAGCGATCTTCCCGATGCCGGTGATCGGTATTCCGATGCACACCACTTCTTTGGGAGGCAGAGATTCTCTGTACTCTATTGTGCAGATGCCCTCCGGAATTCCGGTGGCTACAGTAGCCATCAATGGAGGAGCCAATGCAGGTCTTTTGGCTGCCAAGATCCTTGCAACTTCTGATGGTGAGCTGCTTGAGAAACTGAAAAAGTACAGTCAGGACCTGAAAGAGCAGGTACAGAAGAAGGATGCAAAGCTTCAGGAGATCGGCTACAAGGCGTATGCTGAAGGAATGAAGAAATAAGATACATAAAACGTTAAGAGGAGATTAGCAAGATGGATTACAAGAAGGCTGGAGTAGATATAGAAGCTGGCTACAAATCAGTGGAACTGATGAAGAAGCATGTTAAGGAGACTATGAGACCGGAGGTACTGGGCGGACTGGGAGGCTTTTCCGGTGCATTTTCTTTGAATGCAATCAAGAATATGGAAGATCCTGTTCTGTTATCCGGAACTGACGGCTGCGGAACCAAAGTAAAGCTGGCATTTTTAATGGATAAGCATGACACCATCGGTATCGACTGTGTGGCAATGTGTGTGAATGATGTGGCTTGTGCAGGTGGTGAGCCTTTATTTTTCCTGGATTACATAGCTTGCGGCAAGAATTATCCCGAGAAGATTGCAACCATCGTATCCGGTGTGGCAGAAGGCTGTAAGCAGTCCGGTGCTGCCCTGGTAGGCGGTGAGACCGCAGAGCATCCCGGTCTGATGCCGGAGGATGAGTACGATCTTGCAGGCTTTGCTGTAGGTGTTGTGGATAGAAAAGATATGATCACGGGTGCTGATATCAAGGCTGGCGATGTGCTGGTTGGTATCGCTTCTTCCGGTGTACATTCCAATGGATTTTCCCTGGTGCGCAAAGTATTTGAGATGACTGCAGAAAGTCTGAATACCTATTATGATGAGCTTGGTAAGACATTGGGTGAAGCGCTGATCGCACCTACAAAGATTTACGTGAAGACTTTGAAAGCCATCAAGGATGCAGGCGTAAGGGTTAAGGGCTGCAGCCATATTACCGGCGGTGGATTCTATGAGAACATTCCCAGAATGCTTCCGGAAGGCGTACATGCTGTTGTCAAGAAGGACAGCTATGAAGTGCCTGCTATCTTCAAATTGATGCAGAAGACCGGCGATATCGCAGAAGAGATGATGTACAATACCTTTAACATGGGTCTTGGTATGGTTCTGGCTGTAGAGGAAGCTGATGTGGAAGCAACCATGGCAGCAATCAAGGCAGCAGGTGAGACCCCTTATATTGTAGGTCACTGTGAAGCAGGAGAAACAGGAGTAACCTTATGTTAAGAGCAGTAGTGCTGGTATCCGGCGGTGGGACCAATCTGCAGGCGATTATCGATGCAGTGGCAGGCGGTCAGATTACCAATACCGAAATAGCAGCAGTTATCAGCAATAATAAAGGCGTAAAAAGTCTGGAAAGAGCGAAAAATGCGGGAATCCCTGCGTATTGTATCTCTCCCAAGGAGTATGAAAGCAGAGATTTATTCAATGAGGCATTTCTTGCGAAGATTGATGAGATACAGCCGGACCTGATTGTTTTGGCTGGTTTCCTTGTGAAGATTCCGGAGGCAATGGTGCACAAGTACAGTAACCGCATCATTAACATTCATCCTTCCCTGATCCCTTCGTTCTGTGGCGTGGGTTATTATGGCTTGAAGGTTCATGAGAAAGCGCTGGAGAGAGGTGTGAAAGTGACGGGTGCCACCGTGCATTTTGTCAACGAAGGTATGGATGAAGGTCCTATTATCGCTCAGAAGGCAGTGGCAGTTCTCGATGGGGATACGCCGGAGGTACTGCAGAGAAGAGTGATGGAGCAGGCAGAATGGATTCTGCTTCCTCAGGCCATCGATGATATTGCCAATGGCCGTATTGAAGTGAAGAATGGCAAGGTAGTAAGAGTATAAGTGGAAAGAAGGATACATATGAAAGTATTGATTGTAGGAAGTGGTGGAAGAGAGCATGCGATTGCCACCAGTGTTGCGAAGAGCCAGAAGGTAGACAAGATATACTGTGCTCCCGGCAATGCAGGAATTGGTCAGATCGCAGAATGCGTGCCCATCGGTGCAATGGAATTTGACAAGCTGGCAGCATTTGCCAAGGAGAAAGAGATTGATTTTACCATCGTAGGTATGGATGATCCTTTAGTAGGCGGCCTGGTAGATGTGTTGGAGGCAGAGGGGATCAAAGTGTTTGGTCCCAGAAAGAATGCAGCTATTCTGGAAGGAAGCAAGGCTTTTTCCAAGGATCTGATGAAGAAGTACCGGATTCCTACTGCTGCTTATGAGAATTTTGATGATGCACAGGCAGCGCTTGCCTATCTGGAGACGGCCAAATTCCCCATTGTGCTGAAGGCGGATGGTCTGGCACTTGGAAAAGGAGTATTGATCTGTAATACCCTTGAGGAGGCAAAAGAAGGTGTGGCATCCATAATGCTTGACAAGAAGTTCGGCAGTGCCGGAAATCGTATGGTTATAGAGGAATTTATGACCGGAAGAGAAGTCAGTGTTCTGTCCTTCGTAGATGGCAAGACCATTAAAGTGATGACTTCAGCCCAGGATCACAAGCGTGCAAAGGATGGAGACCAGGGACTGAATACCGGCGGCATGGGTACCTTTTCTCCCAGTCCTTTCTATACGAAGGAAGTGGATGACTTCTGTCATCAGTATATTTATCAGGCAACTGTGGATGCGATGGCTTCTGAAGGCAGGCCGTTTAAAGGGATCATTTTCTTTGGACTCATGCTGACACCGGATGGACCGAGGGTATTGGAGTACAATGCCAGATTTGGAGATCCCGAGGCACAAGTAGTCTTGCCCAGAATGAAAAATGACATCATTGAAGTAATGGAAGCTTGTGTGGAAGGCACTCTGGATCAGGTAGAACTGGAATTTGAAGACAACGCTGCAGTGTGTGTGGTTCTTGCAAGTGATGGTTACCCTGTTTCTTATGAAAAAGGGTTCGTCATAAAAGGTCTTGAAAAATTTGACCAGGCGGAAGGTTATTATTGTTTCCATGCGGGAACCAAGCAGACAGACCAGGGAATTGTGACCAACGGCGGAAGAGTACTGGGCGTCACAGCCAAGGGAAAAGATCTGAAGGAAGCCAGAGCCAATGCTTATGCGGCTACAGAGTGGGTGGAATTTGAAAACAAATACATGCGTCATGATATCGGAAAGGCGATTGACGAGGCTTGAAAATAAGGCAGCTATGGTTTTATTGGGTACACCGCAAAGACGGGGTGCACTAAGAATTACAAGAGGACCGGATTGGAGGAACATATGAGGAATACAAACAAGGTTCGTAAAGAGACATGGATATTGTACAAAGTAACGGCACTGTTGCTGGCAGTTGTGATGCTTTTGTTCTGTGATGGATTGTCCATCATAAGCAATGCGGCACAAGGTAAGGTGACAGGAAACTCTGTCAGAATTCGTAAAGAAGCAAGTACTTCCAGTGATGTATTGGGAAGCGCTTCCAGCGGAGAGACATTTACGATCAACAGTGAAGTACAGGGTGCTGACGGCAAAATCTGGTATCAGATCACCAAAGATGGTGTGACAGGTTATATCCGTTCCGATTTGATGCAGAAGACGGAAAGCACAGGTGGGGATACAACTCTGACTGTAAATCCCAGCGTGGCAGTGACCGATGTAAATCCGGTGGAAGGTACAGTGACCAATGGATCACAGGTTCGTGTCAGAACAGATGCTTCCACAGAATCCGGTGCGATCATTGCTTATGTGGGTAACGGAACGAAAGTTACTGTGAAAGGTCAGGCCAACGGAACAGATGGCAAAGTATGGTATCTGGTGATCTTTAATGACAATGGCACTACTGTAGAAGGCTTTATCCGCTCTGATTATGTGAATTTGTCCGGTGAGCTTACTCCGGCAGATCCCGCCACCCCGCCTGAAGGAACAGACACTCCTGCAGATCCTGTGGTAAAACCGGAAGAGCCCAAGCAGAATAAGCTATATGAAACCAGACTGGGAGATGATGGAATCTGGTATCTGCAGGATTATACGAAGGATCCCGGTGAGGAATGGGATGTTTCCAAATTGTTGGATGATTATAAAGAGAATGCGACCGAATTGATTGCTGAAAAAGGTAAGATTAAGACACAGAAGATTGTGATCATTATTCTTGTAGTCTTTTTGATCGCTGCTATATTGGCGGCCACCCTGTTATTCTTTAAGGTAAAAGATATCAGCGATGAAGCATATTTTACTGCGGTTGAGAAGGAAACTATAAGAGAACGCAATGCAATGAGGGCTAATGACTCCAGAGCATCAGGCTCCAGCAGAATGCAGACAATCAGCAGACAGTCAGACGGACATACATTGAACAGCAGACCTGTGACGCAAGGTCAGGCAGGAAACAGACCTTTGTCTCAGAATCCGGCAGCAAAAAATGCTTCCACAGCAGCAAAGCCCAATGGTCAGGGCAGACCGGTACAGAATCCCGCCCAGGGAAGTAATCAGACCATGCAGGCAGGTGCGCCTCAGAGCAGACCGGCACAGCCCACAGCACAGACCAGACAGACCACCGTTAGTCAGGGAAAACCGGTACAGAATTCGGCCCAGACAAGTGCTGTACAGTCTAAGCCTGCACAGGCTGGACAGAGTAAAGCACAGGCTCCAGCAACCCCGCAGGCCAAAGCAACAGCGCAGTCAACCGTGCAGAACCCTGCAGGTCAGCAGAAAAAGCCAACAGCTCCAGCAGTGGAACAGAACTGGAAGAAAAAAATAAGTGATGAGGATGACGAGTTTGAATTTGAGTTCCTCAACTGGGATGGCGAAGAAAAATAATTGTAAAGAAAATATTTGATCGAAAGTGGAGGAAAGTTACGTAAAGTAACTTTCCTCTTGTTATACTTGACAAGAAGCCTTAACTGTTATAAGATGGCTATAACAGTTATACAAAGGAGGTATAGGCGTGATTATAGAGATAGATTTTAACAGTGAGGAAGCTCTGTATCTGCAGCTTAGGAACCAGATTGTCTTAGGGATCGCCACTTCAAGATTCCGGGAAGGTGATTCTTTGCCCAGTGTGCGCCAGTTGGCGGATTCCATTGGAATCAATATGCATACTGTGAATAAAGCCTATACAGTACTGAAGCAGGAAGGTTTTGTGAAGGTAGACAGGAGAAAGGGTGCAGTGATCGCTATTGACATAGATAAACTGCGTACTTTGGATGAACTGAGGAAAGAATTGCTGGTTATATTAGCTAAGTGTAGCTGTAAGAATATTACAAGAGATGAGATTCATGCTTTGATCGACGAAATATATGAATATTATGGAGGACTGAACTGATGCAGTCAGAATTTACAGATAAGGCTCAAAATGCCCTTGCCTTTGCAAAAAAGTGCGCCCGCCAGCTGAAGCAGGGATATGTGGGCACAGAGCATATTTTGATAGGATTGTTGAGAGAGCAGACCGGTGTAGCAGCCAAAGTGCTGGAGGCTAACGGTGTGACTCTGGAAGGTGTTATGGATCTGATCCAGCACATGATCGCTTTTGAGAATGGCGTGGCGGTGAAAGAGCAGGAGGGGTATACTCCCAGGGCAAAGAAGGTGTTGGAAGAGGCGCACAGACAGGCGAAGCGTTTTGAACAGAAAGCAACCGGGACAGAGCATATTTTGATGGCAATCATCAAGGAAGGGGAGAATGTGGCTGTGAGGCTCATGGGCACACTGAATGCTGCCCCTGCTAAAATATATGCTGATGTTCTTCAGGCAATGGGACAGGACGGCAGTCTCTACAAGGAGGATCTGAACCGGCGTAATGCCAATAAGGCAAAGCAATCTACGCTGGAGCAATATAGCAGAGATCTGACTGCCTTGGCAAGAGAAGGAAAGCTGGATCCGGTGATCGGCAGAGAGGATGAGATTCAGAGAGTGATTCAGATCCTAAGCCGAAGGACTAAGAACAACCCCTGCCTGATAGGAGAACCGGGTGTGGGCAAGACTGCTGTTGTGGAGGG
>JAZSFW010000055.1:0-6179 GCA_045532445.1 Acetatifactor sp. | reverse complement strand
GCCTCAGATGCCTGGTGGTGAGATGCCACAAGTGGACAGAGCAATCATGTCAGGTGGAAATGAAGTGTTTTATATGCAGGATAAAGTAAATTTCTTCTCTGGAGTGGCTGCTTTGAGTTCTAAAAAGGGAAATAATACATTGTAATAAGTATATCCTTACCTTTTTGCGGAATGTTGTGGCGAGAAGGTAAGGGTTTTCTATTCCGTAGCACAGTCTGCGTGCCAAGCGGGAAGAGAGTAGTGGGGAGTGTATTGTGGAAAAAGCAAAGGCGTATTGACAAATCCGAAAATAAAGGTATAATAAGTAAATAGTTAGCGGGCTGACAGTCAAAAGTTTGACAGTCTATATTTTGACAAATTGTGTATCGCAAGAGGATACCAAGGAAGTTGATATCTTATGGAATGGAGGAGTCATGGACAGAAAAGAACATATTGGTTTTGAGCTTCGGCTGATCCAGAATCTGATCTGTGAAAATATGAAGGAGAGTCATGAGCTTGACGGTGTATGTGTGACACAGCTGCAGCACTGGATCATTCGGTATCTGGATTATCATCAGGATCAGGAGATTTATCAAAGGGATCTTGAGGTTGCTTTTCACACTTCGCGAGCCACTATATCTAACACCTTGCAGGTTATGGAGCGAAATGGGCTGATCGTCAGGGCAGCGGTTGCTAAGGATGCCCGGTTAAAAAGCCTGAGGCTGACGCAGAAGGCTGTGGATTTCACCCGAAGGGTGACACAGAATGTAGAGGAAATGGAAAGAAAGCTCAGAAAAGGCATGTCGGATGAGGAGTTTGGTGTGTTCATGGAGAACCTTCGCCGGATTCGTCGTAATTTGGAAGAGGATCGGTTGAAACAGGACCGGCATTGGGAGAATAAAACAACAGAAGGGAGAACGACATAATGCATTTATTGAAGACGCTGGGGGCGCAGATCAAGGAGTTTAAAGCCCCAAGTATCATTACACCGCTTTGTATGGTGCTGGAAGTCATCATGGAAATGATCATTCCGCTGATGATGGCTTCGATTGTTGATGAAGGAATTGAAGCGGGAAATCTGACGCACATTTATATCATGGGTGGCTGCATGGTTTTGACAGCAATCGTATCTTTGTCCTGCGGTTTTGCGGGCGGATTCTTTGCCGCAAAGGCTTCTACAGGCTTTGCCAGAAATTTAAGAGAGGCTATGTTTGTGAATATTCAGAGCTTCTCCTTTGCCAATATTGATAAGTTCAGTACGGCGGGTCTGGTGACAAGGCTTACTACGGATGTGACCAACATTCAGAATGCCTATCAGATGATCTTAAGAATGTGTGTCAGAGCACCCTTTACGCTGATCTTTGCAATGTGCATGGCATTCTTTATCAGTCCAAAGATTGCCAGCATCTATTTGGTGGCAGTGATCCTTCTTGGTACCTGCCTGTTTTTGATCGCATCCCGGACCATGAAGACTTTCCGCAGTATTTTTAAGAAGTATGATGCGTTGAATGCCAGCGTGCAGGAGAATGTTTCGGCCATCCGTGTGGTTAAGGCTTATGTGCGGGAAGATTATGAGACCAAAAAGTTTAAGGATGCCAGCGGTAATCTGCGTAACCTCTTTGTAAATGCAGAGAAAATACTGGCTTTGAACAGCCCGTTGATGCAGCTTACGGTGTATAGCTGTATTCTGGGGATCAGCTATCTGGGAGCCCGCATGATCGTGGCGGGGAACATGTCTACCGGTGATCTGATGAGTCTGTTGGCTTATTGCATGAATATTCTCATGAGCCTGATGATGGTATCGATGATCTTTGTGATGATTACCATGAGTATGGCCAGTGCCGAGCGTATCTGTGAAGTGTTAAATGAAAAGAGTAACCTGACCAATCCGGAGAATCCCTTATACCAGGTGGAGGATGGCAGCATTTCCTTTGAGAATGTGTTCTTCCGGTACAATGAAGAAAGTAAGGAGCCTGTATTGTCTGACATCAATCTGACGATAAAGTCCGGTGAAACCATCGGTATTCTGGGTGGCACAGGAAGTGCCAAGACCAGTCTGGTGAATCTGATCAGCAGACTGTATGATGTTTCGGACGGCTCTGTAAAAGTAGGTGGACGGGATGTAAGGGAGTATGATCTGGAAACCTTGCGTAATGAGGTGTCTGTGGTATTACAGAAGAATGTACTGTTCTCGGGCTCTATTTTGGAAAACCTGCGATGGGGTGATGAGAATGCTACGAAGGAAGATTGTATCCGGGCTTGCCGTCTGGCCTGTGCAGATGAATTTATTGAGAAGATGCCGGATCAGTATGAGACCCATATTGAGCAGGGCGGTACCAATGTGTCCGGTGGACAGAAACAGAGGCTTTGTATTGCCAGGGCGCTTTTGAAAAAACCTAAAATATTGATATTGGATGACAGCACCAGTGCGGTGGATACCGCCACGGATGCTAAGATCCGCAAGGCCTTTGCAGAGGAGATTCCGGGAACCACCAAGATCATTATTGCGCAGCGAGTTTCCAGCATCGAACATGCAGATCGTGTCATTGTGATGGAGGACGGCAAGGTGAATGGATTTGATACGCCACAGAATTTGCTGATGCACAATGCCATCTATCAGGATGTGTATGAGCAGCAGACTGCCGGCGGCGGTGATTTTGATGAGAAAGGAGAGATGTAAGGATGGCTAAACCAGGTGAAATGCGTGGGAGACCGAAGCCGAAGCTTGAGGATCCCAAGGGGTTGTTTATTCGATTGATGAAGTTTGTGCTGAAGGATTATGCATGGGCCGGACTTGTGGTGGTACTATGTATCGTTACCACGGTATTTTCCAGCGTCCAGGGTACTTTGTTTATGCAGACTCTGATCGATGATTATATTGCGCCGCTGATCGGAAAGCAGAATCCTGATTTCTCCGGACTCCTCAGGGCAATGGGAAGAGTGGCGTGCTTTTATGCAGCCGGAGTAGTAGCGGCATATACGCAGGCTCGTGTGATGGCGGTGATCACCCAGGGTATGATGCGGAATTTCAGAGATGCCTTGTTTGTGCACATGGAAAGTCTGCCGATCCGGTATTTTGATCAGCATCCTCACGGAGATATCATGTCCATTTACACCAATGATATTGATACCTTACGTCAGATGATCAGCCAGTCTATTCCCCAGCTGATCAACAGTGTGATCACCATCGTCAGCGTACTGATCAGTATGATCCGTTTGAGTCTGCCCTTGACGGGTGTGACGCTTCTGATGGTGGTAGCGATGCTCTTTACCACAGGAAAGGTTGCGGGACTTTCCGGAAGCAACTTTGTGGGGCAGCAAAGAGCCCTGGGCAATGTGAATGGTTACATTGAAGAGATGATGAACGGACAGAAGGTGGTAAAGGTATTTTGCCATGAAGAGGCGACCATTGCAGAGTTTAAAAAGCGAAACAATGAGCTGTTTGAAAATGCCAACAGAGCCAACCGCTATGCCAATGTTATGGGACCTATCAACGCCCAGCTTGGAAATATGAGTTATGTATTGTGTGCCATTGTGGGCGGTGTGCTTGCTTTGAACGGATGGACCGGACTGACAGTTGGTAAGCTTGCAAGCTTCCTGACCTTTAATAAGAGCTTTAATATGCCCATCAACCAGGTGTCCATGCAGTTTAACAGTATCATTATGGCTCTGGCAGGTGCTGAGAGAGTCTTTAAGCTTCTGGATGAAAAATCAGAGGTAGATGAAGGTTATGTGACCCTTGTGAGTGCGAAAAAAGAGAACGGCCAGCTGGTGGAAGTGCCCTACCGGACCGGAACCTGGGCTTGGAAGCATCCCCACAAGGCAGACGGCACTGTGACTTATCAGGAGCTTACAGGTGATGTGGTGTTTGATGATGTGGACTTTGGATATATACCGGAAAAAACAGTGCTCCATGACGTGGATCTCTATGCCACACCGGGGCAGAAGATTGCATTTGTAGGTTCAACCGGTGCCGGTAAGACCACCATTACCAATCTGATCAACCGTTTTTATGATATTCAGGATGGTAAGATCCGATATGACGGGATCAATATCAATAAGATCAAAAAGGCTGATCTGAGAAGGTCCTTAGGTATCGTATTGCAGGATACCCACCTGTTTACCGGGACCGTTATGGAGAACATCCGCTATGGAAAGCTGGATGCTACAGACGAAGAAGTGTATGCAGCAGCCAAGCTTGCAAATGCAGACAGCTTCATCCATCGTCTGCCCCAGGGATATCAGACAGTGCTGACGGGAGATGGCAGCAATCTAAGCCAGGGACAAAGGCAGCTTCTTGCAATCGCCAGAGCGGCGGTGGCTGATCCGCCGGTGCTGATTCTGGATGAAGCCACATCTTCCATTGATACCCGAACAGAGAGAATCGTGCAGGATGGTATGGATAAGCTCATGAAGGGTCGTACTACGTTTGTAATCGCCCATCGTCTTTCTACGGTGCGCAACAGTGACTGCATCATGGTTTTGGAGCAGGGTCGAATTATTGAGCGAGGTACTCATGAGGATCTGATTGAGCAGAAGGGGAAATATTATCAGCTTTATACAGGTGCTGTAGTGGCTGAATGATCATGAGGAAATAAGGAAGCTGTTGTACCGGGGATGAATCAGGTACAACAGCTTTTTGGACTTAATGGCAGAATGGGAGGTCAGGGTTCGTAAAAAAGAATGTTATCCCTGTACTCCCGTGGTGTCTTGCCAATGTATTTTTTGAAGGTTTTCGTAAAGTAATTTACATCCGGAATTCCACAGCGCTGTGCAATAATCTGGATCTGCAGCGTGGAAGAGTTGAGCAAAAAGATTGCCTGATCGATCCGTTTCCGGTTGACGTACTCGGTTAAGGTCATGCCTGTTTCTTTTTTAAACAGACTGGAAAGATAGCTGGCATTGACATTTTGAAGCTTTGCCTGTGTTTTCAGGCTTAAGTCGGCAGTCAGATCCAGGTCAATCTGTGTGATCACCCGCTGTACCAGTAAGGAGTAGCTTTTCATGGAATGATTTTTTACCAACAGACAATATTTGTGGATCATCTCCCGAAGAAGCTTCATGCCGGATTCTTTGGAATTAAATAATTCTATTTTGCGGGCAAAATCCGAAGAGAGCTTGTCAATGTGTAGCGGATGAACAAAACCGGCTTCAGCTGCTTTTCGCAGGAGTGTGTTCATGATAATGCTGTAATTTTTCAAATTGCGCAGGGGATCTGTGGTGCGGTCCTCCATTACGGAAATGGAGAGAGAACCCAGAATGGAGTCTGCTTTGTTGGGCTGTCCCTGAGTTACTGCCTGCATCAGCTTGTTCTCGATAGCATAGCGGTCTTCCAGAACCTTTATGCTGAGAAAGGGTTCTTCCATGTTTTTGTTGAGTACTGTTTCAGATATGGGATCTGATGGCTCAAGTACATGATTCATGGAAGTGACTGTGAATCCATCAATTCCGCCCCATATTTTCTCTCCAAAGGTGTTTAATAAAATATTGACATGGTTATCAAACGGGAATGCAGGAATGATGCTGTAATATTTCTCAATCTGAGGAAATAGTCCCGGTGGAATATGATGTTTGTCAATGATCTGATAGATACTCTGCTTTGTGATCTCACCACACAAATAGGGACCGATCACCATTACAGTCGTAGGCTCCATATCCGGAAGGACAAACATCGCATATCTGCAATGAAAAGGATCCGTAACATGGTAAATGGTGTGAGAGCGGATGTGTTCTTTCAAAAATTGCCGCAAAGGTTTGGTGATATCCTGGCCGAGCAGCCTGCGTAAACCCAGATCAAGATTGAATGATGCAGCAGTTTCTTCTGTCACAAAATGGGAGTCAATGTGATAATTGGTCAGAAGTGATTGAAAAAAGGCTAATTCGGCATCGTAAAACATGGAACACCTCCGTAAATGGCAAACTACTAATAAATATTATCGTACAATTTTTTGGAAAAATCAAGTCCTAATAAAAATATTACTCAAAAAGCAAGGCAAAACGTTACATTTCACACGTCGGTCAGGCGCGCCGCAGGCAGTCGCTTCAAGAAGCAGGCGGTGTCCGGGCTGTGTTTGTTTGCAGTTGCAAAAGCCGCAAGAGTTACTAAGGGTTGACAAATGGCTGAAATAGAAGTTAAGGGCAGAGCACCCAACCACAAAACTCGTGCGCACAGCGCACTCAAACATGTTGTGGTTGGGTAC
>JAZSFW010000272.1:0-4988 GCA_045532445.1 Acetatifactor sp. | reverse complement strand
TTTCGAACGGAATATGTGACTGGTAAAAATCCTGCATGGCAGCATCTCTACTGCTATGGCATAATACCATCCTTCCGAATACCTCAGCCAGGGACCGCCATGATAACGGTCTTTCGTGAGTGAATAGCGCTCCGGATCCAGATGGGTCCAGGTCTTTAAATCAGGGGACGTTGCAAAAAAGTGTGTATAGGGAACCTTCACAAATTCACTGGGCTCAGCAGCCTCAATCATGAGAACATATCCGTCAGGTCCCTTGGTCAGACCGGTATTACAATAACTCCAGCCGGGATTGGTAAAAAGAACCCGGTCGGTCCAGTTGATGAGGTCATGGCTTTCGTAGATACGGATCGTATCCCAACCATTCACATCCACACCAAGAACATACACTGTATCTTCCTCAACATAGGCTGAATGATAATATACATCCCGGGCACAGTAGGAAATAAATTCCCCGGTTTCCACATCCCGTATTCCTGCTCCTTTACGCATACTCTTATCTGTTCCAAAGCTTGGATCCACAAGTTCCATACGCATCAATCTGCCCTTCCAGACAAACGGAGTCATTTCGCCATACATGCTGCAGACACCAAGTTTCTTGATCTCGGGATATTTACCATGCATAAGGGTTTTTTCATCGTATAAAATTTCTTTCATATCAGCGTCTCCTTTGATTTATAATCGCGCAATCATTCTTCACACAAAAGCAAAGATATCTAGTTTTATTATTATATCATTTCTTCTGTATCTTTCAAATGGAAAAATACCAACATGCAATGGAAAAATTCCAAATTAATTTCCGGAAAATACTACTGTTTAATTATGATTTATGGTATAATAAGCTTACGCAGATTATAAGCCCACTTTGAAGGCTTTGCACTGCAAGCATGATTGGAGGATCCCCTATGAAAACCATGAAAGCGTCCCTTGACCTTGCGTTAAACTATCCTCTGGAGCAAATTGCACCGCTTAAAGATATTTTGTTTCTTGATATCGAAACCACAGGATTCAGCCCAAAGGCTTCCTATCTGTACCTGATCGGCTGTGTTTATTATGAAGATGGCTGTTGGCAGACGATCCAATGGTTTGCAGAGAATTATGAGGAAGAGATCGATATCATTACAGAATTTTTCTGGTTTGCAGGTAACTATAAGTGTCTGATCCACTTTAACGGCAACGCATTTGATCTGCCTTTTATTCTTCATAAGTGCGAACAATATGACCTGGCTTACTCTTTCGAAGAAATGAAAACGATTGATTTATATAAATGGATCTCACCCTGCAAATATCTCTTGAAGCTTCCCAACTGTAAGCAAAAGACCCTGGAGCAGTTTCTTGGCATCCTGCGAGAAGATCCCTTTAGCGGCGGCAAACTGATCGAACTATACCAGGAATACATAAAAACGCCTTCCGAATCCACTGAAAACGCAATTTTTCTGCACAACAAAGAAGATTTGTCCGGAATGCTCATGTGTCTTCCTGCTCTGGCTTATTATGATCTGTTTACAAAGGATGTGATCGTCAAAAAAGTACAGGCAAATTATTATCGAAGTCTGGATGGCGAGAAACGGATGGAGGTGTTAATGACAGTGAGTTTTCCCGCTGCGCTTCCCCGTCCTGTATCTGCTTCGGCAAATGGCTGCTATTTTTCCGGTGAGGGTTTGACTGGCGCCATCAAAGTACCGGTATATGAAGAAGAAATGAAATATTTCTACGCAAATTATAAAGATTACTACTATCTCCCCACAGAAGACGTAGCACTACATAGATCGGTAGCTTCTTTTGTAGACAGTCAGCACCGTGTTCCTGCCACTGCAGCTTTGTGTTATACAAGAAAGAACTCACAATACCTCCCTCAATGGGGCATGTTTCGTGAACCTTTCTTCAAAAGGGATTACAAGAGCAAAGAACTCTTTTTTGAACTTACCGATGAACTTAAGAAAGATCGTACCGCCTTCAGTGCCTATGCCAATCATGTGCTTGCCATGATCGCTTCCATCTTTTAATTACCCATAGCTTCCTTTCAACTAAAAGGGCGATGCCTCCCCTGCCATTTCCGGCAGATACAGGCACTCGCCCTTAACTATTCAGGAAAACATCCTTTATGTAACGCAAACCTACTGTTTACAAATTTTACTGAACGCATGATAGTATCTGTCACCCAATTCATACAATGATTTTCTTGAAAAATGAATATCATCTACAATCATCATTCCGGAACAAGGAGTCAAACGATTCAACTCCTGCATATTGGATTTCAGTCCATCAGACTCCACAAAATCACCAAATGCATAGTCGCTGCAGACTGCACGGATCGCGTTCAAAACAGGCGCACAAACCTCACTGTTCTTATCTCTCCAGTCATAAACAAAATCTCCGGCCACAAAAGGAATCTCCGGGACTTTAAATTCCTCACGAACAGAATTTAACAATCCCATTAAGTGGTTGTAGTGAACTTCAAAGCTTGCCTTAAAGAGAGAATCTGATTCGCCCTGATGCCAGATAAGACCAACCAGACGGTTTTCTTCATTCAAAGAAAGTGCCGTGCGGATCATGTCCATCATTCTAAGATAATAGCAATCTGTCCTCTTCCACTGACCATCAATAAAACCGGTTCCACCTACTGCTGTGCAAAGGACCAAAAGCTTTCTTCCGTCTTTGAGTCTCTGATCAGCCACATAGTTTTCAGCAAATTTCAGGATAAAATTACTCAGGATTTCGTTTTCACGAACACCCTCGCAGGCAGGGTACATATAAAATTCGTGGCGATCTAAAGGACCGCACATAAACCATACATCTTCTGTGGGCTTATAAGGCTTTTCTACATTACCCATTCCGTTCCCTTCCGCGTTGGACTGACCGGCCTGAATGATAATATCAAATTTTTCCTTGGTAAAATCTTTTAACATAAGAACTCCTTTCAACAATAGCACTTATTGTTAACCTTTAGATTTTTACAGGCAATGCAGGAAAAAGCAATATCACAATGCCTGCATCCTTTACAAACATATCATACCATACCAAAACACTGTACAATATAGACAAAAGAAGTTAAAATATGGATTTTCGGGTAAACTGCTTGTAATCTCCTTCTTACAATGCTATGATATTTTTATCATGGTTGTCCATAAAACATGAATTTTTATAAAAAGCAGAGGATATGTGTATGATTCAATCCAATTCCGTTATTTGTCAAAACCTTAATCCCGTTCACCTTCTTCTGTTTTTTTACGGCCGAGCAGATGTAGGCACCGACTGGAATGGAAAGGTTTATAACCCAATCGCCTCCCGCCTGTTCTATATTGTTAGCGGCCAGGCAGAGATTAAACTTATGGATAATCGGGTATTTTTGATGGAAGCCGGAAACTGGTATTTATTCCCTGCCGGCTGTTCCTTTGCATATTCGTGCAACGACCATCTGGATCATATCTATTTTCAGTTAAAGCTAAGCGGTGTCGATGGTATTGATCTGTTCCGCAAATGCAAAGAGCCTTGTTCCGTAACTCTTTCTGACAATAAAATTGATTTTTTTACAGAAGGTCTTTCCTACACGACGCTAACAAGCTCCCTTCGGGTACGTCAGGCGCTTTATGACGTCCTTCTTTCTATCATAGAGCAAAACAATCTGGATCTTACCAGCAAAAATTTATCAGACTGCGTAGCTCGTGCGATTCAGTATATCAAATATAATCCCACTGTTCAGCTGACCTTGGAAATGATCGCTGAACACGCCTTTGTTTCGGTCAGCACCCTGACAAAGCACTTCAAAAAAGAACTTACGCTCTCCGTTCATGACTATATCCGCGACATGGTTCTCTTTGAGGCACAGCAGCTTTTGACCAAAACAAATATGTCTGTCCTGGAGATCAGCGAGAAATTTGGTTTTTGCGATCAGTTCTATTTCTCAAGACAGTTTCGCAATAAATTTGGGATTTCACCAAGGGAATATAGAAAAACATTTATGTAGCTCTTTTCTGGTGAGCCTAAAACATCCCGAAATCTCCATATTTTCAAACAATATACCTATGTTTTTTAGCCATATAACACGCTATAATAATCCTGCAAAACATGCAAAACACAAATAGAGGAGGATTATTATGCGCAAAACATTAAGCAAAGAAAAATTCGACATTATTCTGTTGGCAGGTCAATCCAATTCTTCCGGTTATGGTGAAGGACCCGTTTCAAAGGAGTACGTTCCGAACGAGCGCGTTCTACTTATGGAGAATGATGCGGTGCCTTACTATTATACACCAGAAGAAGGCAGCCAGTATAGATTTCTTATGAAGTTTTTGAACCCAGCCGCAAGAAATACCGTCAGAATTGCAGATGAGGTTCTGTGCGATTATGGAAAAATCAGCAATCTGGCAATCACCTTTGCAGAGAGCTATGCGGAAAAATGTTTGGAGCCGGACAGAAAGGTGTTAATTATTGATTCAGGCTACGGCGGAACAGGTTTTACCTGCCCGGGTTGGGGTGTCGGCAATCCGTTGCATAATCGCATGCTGGAGATGGTCAGCCTCGCTTTGTCCTGCAATCCGGACAACAGAATTGTAGCTTTTTTGTGGCACCAGGGTGAGCACGACGTTGTTGAAAATGAAATTCAGGATTGTGATCCCGAGGCACTTTATCGCTCACATAAAGCGAATCTAACAGCAATGCTGGATGATTTTTATACAAAATTCAATTGCAGATCGGTACCCTTCCTTACAGCAGGCTTCTGTAACGAGTGGTATCAGTCACATAAAGTGTGTGCTGACGCAGTAATGAAGGCGATTCGCGAAAGCGCTGAAGAGATTGGCGGCAGATATGTAGATGTCTCTGACATGCTGAGCAATAATCAGGTTCTTTCTAACGGAGATGTGATTCATTTTTCCAGAGAGTCGCAGCATATTATGGGTCAGCGTTTCTTTGAAGAGTATATTGACGTGGTGCAAAAATAGTGGCAATATTTGATTTAATTTGCTGTTTAGTGCCTAAAAGGGCATAAA
>JAZSFW010000310.1:0-2749 GCA_045532445.1 Acetatifactor sp. | reverse complement strand
CATGTGCACACCATGGGCAAATATTTCCCGGTAGATCAATATTTCGAGAAACATCCGGAGTGGTGGGCATGGAACAAAGTACAAGGCAAACGCTTAAAAACAGGCAGCTACTGCCTGTCAAACGAAGGATTTTCCGACGCCCTCCTTGAAAAATTGTTGGCTATTATCCGGGAAGATGTGGAGCTTGCCGAAAAGACAGGAGTTGAGTTACCAAGCTTCTATTCCCTTTCCATTGATGATGTAAATGAATGGTACTTCTGCCAGTGCGAGGAATGTGCCAAAACCATAAAAGAATCCGGTTATTCCGGCTATGTGATCCAGTTTGTAAATAAAGTAGCAAGAGAAGTTGCCAAGAAGTATCCTTTTGCCAAAATAGAGATTCTGGCTTACCTTAATTTCATTGAGCCGCCCAAGGATGAGACTTTGCAGGAGAAGAATTGTATTATCCGTCTTGCATGTTTTTCCAGAGATATTCTGCGGGATATTTATGCTTCCAGCAACAAAAATTTCCTTCGGTTGCTGACGTCTTGGTCTGAGGTGTGCAATAAAGCGGGAAGCGAATTATATATCTATGATTATTTGTATAGTTTTCAGATCAATTTCCCGCTGCCCCTTTTCTTTGGCTTCAAAAAAACTATAGAAGCTTATCAGAAATACGGTGTAAAAGGACTTTTTATTGAGGTGCAGAAACCTTTGGCGGATGTGTTTGACTTTAACAGATATATGCTCACACATTTGCTGGAAGATCCCGGCGCAGATGAAGAGGCTCTCATGGATGATTTCTTAAACCGTTATTATGGCAAGGCTGCAAAATATGTCAAAGAGTATTTAGAGCTCCTTCGGGAAACGGCCGAAAGGAACAAGGTACAGGTTTGGTGTTACCGAGAGGACAGTCGTTTTAACTATATTGATGCGCAGGCTGCCATTAAGGGATCCGGAATTCTGGATCAGGCTCAAGCGGCGGTTGCTTCTCAAAAGCCATATGAAAGCCGTGTAAACTGGCTCAGAAAACCCCTTGATTCCGTCATGGCGTTCAAATTCTTTGATCTGAAGAAAATGGCCGAGGCACAGGGCGAGCAGTTTGAGTTTGATATCAAGACCCTGAAGACCCGGGTTGTATCAGCGCTGGAGGAATACGCAGAAAGTCATAATGGCAAAAGAGTTCCGGGTGGCATTGCTTCGGAGATCAAGTATTTTAAAGAGCTTCCGGAAGAGGAAGAGGTTTTTGACATCCCTGAGGAATTAAAAAATGTGGACGAGAAAGATATCTATCAGTTCTCTTTGTTATATATGCCCAAATATGCCCGGGAATCTATCGTAAGATACATGGGATATGCAATCGTGGAGGATAAAGATACGGTTGTTTCCAAAGTGATGAAGCTAAGCAATGATGAGGCAAAAGGGGCTAACATCATATATACAAGAAATCCCACATCGAAGTACGCCGAAAACAAAAGCCCTCTTACTTTTTTATTGCAGAAAGAGGCAGGGGAGACGATTGTACAGAAGGATTTGTACAAGGAAGATCTGATACCTGGCGGATACCACCTATACCATTTAGGATCCTTCTCAGGGATCACAGAATCCTACGACAGGAGAGTGGTTCTGGCAGGGCTCACGGGCTTTATCAGTATTTCCGGCCTGGCAGTTGGTTTCCCGATGGATGCCTGTGATGTATACATATCCATGAAGTTTACCGGTGAAGTGTTTGCTGGAAGCCCCGGAGATGAAAATGCAATTTATATCGATCGCATGATTGTAGTGAGAAATTAACAAATAATCATCGGATTTTATATTGACTTTAAATGTATCTAGTGATATTTTAAATCTGAAAATATTGTTTCTCTCAATGAGAAATTGTCTAGGAGGAGATTTTATGGAAAAGATTTTTCTTACAAGAGGCATCAATGATTGTCTGATCGTTATGCCCAAAGACCCTGCTATCGTAGAGAAAACAGCGGCAGAGGAATTGCAGTCTTATCTTGAAAAAGCTCTTGATGTAAAGTATCCGATTGTTACGGAAGACGAAGCAAAGGGAAAAAGTATCTTTGTTGGACAGACCGAGTTTGCGAAAAGTGCGAACATATGCGGAACAAGCATGGAAAACTGGATCATTGCCATGCGCGACGGCAATCTGATTCTTACCGGAGGTAAAAACAGGGGAGAACGTGGAATAATCTACGCAGCCTATCATTTCCTGGAAGATTTTGTTGGCGTAAGATGGTGGAATCCCTATGAGGAGGACATCCTTTCTCTGGAAAGTCTTTCTCTTGACGAGAATCTGTACAAGGAAGGAGCCCCTTGCTTTGACTACCGTAAGACCTTTATGGACTCCCAGGCCGGTTCCAAAGCCTTTCCTTTTTTGGCTAAGACCCGTACCAATGCCATCTCTCCTTTGGATGATGATATTCCCGATGCCGTCTATGACGAGACCGTTCGGAAGTTTGGCGGGGCCAGAATGGCAGGCAGACCGCATCATGTTCACACCATGGGCAAATATTTCCCGCCAGATAAGTATTTTGAGGAACATCCTGAGTGGTGGGCCTGGAACAAGGTGCAGGGGAAACGTATCAGAGTAGTCAGCTATTGTTTCTCCAATGAAGAATTCGGTAAGGCTCTTTTGGAAAAGCTTCTTAATATTATTAAAGAAGACGTGGAGCTTGCAGAAAAGACAGGGGTTGAGCTTCCCAGCTTCTATTCCCTTTCCATCGATGATGTACATGAACCTTTCTTCTGCCAGTGTGATGAG
>JAZSFW010000065.1:0-4818 GCA_045532445.1 Acetatifactor sp. | reverse complement strand
ATATGCATTGCCCCAATGCACAGTATCTGCAGAACATTTATGATCAAGGCATTCGTCACATGTCTGTCACCAACTATTACCCTTCCGCTCCCATTTATCCTTTGAGCAGTCGTGAAGATTTTGCCGAGGTAATTAAAGAAGACATGATTTCCTGCCCCAATGCAGAGCATCACGGCATGATGCTGGACGGAGAGGATACCCCCTTTGAGCCTTTACACGTTTGTGCACCCGGAAGCATGTGGTGCAGCGGGCGTCCTCTGAAGGAACTGCCAAAGGGTATCCACGCATCATGGCGCTACGGATTTAAGGAGCTGCTTGAGCATCTTCAGTTTGAGGACGGTGGCGGTATTGTCATCAATCACCCTAACGGGTCCAAGCTCCCTCTGTCTTTGATGACCACTTTGCTGGATTACGATAAGGAGCGTGTGTTGGGTATTGAAATCTACAACGATTCCTGCGAGCAGTTGTACAATCCACCTATCGGCTGGGATTTGGAGAATTGGGATGCCATCCTGATGACCGGCAGAAGATGTTGGGGCTTTGCTGTTCCGGATCATCATTCCTCCCCCGGTTACAATTGTCTGTTCCGAGGCAGAAATGTGCTTCTTGTAGAAGAAGCGGCGGAACACCCCTGTCTGAAAGCATACCGAAGCGGTACCTTCTATTGCCAATTGCAAAACGGTGACCTGGCATTCAAAAAGATTGTGATCGATGAGCAGAATCAGCTGATCATCGAAACGGAGCATGCTGAGCGCATTGATGTGATTGCAGATGGTTCCCTGCAGGCTTCTTCGGAGGGCAATTCCCTTGTTTTTGACCTGACAACTGTCAAAACCTATTGCAGGATAGAGGCCCACAGCGAAGATGATGCCATCTTTTCTAATCCAATTATGGTTAATTAACAGGATTTTTTGACACTACCACTTTATACAAGGAGGATTTCTTGATGAAACTGAATTTTCATGTAGATACAATGTTTCAAAACGGTATTTCCCGTTTTGCGTCCCTGCTTCATTTTGAACAGGACGCAGGCGGAATTCCCATTTATGCAGTCTGCGGTGACCGCATCGGTACCTCTTACAAAGATGGTGTCGGCACCATTTACTATCAGGAAAAACACCATTTTTTCCGAGAGCTGGGCGTATTTGTAGAGAACGCAAAGAAAAGCGACACCTTTGACCTGACAGAAGACGGTTTCTTCCAAACCATTGGTGTTATGTTTAACGTCTCCAGCCTGGCCCCCCCCAGCGTAGAAGGTGCCAGGGAACTGATGGATTATCTGGCTGTCATGGGTTATAACATGATGATGCTCTACACGGAGGATACCATCGAGTTAAAGAGCCGCCCTTATTTCGGTCTGTTCCGCGGCAGATACACTGAAGAAGAGCTGCGTGCCATCGATGATTATGCCTTTGATTACGGAATTGAAGTCATTCCTTGTCTGGAGTGTTATGGTCATATGAGCTCTTATCTGAAATGGCCGGAAGCAAAACCCATCAAAGACACCAGCTCTGTTCTGCTGGCAAGGGAAGAAAAGACCTTCGAATTCCTTGATGAACTGATCAGAACCGTAAGCAGCTGTCTGCGCTCCAAGAGAATCCATATCGGTATGGACGAAGCTCATGATATGGGACGCGGTGCTTTCCTGGACAAAAACGGCTATGTGCCCAGGGCTCAGATTTTCCATGAATTTATGGCAAGACTGGTACAAATCACCAACAAATACGGTCTCACCCCTATGATGTGGAGTGATATGTACTTCCGCATCAATGCAGAAGACGGTTTCCAGTATTATCAGAAGGATCTGGTGGTATCTGAGGAGACCAAGCAGGCAATCCCCAAGGAAATACAGCTGGTTTACTGGCATTATGGTGAGGAGCCTCGCTGTGATGAATACATGATTGAAAAGCATCTGGATATGAAACGGGATGTGATTTTTGCCGGCGGCGTTTGGGACTGGTCAGGTATCCTTCCGGAGAACAACTATGCTTATGAAGCAACAGAATACTCCTTGCGTGCCTGCCGAAAGTACGGTATCAACGAAATGATGATGACCTCCTGGAGCAGCAGCAACTTATATGCAAATCTTCTGGGTCTGTCCATGGCAGCAGAGCTTTGTTATAAAGAAAATCCCTCTGAAGATCACCTGAGAGAGCGTTTCTTTGCCTGCACAGAAGGTGACTTTGACGGCTTTATGCGTATGAGCAACTTCCATAACCAATTTGGCAAAAACGATGTTTATCCTGATTTTAATGACCGTTTCTTCGGAAGAGCCCTGTTCTGGCAGGATATCATGGAAGGCATCTATGAGGAACACTTAAAGAGCCGTCCCATGAGTGCATACTATCAGGAAAATGCTGAGCAGATGAAGCAATACCACGGCAAATTTGAAGATCTCTACCGCTTTGCCGAAAAGATATTTGAATACCTTGCAGTGAAGACCAGGATCGCTGAAACCCTAGTACCGGCTTACCAGACTGGCGACAAGGAAACCCTTACCCAAATCAGCGAAGAACTTCTTCCACTTATGAAGACCCAGATTGAGGAAATCCGCCTGATGCACAGAGGTCTGTGGAGAAAGCTTTCCAAGATTATGGGCTGGTACAGACAGGATTACAATTACGGCGGTATGGCAACACGATGTGAGACCGCCAAGATGCTGATTGATGAATATCTTGCAGGTAAGACCGATCGGATTGAAGAACTGGAAGAGCCTCATCTTCCCAAAGCACTTAACGCATTCACTCCTGTTACGTCCATCACGATGCCTGTATAACTTTTTTTGCAAAACTGTTAGGAGGATAACTCTATGGATTTATATGCAAACCTTCATATTCACTCCACACACTCCGATGGAAACTATTCGCCCAGCAAGATTGTTCAAGTGTGCAAGGAGGAAGGTTATAAAGCTCTTGCCCTCACTGACCACGATATCGCTACCGGTTATCCTGAGTTTAAAGCAGCCTGTGACAAAGAAGGGATTGAATGTATTTTTGGCGCAGAGTTTTCTTCCCCTTCCAAGCTGTTGGCACACCGTACTGATCTGGTAGAGGCAACATTCCACATTGTTGGTTACCATTTTGATCCCGAACACCCGGCCATGAAGCAGTATCTGATCGACATGGGGATCCGGGAGACCGAGCAGACCCACGTATTGTTTGACCGTGGTGTAAAGCTGGGCCGCATCAAAGGAATTGAGTGGGAAGAAGTACTGGAATACAACAAAGACATTCGTTGGCTTTGCAACAATCATCTTTGGAGAGCTATGCTGGATAAGGGACTGGTGACTCCTGAAGACAGAGGCTGGTTTTGGAGAGAACTGTTCGCAGAGCACCGCTTTGAAGTTCCCCCTCACCGGGAATTCAAACAAGAGCATGAGATCATTCAATTGATCCATGATGCCGGCGGTATCGCTATTCTGGCTCATCCCCACGAACAACTCTGCTACCTAGATGAATTGGTTGAAATGGGAATTGAAGGACTGGAAGTTTGGCATAGTATGATGACAGAAGAGGAGAGAGCACAGGCCATCAAGATTGCTTATGAAAAGAACCTCTATATTTCCGGCGGAAGCGACCACGAAGGTTTAAGCGACGGGGAATATGCAGCCAGGAAAAAGCCCGGTGATCCCGGATATTTCCCGCCCAGATCCTTTGGTACGACAAAAACATATTTTGAAGAGATCAGAGACAGAAAACTGAATCGATAGATAAGAGAAAAGGCAGAACCTTCTACGAAAAGGATCTGCCTTTTTGTTAATTAATCGATCATATTGTTTTCAATAACGGCTTTGTAATAATGGAAAGAATCTCTGGGTGTACGCTCCAGTGTATCAAAGTTGACAGCGATCAATCCCATGGGATAACCATAGCCCATGGTTCCCTCCCAACAGTCCATTACAGACCAGTAATAATAGCCCTTCAGATTTACACCTGCACTGATAGAACGTCTGCACGCACGCAGATGCTCACGGATGTATTTGATTCGCTCTGCATCATTTAAGTCATTCTTGACTTCCATGGTCTGCATATTTCTGCGGCAGGTATATCCGTTTTCTGTGATATAAACCGGAACATCTCCGTATCTATCCTTTAAATCCAACAACAAATCAAACAATGCCGGCGCATAGGTGTAGAAACCATACTCATCCCTGGGCATATCCGGCTCAAAATAGTCGGTTCCGTCTGCACAGGTGTTTCCTTTGCGGCTAAATCCCGGGCAGTAGAAGTTGATACCATAAAAGTCCATGGGAACAAACTCTTTCTTAACCTCTTCTTTCATTTCTTCGGTAATATATTTTCCGACTCCGGGATAATTCACTGCTTCCTTGGGGTATTCTCCAAGAAGCATGGGATCTAAGAACAACAGCTGCATTGCTTGGTGACGTTGTACAGCCTCAATATCCTCCGGGTCAAAAGACAGGCTGTAGACCTTTCCGGCATTGTTAACAGAACCCATCTGTCCGTCCGGCCACATTTTATGCAGGATCTTTACACAGCGGAAATGAGCAATTATCATATTATGGGAAGCTTTCAGTGCCAGCGCTTCGTCTCTGACATAGGGTAGGCCTCGAGCAAAGGAATAAGGACCGTAAACACTCAGCTTCGGCTCATTTACCGTATTCCACAGTTTGACTCTGTCTCCAAATTCGCGGAAGCAGATCGTAGCATAATGGGTGAACCAGTCTACAAATCTATCATCGATGATTCCTCCCTCTTCGATTACCCAGTAGGGAAGATCGGAGTGAAATAAGTCAAACATAGGTGTGATTCCCTGTGCAACCATCTCATCGATCACTCTGTTATAAAAGTCAATACC
>JAZSFW010000188.1:0-3442 GCA_045532445.1 Acetatifactor sp. | reverse complement strand
AGGTGCTTTTATGTGTGATGTAAAAAAAATACTCCAGAATGTTCCAAGATATAAAACAACTACAGCCGGAGGATACGTTACAGCTTGTGCTGGAGGCGGAAAATGAAGAAGAACAAGATTTTTTTGAAATGGTCGGGAATTTTTTGCTTCAGCGAAAACAGAAGCAGGTTATTGAAAGGAATCTATTCTAAATGAAGAAATATATACTGATTGCCGGCGTCAATGGTGCCGGCAAATCTACTTTGTACCAAACACTGGAATCCTTAAAAAATATGCCTAGAATCAATACAGATGAAATTGTAAGGAGTTTTGGTAATTGGCAAAACATATCAGATGTTTTAAAGGCAGGAAAAATTGCAGTTAAAAAGATTAAAGAATATTTTGATCAGGGCATAACTTTTAATCAAGAAACAACACTGTGCGGAGCAAGTATCATTCAAAATCTCAAATTGGCTAAGTTACTGGGTTATAAGATTGAACTCCATTATGTGGGGATTGCTTCCGTCGATATTGCCAAGGAACGTATTGCATATCGTGTTTCACAAGGTGGACATGGTATTCCTGATGCAGATGTTGAACGAAGATATGTAGAAAGCCTTAACCGCTTAAAGGAAATTATCCGTCTATGTGACTTGGCTGTTTTGTATGATAATACAGAGGCTTTTAATCGTTTTGCAATATATCAAGAGGGCAAACTTTTTGATGTGGCTGATAATCGACCGGGTTGGTATAATGAATTAAATATATAAGTTTTTACACTCTGTTTACACACCTCAAGTCAGTGCCCGGAAAGCTCCTTTCTATGGGTATTCTCGGTTTTGGACTTTTGCTCAAGTCCCATCTTCCGCAGTTACAGTGAGTGCGATAAATAAGGCAGAAACGCCGTATTTACCTGATACTTTTATAGTGGCAAGAGAAAAGAAACCATTGGACATATAATCTATTAGCCCAAATCGATAAAACATCAAAAATGGCTAATAGAGTTTTGCCATCGTTCAAGGGGGCAAGCTTTTTGATGTAACCGGATTGGGATAATAAATTAAATTCCGAGAAAAATAATTCCTAAAAAGAGTGATGGAATATACTTCTCAAATCCTATATGATAAAGTCACAGCTGAAAATCAAAGCATTGCAGTGCGCGAAAGGAAGAATAAATGGGAAAAAGTATAGGACAGGTGATACGTGAGTTGAGAAAGCGGGATAATATTGTGCAGGAAAAACTTGCGGAAGCTTTAAACGTATCGTTTCAGAGTGTAAGCCGCTGGGAAAACGATCTTGCGGCTCCTGATATTTCATTGATTCCGGTGATTGCAAGGTATTTTAATGTGACCACAGATGTGCTTTTTGATATGAACAACGAGGATCATCAGCAGAATAAGGAAGCTTACGAGGAGACTTTCCGGGAGTTACGGAAAAATGGAGAATTATGCAAATGTAAGGAGTTAATGCTGGAGGCAAGGCGGGAGTATCCACGGGATTTTCATATGATGATGAATCTGGCAGAAATCCTGGATCTGTACGAAGGTGGTACCGGGCAGCAACGGGAAGAATATGTGGCAGAAAACTTTCCGGGTCAGATCTATTCTTTGTGTCAAAGTGTACTGGAGGACTGCAGGGATGAAAACGAGCGTTGCAGAGCAATCAGGCTGCTGTGTGAGTACTATGTGAAATCCGGTAACACTGCGGAAGCGTTACATTTGGCAAAAAGCGTAGCAGATACAGAGCATAGTAGAGAACGATTACTGGAGCAGATTTATTCCGGCGATCAAAAAGTGCATCAGCTGCAAAGTAATATGCTGGCAGCCATTGATTATACGGCAATGTCTTTGGTCAAGATTGCGTTTCAGAAGGAGTACGGTTTTGCACAAAGCTTAGCAGTAGACGATAAGATAGAGTATGTGAAGACTGCAAACCAACTGTATTATTTGCTGATGCCGGATGGTAATTTCCAATTTTATCATAGGGTTGTGGGGTGGAATTGGAGGAGACTTGCAGAGTTATATTTGCTGAAAAACGATGCTGATAAGGCATTTGAATATTTGCTTATGGCTGAGCAGGAAGCGACTAAGTATGATGAACTGCAAGAACATAAATATACTTCGCCATTTGTGAGTACATTAGAGTATGTACCGGAGGAATATTTTAAGTGTTGGACCGGAAGTGAAAGAGGAATGCTTTTGTACCGGGTAAAAGAGTTGCTTCCCCATTTTTCAGGACATACAGGTGTGAAATTGTTAATGGAACGTTTAGTGGAAGCGACAAAAGGAGAGTCTGACATCAGAATCGAATAGAAGAAGGCTAATATAAGCAAAAGTTACATCAATGGAGGAATATATGAAGCGTTTTTATACAGTTTTGTTGATGGTTATCATGATGTCTGTTTTGTCTGCCTGTGCAGATGATCAAGAAAGCAATCATCAAGAAAGCAACCTACCCAATACCAATGTTCCAACTATATCGTACTCAGAAGATGTAAATTTGGAAAATAACAACCCATCAGCAGAAGAGGAAAATCCAGAAAACAACAGTCAATCGCCAGAACAAGAAGAGAATACAGAGGTTTCTATAGAGGATATTCACAGCGGTGAAACATATTGGATATCAGGTTCAACTGTTAATTTTAGAAAGACTCCAGGTACTGACGGAGAGGTTCTCGCGCAACTGACAAAGGGTACAGAAATTATAAAAATAGAGGAAGAGGGAGATTGGCTGTATATCAGCTATGGAGAAATCAAAGGATATGTCCATAGAGATTATGCCTCAAGCTACCCGCCGGCGAATCCTGAAGATGGAGAGGTTTCTATTGTTGTAAAGAAAGCAGAGCGTCAGCTGGAGTTATGGCAGGGTGAAACGCTAATTGATACTTTTTCGATTGGTCTGGGATTTGCACCGGAAGGGCAAAAGCAGATGGAAGGGGACGGTAAGACTCCGGAGGGAGAGTATTATGTTTGTGTAAGAAACAGTAAAAGTTCCTTTTATCTGTCCCTGGGAGTATCTTATCCGAACAAAGAAGATGCAGCTGCGGCTCTTTTAGATGAAAGAATCGATAAAGAGACTTATGAGCGCATCGTGAGTGCAATTGACAAAGGTCAATGTCCGGATTGGTACACTCCTTTAGGTGGAGAAATCATGATTCATGGATGTGGAGGTTCTTCGGATTGGACAAGAGGATGTATTGCGGTAGATAATGAAGTGATGGATCTTTTATTTGATTATTGTCCAATCGGAACGAGAATTACGATATTACCATGAATTTAGGGAAGAGGCTATGCTTGAGATTGCAGGTCTGAAAACTGGTATGGTTTTATTACGAAAATATTAAAAAAATATTATTTGCAAAAAATGACTATGGATTTAGCGGAAAGTATGGTATGATAAAGATACACTAAAAACATAGGGGAGTATAAATGAAGTACAGGGAGAATAAGACACATAAAAAAAT
>JAZSFW010000121.1:0-3983 GCA_045532445.1 Acetatifactor sp. | reverse complement strand
ATAACAGACAGGATCAATGCCGCAATAATGATCCAGTTCAGCACATTCCAGAAAGTCATCTCCAAGGCTGCACTGCCGTTTGCCAAAACAAGAAGCAACATAATCACCGCCATGGCGATACACATAATGCGATTGCGCTTGCTTTCTTTGCTGCGGACAGTCTTTCTCAGGCCCTTGGCCATGGCTGTCAGCGATCTCATATCATAGTTGGTTTCAAAATGGAATTTCATAATATACCCCTTTGTCTGCCGCAGGTCCATAAACATGCGTCGTATTCATGCAACGTCAGGCTCTTACACCTCGCCGCTAACTAATATAATAGGACATACTATTCCTAACGTCAAGAGCGGCAATTCTAAACTCTTTATAAAGTCATATTTCTGCAAAAATATTGTCTGAGACAGCAAACACTACCTACACTTCCAAGCTGATCACATACTCGCCTGAAACTGCCGCAAGCTTGATTTTGCCGTCGCCACAGGCTCCTGCATCACCGCACACATCCACATGGCCACAAATACCTTCCCGACCTTTCAGAATCTCTATCTTTCCGGCAGGCAGGATGATCTCAGCCTCTGCGCCGTAGGGCACCTTGATCTCCAGGCGCGCTCTTCCTGCCTTTTCAGCACTCCGATCACCTTCAGCCCCATCGGCTGCACACTCTTTTTCCCACTTCCAGCGGCAGCTCAGTTCACCACGGACAGTCTGAACGGATGCGCCCGCATATGCCAGTTCCTTATAGAACAAAGGCTTGATGGTCACGTGCTTACAGCCATCCTTAATTTGACGAATGCCGCTCAAATGAGAATAAAAGAACTCATCGCAGGTACCGAAGAAATAGTGGTCCAGAGAACGGGTAGCGCTTTCCCAATTTTCCCACATGGTGTCGGACCCTTTCGCCAGCAAAAATCCCCAGCTGGGGTAAGTATCCTGCTTTAATACCTTCCAGGCCAGATCAGCATAGCCGTTATCCGCCAACACAGGCAGGAAAATACGGGTACCTACGCAGCCGGTGTCCAGGTGATCTCCCTTTTCGTGAATATCCTGCACTAAGCGCTTCAACACGTCTGCCCTATATTGCTCAGGTACAATATCGGCCTCCAGAGGCAATAAATTCGATGTCTGGCGATACTTTGTCCTGATCATACCCTCGTAATTCAGCCAAAAACCGGTGTCATACAGATTCTCCTCCGGATGGAAATATTTCGTCTGGAAAGCGGCATACATTTTTTCTTCTGCATCACGGTATATAACAATATCCTGTTCACATCCTACAAGGGTAGCCAGGCGCTCCATGGTCTGCAGCATTTTGTAAACAAATACGCTGCCGCAGATGCCGCTTCCTTCGGGACCTTCTCCATGATTTGCCCACGCATCGGGATCTCCCTGAGGGGAAAGCCAATCTGACAGCTGCTTATCAGCCCAGGTCCATTCATAGGATCTGCTGTCTTCGATACAATTCTGAGCGTAAGCCTTTAATCGGGGATACAGTTCTTTTACAGTTTCCTTTTGTCCGTAATAGTGATATAAATATTCGGTGGCAAATACAAAAATCGTATTCCACACTACCTGATTGGCATCTGCACTCCAATCTGCAGTAGGCACCATGCAGGGGATCAAACCATATTCCGTAAAGCAATCATTCATGATATCAATAAAATGCTTCATCATATGGCGCATATCATATTCGTAGAACATTGCCCCCAGAGATACGTTGGCATCGCCCAGCCAACCGTTTTTCTCCCACACAGGGGTATCGGTGGGCTTCCAGAGGAAATTGTTGCGCAAAGTACGCCGCATCATCATATGAAGCTTTACCAAATCCGGATCAGAACATTCAAATTCTGAAATAACATCCATATCATTAGCCAGACAATAAAGAATCACATCCTCTGAAGTCATCTCGCCTTCGTAACCGTCCACCTGAATATAACGATAGCCCTTGTAACTATACTTGGGCTCCCAGAACCGCTCCGAACCGTCACTGATATAAAAATCCTGCTGAATAATGCCCACAGGCCACCAGTCTCCGCACTCACCTTGGCCGTTTCCGATCCTTCTTACCCGGCCGTTCCCATCCAGCTGTTCGCCGTAAGTAATTGTAATCTTTTTGCCTTTAGCAGCCTTCATGCGGATCTTGGCCCAGCCGGAGAGCATTTCGGGGGCTGTGATGAGCCAGGAGGAACCTCTGCCAGCTTCCTCACTATCGAAAGTCTCCGTTTCCAGCTTTTCTATAGACAAGGCCTTAAACTCTGCCACTCTGCGCACAGGGGGCAGGGTCTGGCATACCAATTTGCCGGCAGGTGCCTGCGCAGGCTGGGCGGGAAGCCATGCGGAATCATCAAAATCAGCCAGCCCATAGCCATCCACTCTCAGATTTTCATCGTAGGTATCGCCCAGGTAAATACTGTTTTCCACAGTGGGGCCGTTCACCCACACCTTCCATCCGGTGTCGGTCACGATGGTCTCATTGGTGCCATCTGTATAATGAATATCCAGATTTAACAAAAGCTTGGGATTGTCGCGCCATTTGGCTTTCTCCCAGAACCACACACCGGTATGCTCGTTATAGAAACCATTGCCCAGTTCCACTGCGATGGCGTTCTCTCCCTGCTGCACCAGTCCGGTCACATCAAAAGCACGGTAAGGTACTGTCTGGGTGAACTGGGTGTTGCCGCAGTTTAACACGCTGTCGTCCGGCTGCTTTCCGTTAATCTGCGCTTCAAACAGACCTAAACCGCAGATAAATAATTTAGCATTTTTGATTTCACTTTTTGCATTAAAAGTTTTCCGCAGGATGGGGGCTTTTCTGGTGAACTTTTCCACAGCATCACCTGCACCAATCCACTGTCCCTGCCACTCCTCTTGTCTGTTGATACCTGTGGTGAAGGAGGCAATTTCGCTCCAGGCAGCTTCTGATTTCGGTGCCAATCCGTCTGCCACATCCCACTGTGTCTGCTCACATTCGTCACCGTCTGCGCACTCTCCCTGCACCCGGTCACAGCATGCACCGGTAATGTCCTTCTCCCAGACCTGCACGCGCCAGAAATAATCGGTTTTGGACGTCAGAGCTGCACCTGCGTAAACCACATCATATGGATCTTCGCTCTCCACTTTTCCGGAATCCCACAGATCACCGATACCCTGCTGCGCCAATGCCATGTCGGAGCTAACGATCACACGATAAGCAGCCTGTCCTCTTCCGTATATATTTTTTCCATCTATTTCTTCCGTCCCCGGAATCCAGCTGAAAACAGGCTTTTCACTGACACCGCAAGGATTACACAAAACATTTACTAATAAACACATTTTCCTCATACTCTACACGCCCTTTCGATGAACATTATAAGAATATTACTAAATTGTCCTTAGATTTCTACACAAATATTATCAGCACTGTTTTTTACAGGCTGGCCAAAGCCCACATAGACCTTGGCGCCGGTACCGTCAAACACACGCTCTCCCTTTTCATTTACAGTAGCAAAAGCCGCTGCGGGTACCGTAATTTCCACAGTGTTTTCCCCGCCTGCCGCCAGCGCCACTCTCTTGAAAGCTGCCACCTTGTCATTGGGCACTTCATTCTCCGTACCTTCCACATGCACATAAACCTGCAGTACTTCCTCCGCGTGGCGGCTGCCCCGGTTCTCCATGGTCACCTGAAGCTGCAGGCCGCTCTGAGAGGCTTTCGCGTAATCAAACTCACATCCGGCAACAACAATCTTCGCATCCACCACATGGCAGTCACCATAGGTCAGACCAAAGCCGAAACCGTACAGCGCCTCGTTTTCCATATAGCGGTAAGTTCTGCCCTTCATACTGTAATCTTCAAAATCAGGCAGTTCCTCTGTGGTCTTGTAAACAGTAATGGGCAGTTTCCCGGAAGGAGCCTTCTCACCAAACAGCACTTCTGCCAGCACTTTTCCGCCTCTGGCGCCGGGATACCAGATCTGCATGATCGCAGACGCATGCTCATCCGCATAGCG
>JAZSFW010000126.1:0-3856 GCA_045532445.1 Acetatifactor sp. | reverse complement strand
CATTGTACTGAAGCTTTTTATGCCGGGCGGGTATGTGTCCTATACCCAAAGTGTTGCAGGCTTCCTGGGTTATATGATCTTTCCGTCTATTGCCATTGCCTTGCCTAAGATTTCCATGACAGTGAAGCTCCTTCGCAGCGCCCTGATAGGAGAGAAAAGAAAAGATTATGTGAGAACCGCGTACAGCAGAGGAAATAACACCAAGGCTGTGTTGTACAAGCACATCCTTAAAAATGCCATGCTGCCGGTGGTGACTTTTCTGGGAATGACTTTTACAGACATCATCGCAGGCAGTATTATTGTGGAGCAGGTATTCAGCATCCCGGGCATCGGGCGCATCCTTATGACCTCCATATCGAACCGTGATTATCCGGTAGTGATGGCTGTGATCGTCAGTCTGGCTGCCACTGTCATTGTGATCAACGGTCTGGTAGACCTGATCTATCAGTGGATCGATCCCCGCATACGTCTGGAGGAGCAGTCATGATAAAAAAGAAGAAAAATAGTAATCTGGTGATCGGATGTATTTTGACAGGTATGGTTCTTCTGATGATCCTGGTGGGGCTCTTTTTCCTGCCCTATGATCCGGAGACCATGAATATAGAGTTGAAATTTGCAGGGATCTCTCTGCGTCATCCCTTTGGCTGCGACAACTATGGAAGAGATTTGTTTACCCGGGTGATGGTAGGTGCCAAATCTACCCTTTTAGTCGCCTTGGGGACGGTAGGAATCGGTGCGGGAGCAGGACTGTTGATCGGTGCATTTACCGGTTACTTCGGAGGCTGGATCGACGAGGTCATGATGCGGGTGATCGACGCCCTCTTTGCTTTTCCCAGTATTTTATTGGCTCTGGTTGTGGTCAGCCTTTTTAGCGGTGAAGAAAATCATGTGCTCAGCCTTCTGTTTGGCAGCGGGCAATATCAGGTGATCATTGCGTTGGGAATTGCGTTTATCCCAAGCTTTGCCAGAGTGGTCAGGAGCGAATATCTCAAGCAGCGTGAGATGGATTATGTGAAAAATGCCCGGATCATGGGGTGCGGTCATCTGCGGATCATGTTTGTCTACATTCTGCCCAATATCCTGTCGGTGTTAGTTCCTACATTGATGATCGGTTTTAACAATGCAGTGCTGGCAGAGGCAGGTATGAGTTATCTGGGGATCGGTGTGCAGCCGCCGGCTGCAAGCCTTGGACGGATGCTTTCTGAGGCTCAGACCTATCTGTTTTCTCATCCTTCTTATGCGTTGTTTCCGGGACTTATGATCGTGGCTTTGGTGCTTGGGTTCAGTCTGTTGGCTGACGGTCTGGAAGAGAGGTAATGTATGCTTGAGGTGAAAGATCTTAACATAGAATTTCATGATCATTCCATACCGGAGACGGTGGTGTATGATTTTGACCTGGTGATGGAAGAAGGAGATATTGTGGGCATCGTGGGCGAGTCCGGTTCCGGAAAGACCATGAGTGCGCTGGCTATCTGTGGTCTGTTATCCAGGCATGACATGAAGAAAAGAGGGCAGATCCTGTTTGAGGGAAAAGAGCTGCTTACCTGCAGCAGGCGGGAAATGCGTGAATTTCAGGGGGATGATATTGCGATCATTTTTCAGGAGCCGATGACCAGCTTAAATCCGGTGAGGAAGATTGGCTGGCAGGTGGAGGAGGCGCTGAAAATTCACACCCAGATGACGAAAGAGGAGCGGTATGAGCGTGCTATCTGGGCTTTAAGAGAGGCAGAGCTGCCGTTCCCGGAGAAGGTCTATGAGCAATATCCCCATGAGCTGTCCGGCGGCATGCGCCAAAGGGTGATGATTGCAGCTGCCATTGTGTGCAGACCAAAGATCCTGGTGGCAGATGAGCCGACCACTGCGCTGGATGAGACCATTCAGGCTGAGATCATTGCGCTTCTTTTGAAACTCAACCGGGAATATAAGACCGGAATTTTGTTTATTTCTCATGACTTAAGCCTGGTGCGCAAGCTGTGCAGGCGTGTGGTCGTTATGCAGAACGGTTATATTGTAGAACAAGGGGATACAGAAGCAATTTTTGAAAAGCCTCAAAAGGAATATACAAAGCATCTGATCGCTGCAATCCCAAGCTGTGATCGGGAGAAGACGGAGAAGGATTTTTCCGGAGAGGAAGTGGGTCTTTCCGCAGAAGATATTCAGGTCAGCTACTATTCTTCCGGGGGGATTCTGGGAAAGAAGCAGGAGCAGAAGGTGTTAAAGGGCGTAGATTTTACCCTTCACAAAGGTGAAGTTTTGGGTCTGGTGGGAGAAAGTGGCTGTGGAAAAAGTACCCTGGCCAAGGTGATCATGGGTCTGAACCGTGCATACAGTGGGAAGCTTGTGTGCGAGGCGGGGAAGGTACAGATGGTGTTTCAGGATCCATACAGTTCCTTAAACCCCACAAAGACCATTGGCTGGATATTGGAGGAGCCTTTGAAGGTGAAAGGCGGTTACACCAAAGAGCAGCGCAAACAAAAAGCACTTTCCATGCTGAAAAAGGTAGGTCTGGAGCAGGAGATTTCCAAGCGCTTTCCCAGACAGCTGTCCGGTGGACAGAGGCAGAGAGTGGCAATTGCTTTGGCTCTGATGAGTGAGCCCAAAGTTTTGGTGGCGGATGAGCCGGTGTCGGCTCTGGATGTGACCATACAGGCACAGATCCTAAAGCTGTTACAAAAGCTGAAAGAAGAGATGGGGCTTGCGATTTTGTTTATTTCCCACGATCTTCGGGTAATTTATGAGTTGTGCGATCATGTGATCATTATGGAAAAGGGTAAGATCGTGGAACGGGGGACTCCCCAGAAGATTTATGCTGCCTATGAGCATCCCTACACGGGACAGCTTTTGAAAGCGGCTGGGCTCAATAATGCAATGGCTGAATAAAATCCGCCCTTTCGGGGCAATGATATAAAATATAGTATTTTATTATCATGGAAACGGGAGGGCAAGATGAACGTAGAAGCCAAAATCATTGACTGGGTGGAGAAGCTCTATCAGAAACCGTTAGAGTCGTGCAGCGATAAAGAGCTGTATTGTGTGCTGTTACATGTCTGCAAAGAGCTTGCCGGTGAGAAGAAGCCCATTGCCGGTGAGAAGAAGCTTTACTATTTTTCGGCGGAGTTTCTGATCGGTAAGCTTTTAACCAACAATCTGATGAATCTGGGTATCTATACACAGGTAGACAACCTGCTTAAGTCGAAAGGGAAAGCTTTGTGTGCAGTGGAAGAGACAGAGCCGGAACCATCCCTTGGAAATGGTGGCTTAGGAAGGCTGGCTGCCTGTTTTTTGGATTCCATTGCGGCGCTGGGGCTTTTGGGGGATGGGATTGGTCTGAACTACCATTTCGGACTTTTTAAACAGGTATTTGATGAGAAGTGTCAAAAGGCTGAAAAAAATGATTGGATTGAGAAAAATAGCTGGCTGACCGGAACAGATGTGACTTATGAAGTACATTTTGGGGATCGAAAGGTGGTAAGCCGCCTGTATACAATCGATGTGATCGGTTATGAAAATGGGGTAAATAAGCTTCATCTGTTTGACCTGGAATCTGTGGATGAAAGTCTGGTGAAGGATGGGATTACCTTTGACAAGGCTGCCATCGAAAAGAACCTGACTCTGTTTTTATATCCGGATGATTCTGACGAGGCAGGCAATCTGCTGCGCATTTATCAGCAGTATTTCATGGTGAGCAGTGGAGCACAGCTGATACTGGATGAAGTAAAGCAAAAGGGCTATGACCTACACCACCTGCATGAACATGCGGTGATTCAGATCAACGATACCCATCCTGTCATGGTGATTCCGGAGTTGATCCGCATCCTGACCTGTCAGGAGGAATTCTCCACGGAAGAGGCCGTGG
>JAZSFW010000281.1:0-2271 GCA_045532445.1 Acetatifactor sp. | reverse complement strand
CTGAGGAGATCCCATGAAACCTGCAACGAAGAGGTTCTGAGGCTTCTCATATAAGTTCTGAGGAGTATCAACCTGCTGGATAACACCATCCTTCATAACTACGATTCTGGTACCAAGGGTCATAGCCTCTGTCTGGTCATGTGTAACGTAGATGATGGTGGTTCCCAGTTTCTGATGTAATTTAGCAATTTCGATACGCATCTGTACACGCAGCTTAGCATCCAGGTTGGAAAGAGGCTCATCCATCAGGAATACCTTAGGATTACGTACGATTGCACGACCCATAGCTACACGCTGTCTCTGACCACCGGACAGAGCCTTGGGCTTACGATCAAGAAGCGGAGTCAGATCCAGGATCTTAGCTGCCTCTTTAACCATTCTATCGATTTCAGCCTTCGGTACTTTTCTCAGCTTCAGACCAAAAGCCATGTTATCATATACGGACATATGAGGATACAGAGCGTAGTTCTGGAATACCATTGCGATATCTCTATCCTTAGGCTCTACGTCATTAACCACCTTGTCACCGATCATCAGCTCACCGGAAGAGATCTCTTCCAGACCAGCGATCATACGAAGGGTAGTGGTCTTACCACATCCTGAAGGTCCTACGAAAATGATGAATTCCTTGTCAGCGATTTCCAGATTGAAGTCTTTTACTGCTTCAAATCCGTTAGGATATACCTTTGTGATATTCTTTAAAGATAAACCTGCCATAATTAAATAACTCCTTTCATAATAAACGGTGTTTCTTATTCGTACTCGACTCACTGCCGATTAACGCTATATCAAGTATAACGAAAAAAGTGGATTTACGCCATACCACAATTTCACAAAGTTTTCAGCTATCATTGTGTGAATTGCTCATATTCTTTGCACTTTTTTTGCCAAGATAGCATTTTAGACAAATATATTTACTAAAAATGGACAAAATAGACAAAGATCTTATTGTTTCTCCATCTGTTCCTGGATCAGCGCTTCATCCAACTCATCCTTAAAGATTCTTTCATCTTCCTCAGGATTTTCAAGTTCTTCTCCTTCAGCGGATTCATCGGCTTCCAACAGCTGGTCTTCCAGCCTCTGAAAGAACTTATTGTATAGCAGTGCCGCCACAAAGGTCGGACCGGACAAACCAAACAAAAACGCCACAGGCGTTGCTTGCGGGAAGAAAGCAACCACTGCAATGGGCACCAGGGACACAAGGATCATAAGGATCGTTTTGGGGAACTGTAAAATACTGATAATAAAAGCATTTTTGATGGTCTGCTTGATCGTATTGTCAAATTTTGCCAGCACCGCAAATAAATAGGTGGCAGTAAACAGCGAGATCACCCCGATAATTCCGATGACCACCTTCAAAATAACATGGAACTTGATTCCGGAATCCCGTATGATGACAAAATCACCTACAAGGATAAAAATCACCACCAAAAGCATCAGCCAGATAACTGTAGCCTGCTTAAAATTTTGTCGGAAAGACTTAAAGAATCCTCTGGCTATGTAGCACTCCTCACCTCTGACGATCTTCAGAGACATATAGTGAAGCGCTGTCAGAGATGCTCCTGCTGTAAAGATTGGAATACAGCAGATAAAGGCAAGTATGTTCAATATCATCAAATCTGCCACTTTGCCCAGAAACTGCATCAAGGGACTGTCTAAATTAAAAATACTACTCATTTTCTTTCGTTCCTTTCTAAAAAAATCTCTCCATGCTGGTTATTGTGATCCCCGCAAACTCTTCTTGTGGGCGGACACTGCGAAATCCCAGCCTGCGATAAAAATTCACCGCATCAGATGTGGCCTGAAGAGACATATATCTCTCACCACTGTCCCGCACAGATTGGATCGCGGCCGTCATAAGTGCCTTGCCAATCCCCTGCTTATAATGCTTTTCATCCACAAACAAAAGGGACAGATGATTTCGATATCGTATGGCAGCCACACCTGCTATCGCATCTTGCATGACAGCTAACAATACGGGGTATTCCCCCTTGTAAAAAGCTTCTCTCAGTTCTGGATCTGTTATAAATCTGTAAAAGCTCTTTCTTCCTTCCTCCGGGCACTTCTTCGCTTCAGACTGTAAAAAAGCTTTCCATACAAATTCCATGGCATCCTCCCACTCTTGTGAGTCCGCCCATCTGATCTCATATTGACACGCCTTACTGATCATAATGCCACCCAGCCACAATGTCATCCATCCAGGCTTCCAGATCCTTCATAACCATGTCGCGATCGGTCTCATTTAACAGTTCATGGCGATCGGAGGGATAA
>JAZSFW010000224.1:0-11760 GCA_045532445.1 Acetatifactor sp. | reverse complement strand
TGTTTCACGTGAAACATTTTTTACATTTATTCAATTTATATATGGATACTTTACAAAAAAGGTGGTATAATTAGCTCAGAATTCAAGCCTGCTGCGCAGGCTTTACAATACTATAAAAGTAAAGATATTTTGTGCAAGAGAGAAAGGTAATATTATGGGGAAAACGATCGCTGTTGCCAATCAAAAAGGCGGAGTTGGCAAGACAACGACAGCAATAAATTTGTCATCATGTATAGCTGCAAAAGGAAAAAAGGTGCTTGTAGTTGATACTGATCCTCAGGGAAACACAACCAGTGGACTGGGTGTGGAAAAGAATGAAGTAGAGAATACTATTTATGAGTTAATGTTGGGGGATTGCTCTATCAGTGAGTGTATTATGTCAGATGTCATAAAGAATGTAAGCTTGATCCCTTCAAATGTGAATTTGTCAGCTGCAGAGATAGAATTAATTGGTGTAGAAAAGAAAGAATATATTTTGAGGAATGAAATTGATTATGTAAAGGATAGTTATGATTATATCATTATCGACTGTCCTCCTTCCTTAAGTATGTTGACTATTAATGCAATGACCACAGCAGATAGTATACTGGTGCCGATCCAATGTGAATATTATGCTTTGGAAGGATTGAGTCAGTTGATACATACTGTAAATCTGGTAAAGGAAAGGTTAAATCCAGACCTGGAAATAGAAGGTGTTGTATTTACCATGTATGATTCCAGAACAAATTTGTCAGCTCAGGTTGTGGAAAATGTAAAATTTAATTTAAAGCAACATATCTACAAAACCTTAATACCAAGAAATATACGTTTAGCAGAGGCGCCAAGCTACGGATTGCCAATTAATCTATATGATCCGAAGTCATCAGGTGCAGAAGCATACATGTTATTGGCAGAAGAATTAATTCAAAAGAACAGCTAATATATTGGAAAGGAAAAAATAAATGGCAGCAAGAGGTTTAGGAAAAGGTCTTGATAGCTTAATTCCCAATAGTGTAGGGGAGAAAAAAGGAAAAGAATTAAATAATATAGCAGAAAAGGTACCAAATACAGTTGTAAAAATAACAAAGATTGAACCAAATAGGGAGCAGCCCAGAAAAAATTTTGATGAAGATGCTCTTCAGGAGCTTGCAGATTCTATCAAACAATATGGATTACTCCAGCCGATTTTGGTTCAGGATAAAAAGGATCATTATGAGATCATTGCAGGCGAAAGAAGATGGAGAGCATCCAAACTTGCAGGATTAAAAGAGGTTCCAGTTATTATCAAGGATTATACAGAGCAGGAAATTGTGGAGATATCTCTGATAGAAAATATTCAGAGACAGGATCTGAATCCCATTGAAGAAGCGCAAGCATACAAAAAGTTATTGGAAGAGTTTCATTTAAAGCAGGATGAGGTGGCAGAGCGAGTATCCAAGAGTCGTACCGCAATTACGAACTCCATCCGACTCTTGAAACTGTGCGATGAAGTGCAGCAGATGCTGATAGATGAAATGATCACTACCGGTCATGCCAGGGCACTCCTTGCAGTGGATGACAAAGAAACACAATATACGATTGCACAGAAAGTTTTTGACGAAAAATTGAATGTCCGTGATGTGGAAAAGCTGGTAAAAAATCTAAATAAGCCTGTAAAAGTAAAGGAAAAGAAAGAAGACCAGACCTTAGAGGCTATTTACAATGATATCAGCGAAAAGCTCAAGCAAAAATTAAGTACAAAAGTAACTGTGTCATCAAAGGGTAAGGGGGCAGGTAAAATAGAGATAGAATTTTATAGCCATGAAGATTTGGACAGGCTCCTGGAAATGATAGGAAATCGCAACTTTTAAAGACTGTAAAAGAAAAATACAAAGGAGACAGGATGAATACCGAATTTTATATCTTATTAGGACTTTTGCTGGTCATTTTGGTTTTATTGATTCTTCTGATCGTACTGTTTGTAAAAGTAAACCGATTAAAAAAGCGTCTGGACAGATTTATGAAAGGAAAAGACGCAAGAAGTCTGGAACAGGATATTATTGCATTATTTGAAGATAATAAATTATTAAAAGCCAGCACAGAAAAAAACAAGAAAAATATAAGAGTGATCACCAAAAAAGTAGAATCATCCTTGCAAAAGATGGGATTGGTAAAATATGATGCTTTTCATCAAATGGGAGGTCAGCTCAGTTTCAGTCTTTGTCTTTTAGATGATAATAATAATGGTTTTATTATCAATTCTGTACATAGTACAGAAGGATGTTATTCTTACACAAAGGAAATTAAAGCCGGAGAAAGCGCAATTGACTTGGGTGTGGAAGAATCAGAAGCTTTATCCATTGCATTAGGGAAACAATAGTGATATAATACGAAAATAAGCAAAATGGAGGAAAATATCATGATAGATATTAAATTTTTAAGGGAGAATCCGGAAGTAGTAAAAGAGAATATCAGAAAGAAATTTCAGGATTCCAAGCTGCCTATGGTAGACGAAGTGATCGAGCTGGATGCAGAGAGCAGAAAGACAAAGCAGGAAGCTGATGATCTGCGTGCCAGAAGAAATAAGATTTCGAAAGAGATCGGCGGTCTGATGGCAAAAGGAATGAGAGAAGAAGCAGAGGCAAAGAAAGCAGAAGTTGCTGCCGGTGCAAAGCGTCTGGCAGAGTTGGAAGCGAAGGAAGCAGAGCTGGAAGAAAAAATCACTGCTATTATGATGGTGATCCCTAATATTATTGATCCTTCTGTGCCGGTAGGAAAGGATGACAGTGAAAATGTAGAGGTAACCAAATATGGTGAGCCTGTAGTTCCTGATTTTGAAATTCCTTATCACACAGAGATCATGGAGAAATTTAACGGTATTGATCTGGACAGTGCAGGTAAGGTGGCAGGTAACGGCTTCTACTATCTGATGGGAGATATTGCAAGACTTCATTCTGCAGTCATTACCTACGCAAGAGATTTTATGATCAACAGAGGTTTCACCTACTGTATTCCTCCTTTTATGATCCGCAGCAATGTGGTAACAGGCGTAATGAGTTTTGCTGAGATGGATGCCATGATGTACAAGATTGAAGGTGAAGATCTTTATCTGATCGGTACCTCCGAGCATTCCATGATCGGTAAATTTATTGATACCATCATTCCGGAAGAAAAGCTGCCCCAGACCTTGACCTCTTATTCTCCTTGCTTCCGTAAGGAAAAAGGTGCTCACGGTATCGAGGAGAGAGGTGTCTATCGTATTCACCAGTTTGAAAAGCAGGAAATGATCGTAGTTTGTAAGCCGGAAGATTCTAAGATGTGGTTTGACAAATTATGGCAGAATACTGTAGATCTGTTCCGTTCTCTGGATATTCCTGTAAGAACCCTGGAATGCTGTTCCGGTGATCTGGCTGATCTGAAGGTGAAATCTTTTGACGTGGAAGCTTGGTCACCCAGACAGAAGAAATATTTTGAGGTAGGAAGCTGTTCTAACCTTGGTGATGCACAGGCTAGAAGATTAAAAATCCGCGTAAATGGTGAAAATGGTAAATATTTTGCTCATACTTTGAATAATACTGTAGTAGCACCCCCTCGTATGCTGATCGCATTCCTGGAGAACAATCTGCAGGCTGACGGCAGTGTGAGAATCCCTGAGATTCTCAGACCTTACATGGGTGGTCAGGAATTTTTGAAATAAGAAAATGAAATGTGGGGCTTAGAGTGGTGACAGCCAAAAGCCCCACAAAGTATTTAAAAAGGGAAAAGGGGAGGTGAAATTTGTGCATAAATATATGAGAGCGATCGGTTTTAGTGAATATTGTGACCGTAAAAAGCTGAAAGAACTTTTGACAGATGTGATAATCAACGCGGATGAGAGGTCTTATACGATAAACAGGGAAGGGATTCTCATAGCAGAATTTTGCAGAAATTTCGCCGATCGAATGGGGATTGCGGTTTGTGGTGAATTTGATGAGGAAGATAAATTTGTTTATGAATATTATTATCCTTACCTGAAAAGTGATGAGGTGACCACGAATGAAGATGTGTCAGTGGAGCGTCACGCTGCAAGGGAATCCTATGCAGGAATGTGTGATGAAATCAAGGTAGGAATCACACTGATCTTTTATCTTCAGAACATGATTCCCTATATCAAAGCCCAAACCACAGGCATGCTGCCCATAAGAGGGACTTCTTTGACTCTCACAGGTCTTTCCACCGAAGGAATGATCCTGATGCCTATTCAAAAGAATGAATACCAAAAGGAAATGGTGAGAAAAGATACTGCGGACAGATATAATTTGCTGGCGGCAGCCCGAAAAGGGGACGAGGATGCTATAGAAACGCTGACGTTAGAGGATATGGATCTGTACACCACCATATCCCGGCGGATTCAGAAGGAAGATCTGTATAGTATGGTGGACACCTATTTCATGCCCTACGGTATGGAATGCGATCAGTATTCTGTGTTGGGTGAAATTATGGAAGTGAATCGGGTCACCAACCAGATTACGGGCGAGGAAATTTATTTGTTAAAAATTTGCAGTAATGAGTTGACATTTGATATTTCTATTAATATAATAGATTTGTTTGGGGAACCACAAGTGGGACGCAGATTCAAAGGAAGCTTATGGCTTCAGGGAAAGATCCACTATCCCGAACAATTATAAAGAGATGTTTCCGTAGCTCAGCAGGATAGAGCGTCCGCCTCCTAAGCGGAAGGTCGTGGGTTCGAATCCCGTCGGGAACGCTGTGAGAATGCCAAAAGTCATTGATTTATCGGACTTTTGGCATTTTTATGTTCATCTTGCCCCGATTACCATCTACTCCTATATTTTCCGGGTGTCACTCCCATTGTAGATTTAAATTGCCTAATAAAATGCTCTACGCTGCGATAGCCGCACATTTCCGCAATCTCCTCAAGAGGCTTATTGTTGAAGGCAAGTAGCTCGCATGCATACTGGATGCGGCTTTGGATAACATCATTTATACAGCTGGTACTAAAATAATGACGATACAGCGAATGTAGGTATCCCACACTGATATTCAGCTCAGACGCCATATCCGGAATTTTCCAGTCATTTCCGGGGGACTGATAAATTTGTTCTCGCAGCTCTGTTAAAGCATAAAAAATGTCTGGATATGCTTTTTCATTACTCTCATCGGCTATTTTGTCTAGCAGAGCCGCCATCAGATTATTCAAAATAAGATTTCGATGATGGGACACACTGTAGAATTCATTGTGTATCAGTCGGAATAAATTATAATAATCACCCGGCTTATGTAGGGTGACAGGACATCCAAAAGGAAATTGCTCTCCCGGTACTACAATATTAGACTGAAGATGTATCCAGTCATTACAATAGGTATCTCCAACTGCGCGATATCGATGCATCTGTCCCGGCTTGAAAATCACTGCCGTATCGGGCGCAGTCTCTGTCCATCTGCCGTTTACCAGAAAGAGGGCAGGTGTTTTTACCAAAAGCAGTAGATAAACGGGCCGGCCGTTGGGTCGATCTACTTCAAAAGAGCCGTCATGGGTAGTATCCATTCCCAGATGAAGTACCTCTATCATCCTCTTCTCCTCATAATATTTCAATTTTTTATCTGTCAAAATTCATTTTAACCGATTTTTTTCGTAATTAAATATTAGAATAAGTCAATTTTTTATTAGTATAATTCATTGAAAAATTTATGTCAATATATTACGATAAAAAGGAGATGCAGACCTTTATACACGATAGCTGCAGACACTGAGCAGACTTTGTTTGCATATAGGAACACGGAAAGGAGACCTTTATGTACAGGCTATTTCAAACCCACCACATCCGCAAGAGCATTACTCTCCCAGAATACTGGACATTGCATATTCCACAAAAGGATGCTTTTAAGATTCCCATTCCCAGTTGCGTCGAGTCTATTCCGCAGTACAGTAACTACAAAGGAAAATGCACTATTGAAACCAGGCAGCGTTTTGGCGGAGATTTACGCCTCACTTTTAAGGGTGTCGGTCACACCGCTAATGTAAGTCTGGATGGATTGCCTTTAGGAAGCCATTATGGCGCATACGGAGAATTTTCTTTTATATTGAGAAATCAGGAAGACAGGGAGCACGTAATTTCTGTAGATGCAGACAATTCCTATAGCGAAGAGTCCGCTCTTCATATGGAAAATGATTATTATTCTTATTTGGGAATTACCAGACCTGTTTTACTGGAACAGCTTAATCAGGCGTATATCAAATGGATTCACGTTACGCCGATACATGAAACAGCGGAAAACGGCTTTACTGACTATAGCGACGGCTGCTGGAAGCTTCAGGTCACTGTGTGCGCAGAAAACATTACCGACAAGGATTTATCCCTACAATTGAAACTGTATATCAGTTCCTCTGACGAGTCTGTAGAAAACAGTCCTGCTGTTCTTTCACAGCTGAGCATGCCGATATTATTGAAAGCCGGTCAGACAGAGGAATTCAGCTGTACCTTCCAATGTCAGGATGTGACAGCATATATGCCAGATCGGCCTGTAATGTACTATGTTCACGGACAGTTAGCCGATGGTGTTCTTTTCGATGACCTGATTGAACGCTTTGGTTTCCGAGAAGTAAAAGTGTCCGGCAATCAAATCTTATTCAATGGCATCCCCATGACCATCAAAGGTTTTAACCGCCATGAGGACTATGCGGAATTCGGAAGTAGTATTCCTCTTACTGCCATGCATCGAGATATTTGCCTGATCAAGAATACCGGCGCCAATTGTATCAGGACATGTCACTATCCTAATGATGAAAGATTTCTGGATCTGTGTGATGAAAATGGACTCTTTGTCTGGGAAGAGGCCCATGCGAGAAGTCTTTTGGTGGAACAAATGCGGAATCCTCACTTTATGGAACAGAGTCGCCTGACTGTCACCGAAATGATCACCTGGCACTACAATCATCCCTCTATCTATGTATGGGGCCTTTTGAATGAGTGTGCCAGTCAAACGGAATATGGCAGAGAATGCTATAGAGAGCTGATCTCTCTGATCCGCTCTTTAGATGCCTCCAGGCCTGTTACCTTTGCTTCCTGCCGTCTCTTTGATGATATTTGTCTGGATCTTGTAGACATCGTATCTTACAACATATATCCAAAATGGTACGGAGATGTCTCCTGTACACAATATATACAGAAGTGCAGAGATTATATCGTGACACATGGCGGTGCCGGCAAGCCCTTCCTCATCAGTGAGACCGGCGGCGGTGCAATCTATGGTTATCGCAGCAATATCATTTGCAAATGGACTGAGGAGTATCAGGAACAGCTTCTCGGGGAACTGATTCCGGAGATCATGGAATTTCCTGAATGCAGCGGTGTCATTATCTGGCAGTATGCCGATTGCCGTGTCGATTTTTCCTGGGCAATGAATAGACCGAAAACCCAGAATAATAAAGGCATTGTTGATATTTACAGACGCGAGAAATTAAGCTATGCGAAAGTAAAAGAATTGTTCCACAAATATTAAGGAAACGACTTTGTTTCAGAATGGGAGAAAATATGAAAAATGTCCTCTTAATTGGTGACTCTATACGTATGGGTTACGATAAGGCTGTCAAAAATACTTTAAAAAATGTGGCAAATGTATATTTTCCGGAAGAAAATTGTCGATTTGCATCTTATGTTTTACGTTACTTACATGAGTACAAGGGAATACTGGGAGATAAACGAGTGGATGTGCTCCACTGGAATGCCGGACTCTGGGATTGTCTGCGTTTGTTTGGAGAGGAACCACATACACCGATAGAGGTCTATGCTTATTACATCGAGAGAATCTGTATTCGAATTAAAAAGCTCTTTCCTGAAGCTCAAGTGATTTTTGCGACCTCCACAAGCGTGCAGTCGGAGCTTATGTCACCAGACTTTAAGCGTTATAATGAAGAGATTGAGGCTTATAACACAGCTGCTGTAAAGGTTGTTTCCCAATATGGCTTTCAGGTGAATGACCTTTACGCAGTATCTGTTAAGCTTCCGGCAGAAGCACACTCTGACGCCGTACATTATTATACCCCTATGGGAACCAAGATCTTCACGGAGCAGGTCCTTTCCTATCTTCTCCCGGCACTTGGCATTGATGAAAAAATAGAATATATAGAGGAACTATATACCGATAAACCGATTGGCATTTAAACTTTAGTAAAAAGGATATAATATTACTTTTATTTTAACTCAATTATTAAAGGTTTCGCCATCACAAGCATATTCTGTGCTTAAGCAATTGCAAAAGGAAAAGAAAATAGAATTGCTGTGTGGAGGAAAATACTCAAAATATAAGATAATTTAGCCAGAGAAAGTAAGTTTTCTGGCTATATTTTTGTTTACTTAATCTGGAGTTTAATATGAAATACGAATAAGCGCAATTTTTAGGAATAACGTAAGAGTTTTGAGGGTTGAAGATTTATAAGATTAAAATATAATTAAAGTATAGTGTGTTTTATTTTAATCGGTCTAAGAAAAAAGGATGCTGAAAAACAGTTTTTAAGCTTGTAAAGAAGAGGTAGTGTCTATGAAAAAAATAATTATTCAAGAACGACAGACTCCATATCAGATTGCGATCCCTCAAAAAGCGACACCGGTAGAGGAGACGGCAGCAAAAGAGCTGCAGGAATATCTGATGAAAGCCACTGGGGCAAAGCTGCCGATCGTATCGGAAGATGTGGCAGAATGCAAAGCTTTTTATGTGGGACATACATTGTATGCCCAAACAGCCGGTATCACCGGAAAGAGTAAGGAACATTGGATCATGCGTATGATCGATGGAAATGTGGTTCTGACAGGCGGTGTCAAGGCTATCGACCGGGGTGTTTTCTATGCAGTGGCGCATTTCCTGGAGGAAGTGGTGGGTGTGCGTTGGTGGTCTGCCACAGAGGAGGATGTACTTACCTTAGATGTTCTGGAGTTGGAAGAGGATTTTGCAAAGGAAGGAACACCGGCTTTTTCTTATCGTAACGTTTATTCCCATCGTCATTATGATGATTTCTTTTATGAAGCCCGCAACCGTGGTAATGTGGTGGATGACTGTCTGGAAGGAGAGGTTCACCACAAGAGCGTCGGACGGCTTGGTGGTGCCCTCTATATGGGAAGGCCGGGCGAGGTACATACGCTGAACAAGTATTTCCCTCCGGAGGAATATTTTGACAAGCACCCTGATTGGTATGCATGGAATGATGTGGAGGGGGGCAGGATTCCCTATGGGCATTTTTGCCTGAATAATGAGGAATTCTGTGAAGCACTGTTTCAGAGGCTGTCTGCTTATATTGAGGAAGATCAGGAGATGGCAGCAAAGACCGGTGTGGGGATTCCCTGTTTTTATTCAATTTCACTGCCGGATTACTCCACCGGTTATTGTGAATGTGAAAAGTGTCGTCAGCAGAGGAAGAACGGCGGAATGAGTGGCTATGCGCTTAGTTTTGTAAATAAGATCGCGCGCAAGGCTGCATTAAAATATCCGGATGTAAAGATTGAAACATTAATTTATGCAGAATATCTGGAAGCACCTTTGGATGGAACGATACCGGAGAAGAATGTAATTATTCGGTTTGCACAGGTTTTTGCAGATCTGATCCATGGAATTCATGACAGGGGCAATAAGACGTATCTGCGTGCATTGACGGCTTGGTCTGAGATCTGTAAGAAAGCCGGCTGCCAGCTGTATATCTGGGAATATATGTATCAAATTCAGTGCGATATCCCCATGCCTATTGCAAACAGGCTGAGTGATACCTTCCGGACATTTAAGGACTGCGGCGTAAATGGTATTTTTGTAGAAAATCAGAATGCCACTGCAGATATGTGGGAGTTGACTCAGTACCTGCTCATGCATCTTTGTGAGGATCCCTATGCGGACACAGATGCCTTGATTGCTGATTTTATGAAGCGTTTCTATGGTCCAGCATCCGATTATGTAAAGGCTTATCTGGAAGAGTTGATCAGGGCAGCCACAGAGCATGATTATTCCTGCTACTGTGTCATTGAAAGTGCACACTTTAATTACATTGATGCAAAAGCTGTGAAAAAGGGAATGTCCCTTTTGGAGAGTGCCGCTAAGGCAGTGGCTGGTGATCCTGTCAGAGAATTCCGTGTAGCCTGGCTACAGAAACTTTTGGATTTCACACTACTGATCAAGTATTTTGATTTAAAGAAGCTGGCAGAAAGTCAGGGAGAAGTTTTTGAATTTGACAGAGAGGCAATTCGAAGCAGGATATTGAATACACTGGATAAGGCAGCAGAATCTCCTCATTTTAAAGGTGGCAAAGGTCGTCTGGAAGCAGAGAAAAATTTTGTTTCCGGTATGGTATTTTTAGAAGAAGAAAAAGCAGCGCTGCCCGAAGAGCTTAAGGGAACTGATCTCAAGGATGTTTATCAGTTTTATTTCAAGAATCTCTGTCGTCATATGTCCAGACCAGAAGCTTTTGGTTTTTCTGTGGTGGATGACCCCAAAGCATGTCTGGGCAGATCAGCAAGACTATGTGGAGCTGAGGCTACGGTTCCCTCTATCGGAATGAGGCTGCGTGTTACCGGCCGTTATGCGGAGAGTACAGCACCTTTGGTCTTTACGATTGTGCAGGATGATGAAGCGGTAGAAAGACTGGAGCTTTATCGTGAAGATCTGGTGGCAGACGAATATCATCTGTACAAGGTTGGAAGTGTATCAGGAATTCAGGGATCAGGAGACACCAGATTGGATCTTTTTGAGGCACCTTTTGAATGGGTTAGTCTGAGCGGTGTATCAGTTGTCTTCCCTATGGATGCCTGTGAGGTATATCTGTCCATGCGTTTTACCGGAGCAATGTATGGTGGAAGCGCTGAGGATCCGGATGCCTTGTATCTGGACCGTGTTATCATCGTCCGCCAATAGGAGGATAAAAGCATACACAGGGATCCATATTGTAGATACACTGAAACGGGAATGATGCTTTTAATAAATTAAAAATGGCAAGGAGGAAATAAAAAAGATGAAAAATAACAACAGATTTACGTTCCCCGAGGACTTTTTATGGGGAGCAGCGTGCAGTGCCTTCCAGTTAGAGGGAGCCAGTTACGTAGACGGTCGTACTGCCAATGTTTACGAGCATGATTTTGAGGATCCGGTGAGAAAGAGTAAATTCCAGGATGATCGTACCCCTTATGTGGGTGCAGATTTCTACCATAAGTACCCGGAAGATCTTGCACTGATGAAGGAAATGGGACTGAAATCTTTCCGTTTCTCCATTTCCTGGTCCCGTATCTGCCCGGATGTGTCAGGTACCCCCAATCAGGCAGGTATTGACTTTTACAACAAAGTGATTGATGAGATGGTTGCACAGGGAATCACCCCCATGTTTGACTTATTCCACTCCGATCTTCCCTACTGGGTAATCGAAGAGGGAGGAATTATCGACGATAGATTTGTAGACTGGTTCACTCATTATGCTACCATCTGCTTTAAAGAGTTTGGTGACAGAGTAAAATTGTGGAATACGGTAAATGAGCCTAAGCTCAGTGTTTACGGTCCTTATTCCTTTGCACGCGGCCTACCTTATGTAAGAGATGAGGCCCTGGCACTGAAAGCTTCCCATAATATGATAATTGCTCATTTCCGCTGTGTAAAGATCCTGCATAAAATGTGGCCGGACGGACAGATGGGTTCTGTTAACAATGCCGGCGCATAGGTGTAGAAACCATACTCATCCCTGGGCATATCCGGCTCAAAATAGTCGGTTCCGTCTGCACAGGGGTTTCCTTTGCGGCTAAATCCCGGGCAGTAGAAGTTGATACCATAAAAGTC
>JAZSFW010000033.1:0-11634 GCA_045532445.1 Acetatifactor sp. | reverse complement strand
GACTTTCTCATCAAATTCCTTGGCAACATTTACTGCATCCTGACCGGTCATGGCATCTACTACCAAAAGTGTCTGATGAACGGAGACCTCTTTCTTAATCTGCTGAAGCTCAGCCATCATGTCCTCATCCACATGGAGACGTCCTGCTGTATCCAGGATCACCACATTATGACCATTCTTTTCTGCATACTCAATTGCCTGTCTGGCAATTGTAACCGGACTAACATCCGTGCCAAGAGAAAACACATCCACTTCCTGTTTCTTACCATTGATCTTGAGCTGTTCAACTGCTGCAGGACGGTAGATGTCGCAGGCAACCAGCAAGGATTTCTTACCCTTTTGCTTCAGTTTCCCTGCCAGCTTTGCTGTGGCTGTAGTTTTACCTGCACCCTGAAGACCTGCCATCATAATAACAGTGATGGCCTTCCCGGGCTGCATAGCGATCTCAGTAGTCTCACTTCCCATCAGGGCGATCATCTCTTCATTTACAATCTTGATCACCATCTGACCGGGATTTAATCCATTCATAACATCCTGGCCAACAGCGCGCTCTTCTACAGATTTGATAAACTGCTTTACCACCTTGAAGTTAACATCAGCCTCTAACAATGCCATTTTAACTTCCTTCAGAGCAGTTTTCACATCCTCCTCGGTCAAACGGCCTTTGCTTCTTAAATTTTTAAAAACATTTTGCAGTTTATCCGTTAAACTCTCAAATGCCATTGATTCTCCTCTTTCAACCGTGTTATAATTCTTTCATCAAATCTTCTGACAACTGTCGGATCCGTGGCATACGGTGTTGTGCAATCTCTGTTCCTGTCAATCCATCCGTCTTGGTCAACTCCACAATCTCTCCGATCGCATCTTTTGCTCTTGCAAACTTCGCCACAAGATGCAGTTTACTTTCATATCCCTGCAAAATCTTGTCACAGCGCTTGATCAAGTCATGTACACCCTGTCTGCTGATCCCTTGCTCCTCTGCAATCTCACCTAAAGACATATCATGAAAAACGGCATCTTCATAAATACTCCTCTGATGAGGTGTCAACAATTCTCCGTAGAAATCATATAACAGACCCTGTTCAAAAATTTTCTCCATGGGATCATCCACTTTCTGTCTGTTGATCGGCACAAAACTAATGTTTCTGCAAAACACCTTGCTTATCATACTACAGAAACGCAAAGGTGTCAAGTAAAAATTCTTTACACTTAATATTTTTTTATTTCAACCATTCCACATAAGCCAATTCTGCAGCTTTTATTCCACTACGGTATTCCCTGATCCCTTCCCCTGCATAGGTAAGACCAATTTTCTTCATCAATTTCTCTGAATCATGATTTCTCTTGTCACAGTGTGCGGTAAGCCTCTCTGGCCTTAACTGTTCCACTGCAAACTTCTTTATTGCCAAAGCAGCTTCCAGGGCAAACCCCATACCTCTGTAATCTTTATGGATCAGCCAGCCAAACTCCACTTCCTTGCCGCCGTCCTCTTTGTAGGCCGAAATATTTCCGATCAATCTGCCCTCATACTCCATTGCAAATTCATAATAATTTGGTTCTTCCTTTGCCCACTCTTTTACAGTATCCTGCAAAAAATGTTCCGCTTCCTCAAAAGTCTCATGAGGAAAAAACAACATATAAGGTATATTTTCCCTGTCACTGCTAAATTCGTACAGTGCCTTCAAATCCTCATAACACAAAGGTCTTAGGCGCAATCTTTTGGTTTGTAATTCAATATGCATACTTCATTAGCCTTTCCTTTCTATGTTATTCATTCCAATATACCATTCCGCGCATATATTATAGATAAAGTTCTTTTGTAAAACTATATGTACTATGAAACCCACAAACGAAAACAAGTCGCACAATTATGGATTTTGAGGTGATTGATTATGGCAAAAAATGAAAAAAATTATTATAAAGACGCGTTGGCCAAGAGTGTTCTCTATGCCTATGATTCCGCTTTACTGTTGAAATCCAGCTTGGATAATTTCTCTGTCCATAAACTGCAAACTCAGCTCAACAACATGCATCAGATTGAAAATGCTGCTGATATGCTGAAACACACCATAATGGACCGCTTGATAAAAGAATTCCTCCCCCCAATCAATCGGGAAGATATCGCAACACTGTCTCAAGCCATTGATAAGGTGACAAACACTGTTGAAGAAGTTCTACAAGGGATCTATATGTTTCATATCACAGCAGTGCACACAGAAGTCACAGAATATTCCCAACTAATTCTTCAATGCTTAGCAGTCTTAAAAGATATGATACCCGAAATGTTTCATTTCCGCAAGACAACTTCCCTGCAGAAAAAAATCATTCAGATCAATTGTCTGGAAGAAGAAGGAAACCAGCTTTATACAAAAGCAATGTTTCGCCTCTATAACACAAAAAACGATCCTTTGACCGTCCTTTCCTGGACTTCCATCTACGACCGCTTGGAAAAATGCTGCAATGCCTGCGAAGAAGTGGCCAACCTGGTCGCCTGGATCGTCATGAAAAACAATTGACTCTTACAACTTCTCACTGAATATATTCTTATATCCTTGTCCGTATATTTCGCTGGCATTTGTCACGATCATAAACGCCAACGGATCCTCTTGTCTCACAACTGCCTCTGCTTTGGGGGCAAGCTGCTTCTTGATGGCACAAAAAATCACATTCTTCTCTTTGCCGCTATAAGCGCCAATTGCCTGAATGTGCGTGACACCGATATCCAACTCCTCCAGGAGCCTTTTTGTGATCGCATTGGATGCATCACTGATAATATAGATTAACTTTGCCTCATCACGGCCATAAAGCACCGCATCAAGCATCATGGAAGTCAGGAACACCGTAAGCCCTGCGTAAATAGCCCTGTCGATATCCCGGAACACAAAGGCAGATGCCGTAACGATACAGGCATCGATCATCAAAAACAGCGAGCTTGTCTTTAAATGCGGGTACTTCATCCGAAGTACCTTTACAATAATGTCCATTCCACCTGTAGTGGATCCACACTTAAATATCCACCCCATTGACAGTGCCATTAACATGCTGCCTGCCAGCGCCGCAATAAAAGGCTCCTTTGTCAATGCACCAAAAGGCATCAGTAAATTAATAAAAAAAGAGGCCAGTATGGTTGCATAGAGGGTTGATAAAATAAATTTGATACCAAATTTCCAGATTCCAAGTATTAAGACAGGAATATTGATCAACAAGATCAATGTTCCTGTTTCCACACCGGTAATCCGATTCAAAATAATAGCCACGCCGGTTACGCCACCGGGTGCCAGAGAATTGGGATCCAAAAACAAACTGATACCGACTGCATAAAGCAGACAGGATACTGTGATTACCGCATAATCCTTGATAAAGCTTTTTACTGTCTTCTTTTCCATCTCACAAACCTTTCTGCATCCAAACAGTGCATCAGGTTTGTGAGATCAGCCTCTGCCCCGATCAGATATTCGTGCGCACCAACTTCGGCTTATAGCCTTCTTTTTCAAGGGCACTGATAATCTGATTCTTGTGCTCTGTTCCAAATGCTTCCAAAGTAATGCGAAGTTCTACGGCAGCACTCCGGTTGGTTGATACGAACTGATTGTGCTCCAGCTTGATCACGTTACCGCTCTGCGCAGCGACCACACCTGCCACTCTGCACAGCTCACCCGGCTTATCCGGCAAAAGTACGGATACTGTAAAGATACGGTCGCGGAAAATAAGACCCTGCTGTACCACAGAAGACATGGTTATAATGTCCATATTTCCACCGCTCAAAATAGAGACTACTCTCTTATCCTTCACATCCAAATGCTTCAAGGCAGCAACTGTCAAAAGTCCGGAATTTTCAACCACCATCTTATGATTTTCTACCATATCCAGGAAACATTCTACCAGCTCCTGATCTTCAACAGTAATGATATCATCCAGATTTTCTTTGATATAAGGGAATAACTTGCTGCCGGGAGTCTTTACAGCGGTACCGTCAGCAATAGTATTGACCTTGGGCAAGGTAGAAACTTTGTCTGCTTTCAGAGATTCCTGCATACAATTTGCACCACTTGGCTCCACACCGATTACTTTAATCTTTGGATTGAGCATTTTAGTCAATGTAGCCACACCGGTAGCCAGACCGCCGCCTCCAATGGGAACCAGAATATAATCTACCAAGGGGAGCTCTTTAAAGATTTCCATGGCAATGGTTCCCTGACCGGTAGCAACCGTCAGATCGTCAAAGGGATGAATAAACGTATAACCATGCTCATCGGCAAGCTCATAAGCTTTTGCACAAGCCTCGTCATACACATCACCGTACAGAACAACCTCAGCTCCATAGCTCTTGGTGCGGTTCACCTTCATTAAAGGAGTGGTGGTCGGCATCACGATCGTTGCTTTGGCTCCATAGCTTTTAGCAGCATAGGCCACACCCTGAGCATGATTACCTGCTGATGCAGTGATCAGACCTTTGGCACGATCTTCTTCTGACAACGTACTCATTTTATAATAAGCACCTCTCAGCTTATAGGCACCGGTAAACTGCATATTCTCCGGCTTCAGATATACCCTGTTTCCAGTCTGTTTACTGAAATATTCACTATATACAAGCTTTGTCTCCTGTGTGACCTTAGATACCACGTCACAAGCTTCTTCGAACTTCTCTAATGTCAACATTTTCTCATCCATATTATGTGTTTCCTTTCGGTTCTTTATTCGCAGCCAATTAATTAGGGCTGGGGAGATTAAAGAGTGCATTTACAAATTCATCGGAATTGAATTTTTGAAGATCTTCTATGGTTTCTCCTACACCAATGTACTTGACAGGTACCTTTAACTCTGACTGGATCGCCACAGCAATGCCGCCTTTGGCGGTTCCATCCATCTTGGTCAGCACGATGCCGGTAAGCTTAGCTACCTCACCAAATTCTCTGGCCTGCACCAGTGCATTTTGTCCGGTGGTTCCATCCAAAACGATCAGATTCTCCCGGTGTGCATCCGGGAATTCTCTGTCAATAATGCGATTCATTTTGCGAAGTTCTTCCATCAGGTTCTTCTTATTGTGAAGTCTTCCTGCTGTATCGATCAAAAGAACATCTGTATGACGTGCTTTAGCCGCATTCACTGCGTCAAACACGACACTGGCAGGGTCAGATCCTTCCTTCCCCCCGATCATAGGCACATCTGCTCTTTTTGCCCACTCTGCCAGTTGATCTCCGGCAGCTGCGCGGAACGTATCAGCAGCCGCTATGATTACATTACGTCCATTTTCTTTTAATTTACCGGCTAGTTTCCCCACTGAAGTCGTTTTACCCACTCCATTGACACCGATGACCATGATAACCGACTGTTCTTTTTCAAAATCATAAGCAGTCTCATCCACCTTCATCTGCTCTTTGATGCTCTCGATCAATAATTGCTTACACTGACTGGGCTCCTTTATATGCAGTTCCTTCACTTGCTTTTTTAGACGTTCCACAATAGCTGTTGTGGCATTGACACCGATATCACCCATGATCAGGATTTCTTCCAGCTCCTCATAGAAATCGTCATCTATGGCCGAAAACCCACTGAAAACGGAATCAATCCCTTTTACAATGTTTTCTCTTGTCTTGGTCAAGCCTTCTCTTAACCTGGCGAAAAAGCCTTTCTTTTCTTCACTCATCCTTCTAGCTCCTTATCAATCAAATTTACACTCACCAGTGCAGAGACACCCTTTTCCTGCATTGTAATACCATACAGACGGTCTACCTGCTCCATGGTTCCTCTTCGGTGTGTTATGACAATGAACTGTGTGTCTTTTGTCAGTTTGTGCAAATATCTGGCAAATCTTCCCACATTGGACTCATCCAGTGCAGCCTCAATCTCATCCAGCAAACAGAATGGTGAGGGCTTCAAATTTTGAATGGCAAACAAAAGACAAATAGCCGTGAGTGCTTTCTCACCACCGGAAAGCTGCATCATATTCTGCAGTTTCTTTCCTGGTGGCTGGGCTATGATGCGGATTCCGGCTTCCAGAATATCTTCATCCTCCATCAATTCCAAAGTACCCTTACCACCACCAAACAATTCTTTGAATACCTTGTCATATTCTCGGTTGATATCCGCAAATTTTTCTGAAAACTGCTTTCTCATGGCGCTATCAAGTTCACTGATGATTCCTTCCAAGGTTTTCTGTGCCTCGATCAGATCATCATACTGGGTCTTTAAGAATGTGTAACGCTCCGAAAGATTCTTATAATCCTCAATGGCATTGACATTCACATCACCCAACTTCTTGATTTGATCCTTTAAGGATGCAATATCTTTCTTCATGGCAGCCAGATCAGTCATGTTTTCATCCCGGATGGACGCCGCATCACTTAATGTAATCTCATATTCATCCCACATGTAATTTATCTGGCTTTCTATGGATTCCTCCAGCTTTTCCTTTTGGGCATTCAAGCGGAAAACCTCTTTATCCAAAGCCGTTTGCTTTTGTGCAAGATCTTCTCTTTGTGCAAAAAAGTTCTTCTGTCTTGTATTTAATTCTTCTCTGTGAGCAATATCAGCCTTCAGCTGCTTTTCAGAGTTTGTCTGCTCTTCCTCTGAAGACAAAATTGTTCGCGTAATGGCCTCAATATTCTGGTGCTTCTCCTCGATCAACGCCTCATTTTCTTTCAACGCCTGATCGATTTCTGAAAGTTCTGAAAGGAGGTGCTCTGCTTCTTCCTCGATACGATCCAGGTTAGCCTGATGGAAGCCTTGGGTCTGCAGGATTTTTTCAGTCTCTACCTCTCTTTGGCTTACAAGTGCAGATGCCTGACCTTCCTTTTCCCTCTTTTCTTCCAGTTCCTTCTGTCCTTTTGCTATTCTTTCATTGATTTCTGTTTCCAGTGCTTCACTGACTACAAGCTCCTCAGTAATCTTTAATTTACTGTCAGAAATCTCCAAAATCTGCTCTTCTATCTGTGCCTGCTCTTCTTTTAAGACCTGGTAGTCTTCTTCTTCCTCTGCCATACGTTCTCTGGCAGCCGCCACATTCAGTCTTGCAGTGTTCTGTTCTATAGATTTACGCTGGATTTCTGCTTTTAATGCTTCCAACTCCATACGCATTTTATTTCTGGCTGATTTGGTCTCCTCTATTTCCAGATTGATTTCCTCTGTCTTTGCAGCCAGTGAAACAATCTGTTTCTCCATATCTTCAATCTCTCTGCGTCGCCCCAAAAGATTGCTGCTGTTTTTGAATGCTCCGCCACTGATGGCACCGCCCGGCACCAAAAGCTCACCTTCCAGAGTAACCATACGCAGACTGTAATCATACTTCCGTGCGATCAAAACCGCATGATCCATATGATCAACAACCAAAATACGTCCAAGCAAGGATTTGGCTACATTGCGATACTTTGCATCTATATGTACCAGACTATCTGCCAGTCCGATCACACCAACCTCTTTCAGCGCACTGTCATTACGAAAATCAGGACTTTTGACCAAACTAGTCAACGGCAGAAAAGTAGCTCTTCCCAGCTTATTTTCTTTTAAATATTGAATCATACGCTTGGCAGTCTCTTCGTTTTCCGTTACAATATTCTGAATACTGCCTCCAAGGGCAGTTTCGATAGCAGTCTCATACTTTTTATCCGTCTTAATAATATCAGCCACGACTCCCACAAGACCTTTTTCCCGGTCTTTTCGTTCCATGACCTTTTTCACACTGCCGCCATACCCCTCATATCTCTCCGTCATATTTACCAGCGCATCTCTTCTGGACATCTCCTGGTGATAGCGATTCTGTGTTTGACGCAAAAGCTCATCCTTCTGTATCAGGGTCTCACGGAATGACTGCACTTTTTGATCAGTCTCCTTTTCCTTGGCAGAAAGCATTGAAAGCTCCTTTGTTACCGCAAGAAATGCAGCCTCCAGCTGACGGATTCCTTCCTCTCTGGCGGCTTCATCCGATTTGGCGCGAAGTAATCTGGAATGCAATTCTGCCTTACGTATATTGGCCTGCTCCAGCATGGTATCGAAGCGCCCGATCTTTGACTTGATCGTAGCTCTGCGATTGAGCTCCTCAATAATAGAATTTTTCCCTTCTTCAATCTGGCTGCTGATCGCTTCAATACGCTCTTGTAATTCCTGATAAGCTTCTTTCGCCTGATCTCTTAACAGTTCCAGTTCTCTGACCTGATCATCGATCTCATTCTTCTTAGCAAGAATACCGGACTTATCTTTTTCCCTGACAGCAAGCTCTGCTGTTACGCTCTCTTTACGGGCAGACAGATGACTTTTGCTTCCATGGGCAGAGTTGATCTGCTCCTTTAAAACGTTGATCTGACCTTCCAGCTTGCCTCTTAAAAGTCCGCTCATGTTTACATTCGTTCTGGCTTCTTCAATGGTCTTGTCAAGCTGCTCTATCTCATTTTGAACGCGCTCATACTCCGCCTTAATGTCATCATATTTATTTGTCGTTTCTGTTAATTCCTGACTTGCCAGCTCAAACTTTTCATTTGCAGCGCAAAGCTGTTCCCTTAACCGGTTATTTTCCAGCAAGAAAACATTCACATCCAAAGCCTTCAGCGCTTCTTTTTTCTTCAGATAAACCTTTGCAACCTCTGCCTGTCTCTCCAAAGGACCCACTTGTTTTTCAAGCTCTGACAAAATATCACTGACACGAACAAGATTCTGCTTTTCATTTTCCAGTTTATTCTGAGCAGCGATTTTGCGGCGCTTAAATTTTACACTACCTGCCGCCTCATCAAAGAGTTCACGCCTCTCTTCCGGCTTACCGCTTAAGATTTTGTCAATTTGTCCCTGGCCAATGATGGAATAACCTTCCTTACCAATACCGGTATCATAGAAAAGTTCATTGATATCACGCAATCTGCAGATGCTGCCATTGATCAGATACTCACTTTCTCCGGAACGGTAGATTCTTCTTGCAACAGTGACTTCATCAAAATCAATAGCCAACTGATGGTCCGTGTTGTCCAGCGTAATTGCCACATAAGCATAGCTTAAGGGTTTACGCGTCTCTGTTCCCGAGAAAATAACATCCTGCATGCTGGAGCCTCGAAGCTGCTTGCTTCTTTGCTCACCAAGCACCCAACGAACCGCATCTGCCACATTGCTCTTACCACTCCCATTTGGGCCTACAATGCCGGTAATGCCGTTATGAAATTGAAATACAATCTTATTAGCAAAGGACTTAAATCCTTGTACCTCAATACTTTTTAAATACATTTGTCCTCCTGGAGCCAAAGGCTTGGCTGCTCTTAAGCTTCCGTAATATTTCTTAATTTAAGTAATGCTTCATATGCCGCCTTCTGCTCAGCAGCTTTTTTGGTTCGTCCCTCTCCGAAACCAGCTCTTTCACCATCAACCAGAACTTCTGCAAGGAAAGTCTTGTTATGTTCCGGTCCATATTCTCCTGCAGACTTGTAGATGATTTCCTTCTTTAATGTCCCCTGAACAAGCTCCTGCAGATTGGTTTTGCTGTCATAAAACAACTGCTTATTTTCCATGTCTGAGAGAATGAATCGATTGATAAAGTCTTTTGCAGGTTCCATGCCGCCATCCAGATAAATGGCACCGATCACAGCCTCCATTACATCTGAAGTAATCGAGTCTCTCCTGCGGCCACCGGTACCTTCTTCCCCCTTGCCAAGCAGTAAAAACTGCCCTAGCTCCAGATCCGCAGCACAAAAGGCTAACGAAGGTTCACACACCATGGATGCTCTGATCTTGGTCATTTCTCCCTCCGGCATATCCGGATAATTGTGAAAAAAATAATCACTGGAAACCAATTCAAGGACTGCATCTCCCAAAAATTCCAATCTTTCATAGTGCTTCTGTTTATTTATTTTTTGTTCATTGGTATAGGAGCTGTGAGTCACTGCTTGCTTTAAAAGTGAAATATCCCGAAAAGAATAACCGATACGCTCCTCCAACACCTGTAAAGTATACCCTTCTATCATAGCTTAGCCTTTCCAAAAAAAGTATTCCAGAACAAACAATTCCGGAATACTTTATATCGTTACAGTTCAGTCCTCGCCATAGTCATGGCCAAACTGCTATAGGATTTAGTTGATAGCATTGTTGATCAATTCTACAGCTTCCTCTACTGTGGTGATATTCTCTGCCTCTTCAGCCGGAACTTCGATATCAAATTCTTCCTCAATTCCCATAATAATCTGAAATACATCCAGAGAATCTGCACCAAGGTCATCCATGAAAGTTGTATCCATTGTAATCTCATCGGGATCTACACTAAGCACCTCTGCGATAACTTTTTTAAGTTTTTCAAATACCATAACAATTCCTTCTTTCTTAGCTTTCTACGCAAATTTTTTCTTTGATTTTGTCATTTATCTTCTGTTCCTCAAATGCAATGCATTGCAGGATAGAATTCTTAATCTCAACAGACTTACTGCTGCCGTGGGTCTTAACCACCAAGCCCTTCAATCCAAGAAGCGGCGCACCACCATATTCCTCTACCAGGAATCGCTTCATCGTCTGCTTCAGTGCAGGCTTGATCAACAGTGCACCAATCTTACTGCGAAGGGAAGACATCAGACCAGCCTTGATCTCTTTGAGCAAAGTAGCTGCCACACCCTCATACAGCTTCAATGCCACATTACCGGCAAAAGCTTCACACACAATTACGTCTGCATAACCGCTGGGAATATCTCTGGATTCAATACTGCCGATAAAATTAATATCTGTGCACGCTTTCAGCAAAGGGAAAGTCTCTTTTACCAAAGCATTGCCTTTCTCTTCCTCTGCTCCAATATTCAGGATCGCAACTCTGGGATTCTTCACGCCCACAATACTTTCCATGTATACGCTTCCCATCTTGGCAAACTGAACCAAATGCGAAGGTCTTGCGTCCACATTGGCACCGCAATCGATCAAAAGGCTCACACCCTTCTGTGTGGGAAGCAAAGGAGCAAGAGCCGGTCTTTCTATGTTCTTGATCCTTCCAATGATCACCTGGCCACCTACCAACACGGCACCTGAGCTTCCTGCAGAAACAAAAGCGCTGCAGACGCCCTCTTTTACCAACTGCATGGCCTTTACGATAGAAGAATCTTTTTTCTTGCGGATTGCATTGACAGGTGGTTCCGCAGTCTCAATCACTTCCTGCGCGTCCACAATTTCCAAACGCTCTGCATCAAAAGTATATTTCTGTAATTCTTCTTTTAACACCGGTTCCTGGCCTACCAGGTAGACTTTAACCCGCTCATCCTGGTTCACTGCTTCCACAGCACCTTTAATGATCTCAAAAGGTGCATTGTCGCCGCCCATGGCATCTACTGCCACCTTAACCAATTCAGCCATTTTATCCTCCATCCAGCCAGCAAATGAAAGCCGACGATCCTTCGTTTTAAATACACTCTATTTTACTATACTAAACCCTCTATAAAAAAGCAAGAACTTTTTTCATCTATTTCAATTTTTATATTTCATTTTTTCCGCAACTGTTCTATCTAGTAGGACGGGTTTCACTAACGGCATGCAGCGTTCTTTCACTTGGCAGGCGTGCCAGGACATGGGGCAGACGGTGATTGTTTTTTGCGCAGTTGCAAGGCGATAAGAATTACTAAGGATTTTGAATAGAGTGAAATAGAAACTAAGGACAAAGTCGGATCGTAGCCATGTCGTTCTGTGAGC
>JAZSFW010000071.1:0-3397 GCA_045532445.1 Acetatifactor sp. | reverse complement strand
GTCCAATACCCTGCATGGGATTCCATAGTGGGTCTTGCCTGGTTATGCGCCCCTATCAGGCTGATTCCCGGACCATGCACCTTGTGATAATAATCAACACTGAAATTACTGTCACGGGTACAGCCAAGAAGTGCCACTCTTTGTCTATCTCCAGCCGGGACCTAAGGTTCTGCCGCCGTCCACGATGAAATTTTGTCCTGTGATATAATCCTGAGAGGCCAAAAACAGCACCGTGTCAGAAATATCCTTCGGCGTTCCGCACCTTCCGTCCTTGCCCATAAATGTCATATGGGTGCTTGTGACCCCATCACGGGCGATCGCTCCGGGAGATACACAGTTAACACAGATATTATACTCTCCCACTTCCATAGCCAGGGCTTTTGTCATACCGATCATTCCAGCCTTGGCTGCCGCATAGTCCACTCTGTCGTAAAGACCGCACACAGCTGCAATGGAAGACATATTGATGATCTTTCCATATTCCTCTTTGATCATGGATTTCAGAACTGCCTGGGTACAGTGCATTGCCCCTTTCAGATTCGTATCGATCACAAAATCCAGAGTATCCTGCTCTGCGTCTGCAAACCTTGTCAATTTACCAAGTAAGCCCGCACTTCCTCCGGCATTGTTCACCAGAACATCAATCTTTCCGAACTTTTTAATCGCTTCCTCAGCATATTCAAATATTTTTTTGCGGTCTCTCACATCACAGACTGCTGCCATGGCACCCACACCCAGCTGCTCTATGTCCTTTGCTGTCTGCTCTGCATACTCTTTGTTATAATCGCATACAATGACATTTGCCCCCTCATTTGCAAAGGAAAGGGCAATTTCCCTTCCAATATTTTTTCCTGCACCTGTCACCATAACGGTGCGTCCTTCGAACCTTTTCATAAGCCACCTCACATTATTTTTTTCATATTATCAACAATTGCCTTTACAGTTCTTAGATCAAGCTGCTCCAGAGTGCTGGCTTCGGTATATCTGTCAACACAGAATATGATATGACCACCGAGAACAGGGTTCACGATTCTGGAAAGGCTTCCTGCTACCCCGCTGGCATGATAGCTTACAGGAATCTTTAACTCCTTCTTCAATACCGTCATGGTCTTAAAGCTTTCCAGCAGCTCCTCCTCATTTGTCGCAATGGTAACAATCTTAATGATATCCGGTTTTCTTTGCTCCAAAAACAAGGCCAATTCCACCACCTGCTGACAGTTCATGGGGATTGCCGGATGGCAGGACATCAAGACTTCTGCGCCCCCTGCATGCACCTTTTCAATAAATTCACATTGCTTCGAGATGATCCCCTCATCCGTTACAATTTCTCTCGGATTCCCCTTTGTAAAGGAATACTTATCCTCTCCGCAAAAACCGGTTTTGGATGGAAGATGAAAGGTATATCCCTGCATATCAACTCCCGCGGCTCCTGCATCTACGGAGCGCAGAAAGCATTCCACTCTCTCTTCTTCTGAAAAACCGGCATCGCCCCAATCATAAGCGGTGTTATAGTTTAGAGCCAACACCGGCAGCTTTGACGCACTTATGATCTCCCGCAGTGTATCTGTATCCGTATTTTCCAGACACGACATATGTAAGTCGATCATACCGGCTCCATCATACATACAGTTCTTGATTTCTGCAATTGCTGCACGTACTGTTTTTTCCTTCACCACTCCAGCTAGAACCGGTGAAGGCAACTGAGATAATCTATGCATAAGGCTTCCTCCTATCAGGTGACTTTAGGTTACCATACCAAATGCCTCTTTGTATGTAAATGGCACATTTGATATTTTTATCATATTTGATACAAAATATGTTTGAATACAAACAACTTTTGTAATAATCATTGTTTTTAGCTCGCATAAATGCTATAATCTTTTCAACCGTTCAGACACTTATCAAATACATCTACAGGAGCATGTTATGGAAAAGGATTTTTTAACTGATTTGATTATCACCAAAATACATTCCGTGGCTACCATATATAATGAAGCCGGAACCAAAAGCAAAAAACTTTTCCGTCCCTACTCTGCCATTGTTATCAAATACAGCGGAGAAACAGAATATAACTGCCAGGGTGAGATATACCTATCCAACATAAGCAATATTGTCATCCTTCCAAAAGGCTGTTCTTATGAATGGACTTGTACAAAGTCCGGGCATTGCTCCATTATTGACTTTGATTGCAATAAAACCCATGATAAAATATTTCATTTTTCAGTCAATAACGGTGAGAAAATTTTAAATCGTTTGAAAGAGTTGGAATATAAAAGAACGCTCAGAAATCCCTTGTATGAAATGGAATGTATCAAGGGAACCTATGATATTATCATAAAACTTCTGCAGGCCTCCTCCCGTGCTTACCAGCCTGTCAGTAAGCAAAACAAGATTCAGCCTGCCGTAGATTACATCGCCTTAAACTACAATAAAAATCTGACAAATGATGAGCTTGCTGCACTCACCTCTTTAAGTACCGTTTATTTCCGCAAGCTGTTTACAGAAATCTATGGAATGTCACCCATTACTTATGTACATTCACTTCGGATCAAAAAGGCCACAGAAATGCTCCAAAGTGATTATGGAAGCATCACAAACATTGCCCACTCCCTTGGGTATCAGACCATTTATGACTTTTCCAGAACCTTTAAAAAATACATTGGAGTGTCTCCCTCCAATTATCTGATGCTGGGCAAGGAGTCGGAGGAATAATGCCCTGTTCGCCATTCTTCCGAAAAATTTCTCGCCATTCTTCCGAATTTTATTATGGAACAGTGTACCATTATCGCGACAAAGATGGGCTGGAATGCGACGCCGTCATCCACCTGCGTAACGGCTCATACGGGTTGGTTGAGATAAAACTTGGTGGAGATACTCTTATCGAAGAGGGTGCGAAAACCCTAAAGGCGCTGACACAAAAAATCGACCCTGTCAAAATGAAAGCTCCCGCATTCGCTATGGTTCTTGTTGGCGTAGGCGATTATGCCTATAGGCGTCCTGATGGAATTTATGTAGTTCCCATTGGCTGCCTCCGCAACTAACCTTCAACAGACGATTCAAAAAGGAGGATCCCCTGATCCTCCTTTCATTCGTATAGTTACTGCTGCGCAGGATATTCCTTCAGTTCCTCGATCCTGCCTGCCACCCGGTTACTCCTGATATCGATCACCGGTCCGCCGGTTCCCTCAATATACTCTCTGGTGATGGTCACTTTACCGATATTATCATCCTTGGGAATCTCGTACATGATATCCAGCATAAACTCTTCAATGATGGATCGAAGAGCTCTGGCGCCGGTATCTTTCTCCATGGCTTTATCTGCGATAGCTTCCAATGCCTCATCCGTGAACTCCAGCTTCACCTCATCCAGCTCCAGAAGCTTCTGATACTGTTTCAA
>JAZSFW010000090.1:0-6272 GCA_045532445.1 Acetatifactor sp. | reverse complement strand
GGGATTCAATTCCGGACAGATCTGCTGCCAGCAGCACATCTGTAATCTGACTACTTTCTTCCTCAGAAAAGCCATATCCCTGAAAAACGCGTACACAAAAGGAACGCAACTTGTTATAATCCACATGATAATATTTCATATATTCCTCCTATATAGGCTCTTTTTATACAGTAACACCCAAATTGATCATCTCAATATTGCCGTTGGGACAACGATTAAAGCACATACCGCACGCCACACATTCCTCTTTGCAGATATGCATGGTATCCGTGTCAATCACTTCCGGAGCAAAGTCCGTACAAATGGTCTTGCACAACTGACACCCTTCTCCGCAGCCACAGTTTAAGCATCTTGATGCCTCCTTCAGTGCCTCTTGCTCCGTCATTACACGCTTGTAAGGATTAAAATTCTGCACCCTCTCCTCTGCCTTTACAGCAAGATTTACCGGGTTTACATCCCTCTTTAAATAGCCTGTGCGGCGACGAACAATTTCGGGATTTACTGTCTTGGTGGCGGGAATAGGCTGTAAAGTCGCCTCTTCTCCCCGAAGATTTTGATCCATAGCTAACGCTGCATTTTTACCGGCCGTAATGGCAGAAATCACATTGGTAATGCGGGCACTGCTCATCATCAGGAAATCTCCGTCTCCGTTAGGCACCTTGGCAACATACTCATTTTCTACCAACACCTGATCACAGCGAAGGCTCATGGCAGCTCCTTCTTTCACAAAGCAAATGTTACTTTCCTCTATTTGTACCTGGGAGGCATTTTCTAACAGTACCACACCTTCTTCTTTTGCCAGATCCAGCGCTTCCTTTTCACCGCTTCGCTTGCTGAACGGAACAGGACTTAACAAGGTCACCTGCTTTGCTCCCAGACGAACTGCACATCTGGCCGCGTCTACTGCAGCAAAACCACTTCCTACCACAGCCACCCGTTCTTTCACGGTCACTTTAGCTTCTGCACCACCACAATTTATACGATACAAGAATTCCAAAGCATCCTCTCCGCCCAAACCTTTGTCCTTCTTCTCACAGGCACCTACCGCCGCAAATACCTTGGCAAAGCCGGCCGCTTTCAAAACACTCACATCTTCAATACACTTACCAAATTCAAATTTCACGCCAAAGCTTTCCAGATTTGCCACTTCCTCACAAAGAACCTGCTTCTGATAAACATAATCCGGTGCGCCATAGCGAAGCTTACCGCCGGCTTCTTTTTCTTTTTCGAAGACAGTCACCTCATAACCGCCCTTTATAAGCTCTGCTGCACAGCTTAAACCGCAGGCACCGGCACCGATCACCGCTACCTTGATTCCGTTTGATTTGGCCTCTGCCCATGCAGGTTTCCAGCCCTGTGCTTTTCCGTACTCCAGCACAAAACGCTTCAGCTCTCTTATCTTCACCGGAGAATCAAAGCCGCCCCGGATGCAGGCATCCTCGCAGGGATGCGTACACACAAGTGCACACAGATTCTGCAGAGCATTTTTGCCTGTGATCAGATCATAAGCCTCTCTGTACTCTCCCTTGGCAATCTTCTGCACGTAGGCCTGTACCGGCACATGGTGGGGGCAGCTGCTCTTACAAGGTGCAGACAGGTTGGGCTCCTTGATATGGGCGTACCCTGCATAAAGCGTCACATCTGTGGCAGTTTTTAATTCATCCACCAGCATGCTTCTAAAATCATCCAGGGAAGCATATCCATGCTCTTCCATATAATCACTCATGCCTTTGATCATAGGACGCACAATATCATAACCGGAGATCAACGTCTCTGCACAGACCCCGATCAGATTACCGCCGCACATTACCATCTCAACGGCATCCTTCCAGTTGGTAATACCGCCTGCTGCCATAATGGGAGGCTCCTTGCCACAAACCTTACGGATCTCATAAGTATCTCTCTGGGCCAAAGGCTTTAACCAGCCGCTGCAGTAACAGCTCATACTGATTTCATCCTGCAAATGATAGAAGGCCTTTTCCGGATGATCCAGATTAATGGGCGGAAGACCCATTCGATTACCGGTACCTCCCACTGCATCTGCTCCTGCCTCATACAATGACTTTGCCACCTGGGCGATCTTTCCTCCCTCGGGAGTGAGCTTTACAAACAGCGGAATAGAGATGGCTTCTTTCACAGCCTTTACAATCTCCGCCGCCACATTGGCATTCTGTCCCATGCTGGCACCGGTCTGCTTGGAAGCAGTCTGGGCCCCGCCACTGGTCAGCTCCAGATTATAAGACATATTGGGACAGCACATATTTAACTCAATAATGTCAGCCCCTACCTCTTCAAATTTCCTGGCCATATTCACCCAGCCTGCCGGGCCCTCATCGCCGGCATAAGTAATATTGGCCATCAGCTTCAGATCAGTAAGTACCTTTTTGGCATCCTCTATGAGCTTCAATCCTTCTGCGAAGGTTAATCTCTTCTCTGTGGTGAAAGCCAGGGCGTTACGATCTTCAAAGATACCATATCTGGGCTTTCTGTTAATGTAAGGTGCCGGATCAATGCTTAACTTAATGCTGGCAGCAGCCCAGCCCGTTTCCTCGATACGTTTCAGCTGCTTTACTGTCTTGGTCGTGGGACCGGAAGCCACATAAAAGGGGTTCTTGAATGTTACACCACCAATGGTAACGGGAATCCGAATATCCTTTCTCTCCTGTTTCATCACTTTTCCTCCTGGCAAAAAAATCATGCTTCCTTCTTAATATGTACGCCTTCTTTAGCAGACTGATAGATCAGGTTGATCACCTTTAACGTCTCCAATCCATCCTTGCCGCGCAGTCCCACGTCAGCATCCCGGTCTGACAGGGCACAGTCTACAAAGTGATTGATCTCACCGCAATAACCAAGATTGTATTTTTCATCTACTGCAGGCGTTGACCAACCGGTGGTAACCTCTGCTTTCTCTACGGTATAATCCAGACCGGGAATCGAGAATACCTTTACAGGACCGGAAAACGACAAATCCACATGGATGCAGCCCTGCTCACAGTAAATATCCAACACATCCTCCATGCCACCTATTGTCACATAGTTGGCCTCCAGAGTAGCAAAGGTGCCGTCTTCAAAACGGATAAAGGCACCTGCCCAGTCTTCACCTTCCATCTTCTGATGGACCAAATTGGTATTCTGCCCTCCGGAAGTCATCCCGGTCAGCTCACTCCAGCGGTTATCCTTAAGCGCCAGCATAAAGCTCACCGGGTGCACACCCAGATGCACCATACAACCGCCGCCACAGTATTTGATAGACTGTGCAAAGGGTGAATGAGATCCACTGTGACACTCTCTCGCACGGATATACAGAGGTTTTCCCAGCTGCCCGCTGTTAAGGATTGATAAAGCCTTGCGAAAAGCAGGTGCAAACAACCAGTCCTCCGCATAATAAATATGCTTTCCCAAACGTTCGGCCGTATCCACCATATCCTGCGCATCCTCCACTGTGGTAGCCAGCGGCTTCTCGCAGATGATATCATGACCGGCATTCATAGCTTTGATGGCCACATCATGATGCAGGAAATTGGGCATACAGATATCCACCAGATCGCACTCACACTGTGCAATGGCTGTATTGTAATCATCATAAGCAGTATAACCTGTAAACCCATATCTCTTAGCCAACGCCTCAATACGGCTCATATCCTTGTCACAGATACCCACAATCTCTACCTTATCCATGATGCGGCTGTATCCGTCAGAGTGAAGATCTGCCGAAAAAGCCGCTCCTATGATCAATACACGAAGTTTTTTCATAAATGTCTCCTTCCTAAAAATAGCTATAATGAAACTTCTCTTTCCCTTCCATATAAGCAAATGCCTTATTCATTTCCTCTATTGCCAACTCTGCACTGCGGGAAAAAAGTCTCTCTCCCTTCTCGGCTGAAGCTTTGCTGGGTTCTCCCCACACACCTGTCGGAGATGCACGAAAGATGCTGCCATAACTCAAGTAAGGTCTGGGAACATCGGGCACAAAATCCACTGCCCTGTCCATATGTACCATCTCCGGTGCAACCGCCAAAATCTCAGAAGTCTCCAATTCTCCGGCGTGAAGCTCCGTATTGGTCTCTAATATCCCTTCCTGATACAATGTCTGAAAAAACGCACAGGAATCGATCAAAGCTACCATCAGATCCGGATTATACTTGGCATTCAGATCACGAACCAAGGGCGTCATCACAAAAATCCCGCCATGACATTGCAATATAACTACTTTCTTAAACCCCTGAGTCTTCAAGCTCAATATGATGTCTGTCATCATTTGGTAAAAAGTAGTAGGCTCCATCCACACAGCGCCTTTCTTACCCATGTGTTCTCTACAGGTAGAAACCGGCAATGCAGGCAAAAGGAACGCCCCTGTCTTCTGTGCCACACGTTTTCCCAATTCTGTTGCAATGGCCCAGTCCGTCATCACCGGCAGGTGAGGTCCGTGCTGCTCTATGGATCCCACAGGAATGATGGCAAGATCCGGATCCTTCTCCATGATTTCGTCAGCAGTATTCCAATACATAATGCTCTCCTCTCTGCCTCCTTGCCACTTTCCTCAATATGGCAGGCGGCACACACAACTTACTGCACCAATTTAGACGCACTGTCCTTATCCAGATACAGTGCCGCATTTTGATGCTTCCTCAGAATACTTGCAGGACAGTCAGTAGTCACTTCACCGCACAATGCATTGTACACAGCGTTGGCCTTGCGGTCAGTGGGTACTACACAGATTGCTTCCGGCACTGACATAATAAATGACATGGTCAGACTCATGGCATACTCGGGCACATCATCGAAAGTGGCAAAGCAGCCATCATTTACCTGCTGCTGACGACACACATCATCCAGCTTTACCACCTTGATCATAAGCGGATCCTCAAAATCTGCCACAGCAGGATCATTGAACGCCAAATGACCGTTCTCACCAATCCCCAAAAAGATCAAATCTATGGGATACTTTTTCAAAAGTTCGGTATACTCTTCACACTTTTTCTCTGCTTCATCAGCGCCGCACAACAGATAATGCAGTTCTTTGAAGGGAACCTTGTGGAAAATGGCACGATTTAAGAAATTGCCAAATCCGGCAGGTTCCTTCTCATCGATACCCACATACTCATCCTGATGAAAACCGCGCACCTTCGTCCAGTCAATATCCTCCTTCAGAAGATTCTCCAACAAATCATTCTGGGAGGGTGCCGCTGCAAATACCACATTGGCTTCTCCCTTCTTTGCAATCACAGCATTGATGCGCTTGGCTGCATCAGCAGCCGCAACCTTTCCCATATCTTCTCTGGTATCAAATATGTACACTGGCAGATTTACAACCTTTTTTGATGAAAGCAACATACTCTTTTCCTCCGACCTTCTTGAAAAATAATTTATACTACCTGTTCCAGCACTTCTATCACATGCCTGCCATATTCCGGGGTGACAAGCTCATTTTCCTCACCTTTGAGCAATTTTACAAGCTCCTTAAGCTGTTCCTCCAACAGACTGGAATAAACACGGCTGCGCTTTACAAACTGCTTGTTTTCTGAAACCCACAGTTCTTCGCCTCCTTTTATCTTCAAAGCACCATCTGTGAAATAAAAAGAGGTTTCGTACTCACCGGGCACACGATTGCCGCAGTAAGTAACCACAGCTGATACACCTCCTGTAAGCTTCAAGAGCAGCTGGGCATCCACATCAACGTCATGGTCACTTACAGGATTGGAAGTTATACCATACACCTTCTCCACCCGACATCCCGTAGCATACATAATCCTGTCCAGGCTGTGGGCACCATAATTCATTAAGATCCCACCTCCCGCAAGGGCTTTGCTCAGAAACCACCTGGGACGATTCGGGGTAACATAGTCCACATTTCTTATCTCAGTGATCATACACAGCTTTCCAAATTTCCCGCTGTCTATGATCTCTTTCGCCTCTCGCACCGGCGAATAATATCTTTGCACATGACCCACAGCCAGCTTCGCTCCGCCTTTTTTCGCAGCTTCAATCATCCGGTCACATTCCTCGGTGGTATTGGCCATTGGCTTCTCCACCAAAACATTGATTCCTCTATCCAGAAAATATACTGCCACTTCACAATGCAAAAAATGCGGAAGGTTCAGAATAACCGCATCCATCTTCACTTCCTCTGCCAGCACCTTATAATCAGTATAACAAGCTGCCGCATATTGCTTTGCCACTTCCTCCGCCTTGGCCGCATCCACATCACAGACTGCGATCAATTCACAATCCGGATTTTTAAAAATCGCGCTGGCGTGACTCTTTCCTAT
>JAZSFW010000170.1:0-8599 GCA_045532445.1 Acetatifactor sp. | reverse complement strand
CCCAAAAACTATATAACCCCTTTTCACCCACTCCATCCTCTCTCAACTTCTCTTTTAACCCACATTGCCTTTCTGAATTCAAAAATTGCCGAAAATCAGCCGCAGGTGCCTGCAGCACTCTGCGGCGTCCCCCTCGCCTAATTCCTGCTGAATTCCGAAAGCACCAATCCCTTATTGCGGTCCAGGGTCATTCCCACGCTCCAGGAATTGACAAACAAAAGAAGCGGATTTCCCTTCATATCCTTGACTTTCTTCATATCGGAGGTTCCCACCAGTTTCTCAATGTTGACCTCCTCTTTATTCTCGATCCATCTAATATGTTCATAAGGCAGGTTTTCCAGACGGATCTCCACATTATACTCATTCTCCAGGCGATATTTCAGCACATCAAACTGCAGCACACCAACAACACCCACAATAATCTCCTCCAGACCGGTATTAAACTCCTGGAATATCTGGATGGCACCTTCCTGGGCAATCTGTTCGATTCCTTTTACAAACTGCTTTCTTTTCATGGTATCCACCTGCCGCACTCTGGCAAAATGCTCCGGTGCAAAAGTAGGAATACCTTCATAACAAAACTTCTCTTTGGGCATACAGATTGTATCACCAATAGAGAAAATACCAGGATCAAATACACCAATGATATCTCCCGCATAAGCCTCACTTAAAATCTTTCTCTCATCAGCCATGATCTGCTGGGGCTGGGAAAGCCTCATCACCTTGCCCCCCTGTACATGTCTTACTTCCATGTTGGCATCAAATTTACCGGAAACAATTCTCATAAAAGCAATTCGATCCCGGTGTGCCTTGTTCATATTTGCCTGGATTTTGAAAACGAAGGCACTAAAATCCTTCTCCACAGGGTTCACCAGACCAATATCAGCCCTTCTGGCAAGGGGTGTGGTAGCCATCTCCAGGAAGTGCTTCAAGAAAATCTCCACGCCAAAATTGGTCAGAGCAGATCCAAAAAACACCGGCGTCAGGTCACCCTTTCGCACCTCTTCCAGATCAAACTCTGCGCTGGCACCATCCAAAAGCTCCACTTCTTCCAACAGCTTGTCCGCCGCTTCCTCACCCAGAATTTCTCTCAAATGTGCCTCATCCTCCACAGGGATTTCCTCACTGTGGCCTTCCTTGGTACCTTTCTCTGTGTCAGAAAACGTAACCACACACTTTTTATTTCTGTCATAGACTCCCTTAAATCCCTTGCCGGAACCAATGGGCCAGTTCACAGGACAGGTGGCAATGCCGAGCTCCTTCTCAATTTCGTCCAAAAGATCAAAGGTATCATTGGCATCACGGTCCAATTTATTGATGAATGTGAAAATAGGAATCTTGCGCATTACACAGACCTTGAACAGTTTTCTTGTCTGAGCCTCTACACCCTTAGAAGCATCGATCACCATAACTGCGGAATCTGCTGCCATCAGGGTTCGATACGTATCCTCCGAGAAATCCTGATGTCCGGGAGTATCCAGAATATTGATGCAATAACCGTCATATTCAAATTGCAGTACGGAAGAGGTAACAGAAATACCTCTCTCCTTTTCAATCTCCATCCAGTCAGAAACCGCATGACGCGCAGTAGCCTTACCCTTTACGCTTCCAGCCAGATTGATGGCACCTCCATACAGCAGAAATTTTTCTGTCAAAGTTGTTTTACCCGCATCCGGGTGGGATATAATCGCAAATGTTCTGCGTCTCTTAATCTCTTGTGTGTAATCAGACACTGTTCTTTCCTCCGATTTTCGTTTACTCAGGGCAGCATGCCCTCTGCCTCAAACTGCGGCACAATCGAAAAATATTGTAACACAGTTGCACCTATGTCTGCAAATGTTTTTCGTGTTCCCAGATTCTTTGGCGTAATTTTCTCACCATACATTAAAAATGGTGTGTATTCTCTGGTGTGATCCGTAGTTTTTGTATATCCGGGATCGCAGCCATGATCCGCAGTGATCATCAAAATATCGTCCGATCGCAGCTTTTTAAGAATAAGCGGTAATGTCTCATCAAAGTAAGTTAATGCCTTAGCATAACCATCAATATCATTGCGATGACCGTAAAGGGAGTCGTAGTCCACCAGATTGACAAAACACAAGCCTTCAAAATCCCGATCCAGATACTGAAGGGTCTTCTCTATACCATCCGCATTACCGGAAGTATAGATGGATTCTGTGATTCCTTTGCCTACAAAAATATCTTTGATCTTCCCAACCGCGATCACGTCCTTGCCGGCACTCTTAAGCTGGTCAAGCATCGGCACTGCCGGAGGCTCTAAAGAGTAATCATGGCGCCTGACCGTTCTGGTGTAATTGCCTTCCTCTCCAATAAAAGGACGTGCGATCACCCTTCCTACACCATGCTTTCCCTGAAGCATCTTTCTTGCGATCTCACAGTACTCATACAACTTTTCAACCGGAACAACCTCCTCATGGGCAGCAATCTGGAACACGCTGTCTGCTGAAGTATAGACGATCAAATCTCCTGTTGCCACATGCTGCTTTCCATAATCCCGGATTACCTCAGTACCGGAATAAGGCTTGTTACACAAAACACCCCGGCCGGTCCTTTTCTCAAACTCTTTTATCACTTCCTCCGGGAAACCATCCGGATAGGTAGGAAGCGGCTTGGGTGAATATATGCCGGCAATCTCCCAGTGACCAATAGTCGTATCCTTCCCCTTGGAACGCTCTGTCATACGGGCATATGCTGCTCTGGGATGCAATGTCTTCTTTCCAACGGTTACGCCATCGATATGAAATAGCCCCAGCTCTGCCATATGATCCAACTTGAAATAAGGGCTGAAAGAAACGCTTCGCAGCGTATTTACATCCACATCACCATAAAGAGGTGCATCTTCCATGCCGCCAATCCCAAAACTATCCAAAACGATCAGAAAAACTCTTTTCATGCTGTCACATTCCTTTCGCACGATAACTGTCAACAGTATAACACATTTTTGCCTTTTATACAACCTTCAGCCAGAGAAGATATTTGACTAAAAAACCATGTCTGCATAATTTTTCAATCAAATATCTTCTTCAAGAGAGTACCGCCACAGGAACAAAGACAGATAAAAATGACTTTTTCAATGCTACTTTGCCACGGTGCTGATAATAATATTCTGAGGGTCAATTTCTGTCTTACGTTTTACAATATCTTCAATCTGCGCGCGCATCACATCATCAAGCTGCGCCTCATTCACCACCACATCCACCATATCTCCATTGATGCTGACCACCACGTCCTCAAATCCTTTGGCTTCCAGCAAAATTTCTGCAGCAGCTTCTTTTTCCGCAATCTGTGTCATCTCAACCATGTTGTTGACTGCATCCTGCTTCTGCTCCTCGGTCAATCCGGAACTGTTTATGATCTCCAAAAGCGTCTCTTTATTCTTGGCTCTTGTCTGTTCCTTTAAAAGCTTTGCCTCTGACAATATTGTTACCCCTGAAGCCGAAGTAAATACCGCCTCACCCGGAATCTCATCTGCCTCCGGCTCTGCTTTTGCCATACTCTGATCCAGATAATCATCAACGATCACATCTACGTCAGAATCCAGACTTGGAATCTCCGTAAGAGAAGCATTCAGAAGATCCTCCTCCGACAATTCCAACATTCCATCCAGATCATAAGAATCCTCTACATTGCCTGCTGTCAGATTCTCCGTGATAACACCTCCGGAATCTACAGGACTAAGCTGACCATCCTCTACCGTCAGATATTCTTCTTCCAGATTGGTCCCCGCAAACTGAAGATACCCTGCTATTGCTATCATAATAGCCAGTGCGGTAATCATAAGTTGATTTTTTTTAAATAAGCTCTTCACCACATTCTCCCTTATCATTTTCTGATGTTACTACTTCATTGTATGTCTCCTGTGATTGATATATTCCCACCTAAGAGGATTTCATCCGGATCACTTTAATCTTATGTGCCTCCAGACCAAATAAAGCCTGAATTGCTTCCGTGATATTTTTTGTCACATCACCGCTTCCTGCCCCCTGTGCTGCCACCAGCACTCCCTCAACCTTGGGTGTCAGTGTTTTTATCACATAAGGTTCCCTGTCAGAGCTCTCACCGCTGTAGACTGTAGCCTCACCGCTGTCCATCTGATAAGTTGTTCGTGCGCCGCCTTCCCCGTCATTTTCTGTGATATTGGATCTTGTCATGGGTCGATCCTTCTCCACCACCAACTCCTTTGATGAAGCAAAGGTGATCATCACCTCCACCTTTCCGGCACCTGCCATCCCTTCCAGAATCGTCTTCAGGCGCTCTTCCATGGATTTTTCATATTTTGCCATGAAATCCTCCCCGACCTGCAAATCTTCAAAGCTTGTTAGGCTCTCTGTACTGTCCCCCATAAAATGAATCATCTGCTTCTGTGAAGCATCTCCGGCATCCTTTTCTGTATTCTTTCTGTTATTGCCGGTAGGCAGAGCGATCACCAGTAGCAGGATACCAGCCAATATGACAATGATCAGATTATCCCTTTGAAACCACTTTTTCATCTTATTTTTCACCAATTTTCACCTCTACCTTGTCAATGGTTATTTCCTGCTCTTTACTTTCCAGCTGATTTCTAAGTTCCTCCAAGGTCATTTGATTCAGCACCTCTTCAGATTTTCCTGCATTTTGCAAGGCTTCCTGCCTGGCTTCTTCTGCTTTTTGGGAAAACAAGGCTACCCTGTCTTCCATCTCCTGCCCCTCTCCCAGAAATAGATTCATGACAGGAAAAAAAATCTGCGCAAGCACCATAACACTTACCAAAAGCTTCATATATTTTTCGTAAGATCCATTGGGTCTAAAGTGAATCAGTACCTGGGCACATATCATAAAAATCCCCATTCTTACAATGGCTTCCATAAAGCTTGTCATCTCTAAAACCCCCTGTTGGTAGCTGTTGCTACAATTGATATGGTGATCAAAAACAGTAATACTGTTGTACCGGCTGTCCGCAAAAGAAGCATACTTCCTTCCCCCACTTTATCCGTACAGGTACTGAGCCGCTTGTCACTGACAATCCCCATTAATGCTGCGGCAACCTTCAGCAAACCGGCGATCAAAAACATCTTTATCATAGGAGCAGCGCACAATGCCAATAGCAAAATCAACAGGACTACTCCCAGACTATTTTTGATGACCACTGCTGTTCCCATCACAAGCTCTACCACCCCATCTGCAGCGTTCCCTACACCCGGTATCGCAGAAATAGTCTTCTGCAGCGCAGAAGCTTTGACGGAATCGATGACCGGAGTGATCACAGCCTGAAATGCACTGACACCGGTCACCACCCCCACAGCTGCCTTTAGCACTACCCTTATAGTCTTGGCCAAAAGATCGATCAACATTGTCAGCTTCTGCTCGATCCAGATCCCATTGACGATCGACAGCATGCAATAACTGTATACCAATGGGATCACTCCCGCCACCAATATATTTTCCACGCCATAAATTAACAATAGCAATATCTGATAAGATACACTGACTGTAGCGGTTCCCGTTGCTGCACCCACCGCAAGCAGGTAGGTAGGCACCAATAGCTTCATGAACAGTACCACATTTTCCATTGCCTGGACTGCTGTATCAGCAGCCTGCGCAAAGCATTTTAATAAAACAGCCGTCATCAAAAGATACATCACATAAAAGCTTAGATCAGATATCTGATGTTTATCAAAAACATCCGCGAAATACCCCATCACGGCGGATGCGATGCCCAAGATCAACAGCCACACCAATATATCTTTATAGCCTGTCAGCTGTGCACCAAAACCCTCTATCACAGACTGGAAGAGCCCTGTCATAGCACCCACCAGATCTCCTGTCAGAACCTGCTCAAACAACCCCTTAACAGATATAGAAAACGCCGGAAAGAGTTTTTCCATCCCTTCCTCCAGCCTGTCCAAATTATATTCCTGCCAGATATTTTGTATATCGAAGGAAATATCCATAAGTTTTACGTCCATTCTTTCTTACATAGTATCTATTAATAATCTACCTGACAAAGGTCTGCATCTGTTCGATCACCGCAAAAAGAATGGGGATTCCTGCAAACATCACAGACAGTTTGCCCAATATCTCAATCTGCTGTGCCACCGTTGAATACCCTGCATCCTTGCAGATACTGGAACTGAATTCGCAGATATACGTAATACCGATCACCTTCATAAGAACAGCCAAATAACTTTCCCCGCCACTCAGATATTTTTTGATCAGATCAAACTGACCTATCATGGTGCTAAGCTCCCTTACCACGCTGCAAAAAATGATAATACCGATGGCAAGCCCGATATAGATGCCGTACTCCGGCTTCTGGGCTTTAAATTGTACTGCGATCAGTACTCCCACCACCCCCAGCAATCCTACTTTTATAATCTCTGCCATAACAACCTCCGCAATCTTCTCTATTAAAGTGCAAACAGTGACTGAATGGACGTAAACAAATCATAGATGTACGGCACGATCCATGTCAGCACTAAGATCAACCCAGCCAGACTGATCAGAAATGCATGCTCCTCCCGACCGCTATGCTTAAGCACCTGACACAATATTGTCACAAGAATGCCCACTGCAGCAATTTTAAAAATCAGACCTATTCCCATGTCTCTCCCCGCCTTTTGTCTTAATCAGACTATTTTCTAAAGTAAAATGATGATCAGCAAAAGGCCGCCCAAGGTACCCATCCCCATAGCCATCCTCCCCTTTTCACCCACTTCTTTTCTAAGCCCCTCAAGCTGCCCATTAAGCTGCTCTTTACAATGCTCTAAGCTGTTAAGCTGCATTCTGGACTCCTCAAATCCAAATCCCCCAAACACTTCCAAAAAAAGCCTTTTTTCTTCTTTTCCCAGCGGAACCTGTCCCAAACATTCCTGCATATTCCTTTGAAAAATATCGTGATAGGATTCACCGCAGTTCTCTTGCGTCTCCTCCCATATTCTCAAAAAGCTCCTCTGATAGGGTTCCTCCAGCCTCTTACTTATTTGCCTGCAGCACTCCGGCAACGACGCCTTACTATAGCGCACCTCACTCATTATCATATTCAAAATGCTGATCAACAGCCTAAGATGATACAACCTGCAAAAAAACTGCTGACGATACCAATATCCCAGACCCACGCATCCACATATTGTCAAAAAACATCCGGCCAGTCTAATCACAAATCTCACCTCCATCCATCATTTTAACTAAAAATTTATCTTGCTTTTTTTGTAAAATCAGGATACATTCGAACAATTTTTCTTCCAGCAGCTGTCTCATCCCTTCCCTAAGAAGCACATCCTCTATCCCAGCTCCATGAATGGTTGCCAGAATCTTACAGCCACAGCGCGAAGCCATATGTAATGCCTGGGTATCCTTGTCACTGCCAATTTCATCTACTGCGATCACCTCCGGAGCCATCGCTCTTAATAACACCATCATCCCTAATGCTTTGGGGCATCCATCCAGAATATCTGTGCGTATTCCTACGTCATTTTGAGGGATTCCCTGAAAACAACCTGCAATCTCCGACCTTTCATCCACTACCCCCACATTACAACCCTTTCCATAAAGGTTACCGTCTGAGACTTGTCTGACAAGATCACGAAGCAGGGTGGTCTTACCGCAGCCTGGAGGCGAAATGATCAGCGTATTTATTGGCCGGCCACCACGGTAAATCCTAGGAATCACAGCATCTGCCGCTCCTTTCACCTGATGAGAAATACGAATATTCAAACAGGTAATATGCTTTATGGTACGCACATGATCCCCTTCAAGAACCACTTGTCCGGCAATTCCCACGCGGTGACCGCCGGCTACCGTCACGAAACCCTGACGCAGCTCGTCCTCATATGCATAGAGTGAATAATGACAAATATGCTGTAGAATGTCGGCTATTTGTTTTTCCTCCGCACAGGTTGCCTTGTACATTTCTCTGGTATAATTTCCTTCACAGTCCAACATCCATTCCCCATGTTGTCCATGCACAATTATGGGCTTTCCTGCCCTTAAACGAATTTCCTGAAGCAATGCTTCATCACATGAAACGGTTTTCCAAAACTTTCTGCACTCTTTGGGAAATAATTGTAACAGGTTTCCAGACAACTTTGTCCACCTCCTTATCTCAATATATGACTAACCGCTCAGGATATGACTAAAATTAAGGCTGTCCTTACAGCAAAAATGTATTTTAAAAAATACACAAAGATATCTCTTAGACCTTTACAAATCTGAATAAAAGTAGTAAAATAAAATTACAATATTAGTATTAATTACTATTTCTATTATGAAAGGAGAACAGCTATGACAGTAAACAGTGCACAGGTAGATAATTTAGTTAATTTATTAGATGGCTATGCTACAAAAGGGGGGCATCACTTAAATGTCAACGTACTAAACAGAGACACCCTTCTGGACGCCCAAAAACATCCCGAGAACTATCCACAGCTGACAATCCGAGTAAGTGGATACGCCGTTAACTTTATCAAGCTCACCCCGGAACAGCAAACTGATGTGATCAACCGTACTTTCCATGAAGGAATTTAATACGTTTAAAGTCTGCAATTTTACACATAGAGCCTCCTGCCTGATTTTAAGGCAGGCGGCCCTTTGTATATTGGAA
>JAZSFW010000166.1:0-2012 GCA_045532445.1 Acetatifactor sp. | reverse complement strand
CCAAAAGCAATACGGCGCCGATGATCAACAGCGTGTAACTTTTTTTCCGCTTTTGAGTGCTGGTTTGGGAAGTGCTCTTGTTCGAAGTTTTCATGGTAGTAAATTCGCCTTTCTTCTTTTACGATAAGTATGATTAAGATGTCAAAAGTCTTTCGGGCGCTGCATGCTGCGCCTTTATGTTTTCATATATCATATATCAAAATTGGACTGCACAAAAGTACCAAAACAATATTTTTTGATAATACCAGATTAAAGCGGTCAACTTGTTCACAGAATTTACACAGGGCAAGTGGAAGGTAATAATTGCAAGGAAAAAAGTTTGGTTGTATAATTACAATCAGTATAAAAAACTGTCATCTCAAATGCGGCAGGAATACAGAGGAGGACCAAATGGATATCAAAGAAAAAATTGAAGAGATCGTAGAAAAAATTAAAAAGAACCCTGAGATCAAAAAGGATTTTGAGAAGGATCCCGTTAAGGCAATCGAGAAGCTGCTGGGCGTAGATCTTCCCGATGACATCGTTGAAAAAGTAATCGATGGCGTAAAAGCGAAGATTGCAGTGGATTCTGTAGCGGATATCGCAGGAAAACTGAAAAAATTCTTTTAGTTAAAAAGTATTCTGATGCAAAATGCCCGTCACAATTTGAAACTGTGGCGGGCATAGTTTGTGAATTCCATTTTTTTGACAAGAGGAAAAACCAAGAGGAATGACTGCCAAGAGGAATGTGTCCTTTTTTTGAAACCTAAACCATCAGACTTCGTTATATATTGCAGAAGATTAATGTAACCTGCATAAATTGCAAGGAGGCGAAGGGATATGGCGATTAAAAAAAGAAAAATGGCATTGAGATTTATGGCAGTGTGCCTGGGCATCTTACTCATGATACCGGCTTTTGTGGCATGTGGTGTCCGACAAAAAGGAAATATCGGGCAAACCGTTGGCGGTGAAAGTGAGACTGTCGGGGATGAGAAAAATTCTATTGATGAAGCAATGACCAAGGATGATTTACGTCCCCAGACCAACATCGGCACAGTACGCATCACCGACGGAACCACCGGTCAGGATATGTTTCTCACCAAAGAAAGCAATTCGGAATACTTTTGGGAAATCATTGCAAAGTGGGAAAAGCTGAATGTGGAAAAATCAGAAAATCAAACCCAGACTGTGGGATATGTTTACTGGCTGCGTCTGGAGGACGAAGAGGGCGCAGAACTTCACAGTATAGTACCCGGAGAGCAGGAAATTCAGATTGACGGTGTAAAGTACCATGATTATAGCATGGGAACGGCCATGGAGCTGTTTCTGGCAGTAGATGCAGCCTGGGCCAAAATGTCCGCCGAGAAGTTGTTTGCTGATATGCAGGAGGATGCGCTGAATGCTGCAGCGGATAATGCACCTGCATCGGCGCACACACAGGCAACCATCATAGAACAAAAACCTTCTGATTTCCAGATCCCCGACAACATTGAAGGCGTCACCATGGAGGTGACTTACGCTACATCCCGAGGAGCCAACCTGGTGTTTTCCAATGATACCAACCTGGAGATTCAATACGGTGATGATTACAGTCTGCAGGCTTATGTGGATGGTGCCTGGTATAATGTAGGGTATATCATCGATAACGCAGCGTTCAATGCCATCGCTTATCCGGTCCCTCAAAACGGTACCGGAAGTTGGGGAGTGAGATGGACATTTTTCCACGGGGAACTGCCTCCGGGCCATTACCGCATTGTAAAAAGTGTCATGGATTTCAGAGGGACCGGTGATTACACCACCTATCAGCTGGCAGCAGAATTTACTGTAGAATAATTTTTAATAAAATAATCTGCAAAAACAATCCACTACGAAATAATTCCCCGCGGCGAAAACCACGGGGAATTGCTTTGCATTGATTCGAAAAGAAATTAATAAAAAGAAATAATGCTTAGTAGCCCAGCTCCTCGCCCACCAAAATCACATTGATTCTGCCGGGATAGAAGGAAAGTCTGGTGACAACGGTCTGGGCACAG
>JAZSFW010000227.1:0-4769 GCA_045532445.1 Acetatifactor sp. | reverse complement strand
CTTTACAGGTGTTCAAACACGTGCTATAATAGGTTTTGTTCTCAGAAGTAATATCATCTAAGGCAACGTGCAGATATGGTTCATCGGTAGAACGCTAGCTTCCCAAGCTGGAAAGGCGGGTTCGACTCCCGTTATCTGCTTTTTTTATGCTCTAAAGTGCTTATTTACTGCATTCTTTGGTTTTGCCTATGCCTTATCAAGTTTCAGTTTTTTCACCTCACTTTCCCCAAAAACATGTCGGATCTTTTCTAATGATTTCACAGGAACGCAAAAGAACATTGAGTTTTTCAAGAATTTTCAAAAAAACCCCGGAAACATCAATGTTTCCGAGGTCTCTCATTTTTTATTAAGCCAGTTTGGACTTAGCCAGCTCTGCCAATGTTGCAAATCCTTCTGCATCATTCACAGCCATCTCAGCCAGCATCTTTCTGTTCATCTCTACACCTGCAAGCTTCAAACCATACATGAACTTGCTGTAGGAAAGGCCATTCAGTCTTGCTGCTGCGTTGATACGAGCGATCCACAGCTGTCTGAACTGACGCTTTCTCTCTTTTCTGCCTGCATAAGAGCTTGTCAATGCTCTCATAACAGACTGCTTAGCTACTCTGTACTGATTGCTTCTGGCTCCTCTGTAACCTTTAGCCAGTTTTAATACTCTATTGTGTTTTTTCTTAGCGTTTAAACCGCCTTTAATTCTTGCCATGTCTTATCTCCTCCTTACCCGAATTATAAATACGGTAAAATCTTCTTCATATTCTTTACATTGGTTGCATCTGTGATTGCAGCTTTTCTAAGATTACGTTTTCTCTTAGTAGATTTCTTGGTTAAGATATGGCTCTTATAAGCTTTGCTTCTCTTTAATTTACCAGTTCCGGTTACTTTAAAGCGTTTTGCAGCTGCTCTGCTTGTCTTCATTTTGGGCATGACATATTCCTCCTAAACTTATCCTTAATCTATTTTAACTGTACGGGTTAACGTTTCTCAGTTAAAAACATTGTCATACTTCTGCCTTCCACCTTGGGTGCTTTCTCAATGGCTGCCACATCGGCAAGTGCCTGCGCGAAATCATCCAGAATGTGCTTGCTGTTATTCATATGTGCCATTTCGCGTCCGCGGAAACGTAAGGTAACCTTTACTCTGTCACCCTTGGTTATGAACTTTCTTGCAGCACTGATCTTGGTATTCAGATCATTCGTATCGATATTGGGAGACAGACGGATCTCCTTGATCTCAATAACCTTCTGCTTCTTCTTAGCTTCTTTTTCTTTTCTGGTCTGCTCATACTTGAACTTACCATAGTCCACGATCTTGCACACAGGCGGCGTAGCGTTGGGCGCGATCTTCACCAAATCCAAACCGGCCTCATCTGCCAGCTTCTGCGCATCTCTTGCGGACATAATCCCCAGCTGTTGACCCTCTTCCCCAATCAGGCGAACCTCTTTATCCCTGATCTGTTCGTTAATCATTAATTCGCTAATGGTCTTGCACCTCCATAAGAAAATAAAAAAAGTGGATAGCATAACTATCCACCTGTTCCCGTCGCACATACAGAATATGACCGTGTCTGTCTAACTGTAGTAACATCATGAACGCTTACAAGCCCGATTGCCGTAAGGTGAGAGTGGATACTCTGCTTGGTTGTCACGTGTCCTTTACACGCTTAATTACTATAACATACTGCGGGATATTTGTCAATTACATTTTTAATTATTTCTCTTTAAATGTTGCACACGCTGTTTCACGGCTCTGTGCAGCGCTGCTGCCCTGAATGTCCACATGATCTGCCACACATTTATAATTACTATTATACACACATTTCACTGCTTCGCAATCAATACTTATGGTCTTGCTGGGATGATCCAGAGAACTGGTATAAGCATCCTGCCCTTCTCTTCTCTGGGCAAAGCTTTCACAACAAGTATCCTCTACATTGCAAGCATGGGTGCCGCCCACCATAATATCACCTTTGCTGCAAAGCTTTTCTTTGTTATAGGTACAATTTACTGCTGCACATTTTAATTCTGCCATATTTTCCTCCATTCTGCCCAAGGCTTTTCACTATTCTGCAGGTTTTCACAACACCTGCACAAGTATTATGACCCATTGTTCCAAAATTATGTGTCACAGTTTGATAAACTGCACGCTTTAGCACCACGCTTTCAAAAATATTTTTTGAATCTCTTTCCTATTTTGCTTGAAATGTGATATAATACGTGCAAAGGGCAGAAAATAGCTTTCAGGGTTCTGCCTATGACTTGCCTATAAGACACAATATAAGAGGAAACATTATGAAAATAGGATTTGACAACGAGAAATACCTGAAAATGCAGTCTGAGCACATTATGGAGCGCATTGCTCAATTTGACAACAAGCTCTATCTGGAATTTGGCGGTAAGCTTTTCGATGACTTCCATGCCTCCCGAGTACTGCCCGGCTTTGCCACAGACAGTAAGCTTCAGATGCTGATGCAGCTTGCTCCCCAGGCTGAAATTGTCATGGTCGTCAGCGCTGCAGACATTGAGAAGAATAAAGTCCGTGCCGACCTTGGCATCACCTACGACAATGATGTGATCCGCCTGATCGACGAATTTCGCTCCCGCGGTCTGTACGTGGGCAGCGTAGTTTTGACCAAATATACCGGTCAGCACAATGCCGCTTTATACAAAAAACGCCTGGAGAACCTGGGCATTAAAGTATACCAGCATTATTTGATCCCCGGATATCCCACCAATATTCCTTTGATCGTAAGCGAAGACGGTTACGGCAAGAATGATTATATTGAGACAAGCAGACCTTTGGTAGTCGTCACCGCTCCCGGTCCCGGCAGCGGCAAAATGAGCGTCTGCCTTTCTCAGCTTTACCATGAACACAAAAAAGGCATTCGCGCAGGATATGCCAAATTTGAGACTTTCCCGATTTGGAACCTGCCCTTAAAGCATCCGGTAAATCTGGCATACGAAGCAGCCACTGCTGATCTGAACGACATTAATATGATAGACCCCTTCCATCTGGAAGCTTATGGAAAGACTACCGTCAATTATAATCGAGATGTGGAAATTTTCCCGGTGCTGAATGCGATGTTTGAAAAAATTTACGGAAGGAGTCCTTACAAATCTCCCACTGATATGGCAGTCAATATGGCAGGCAACTGCATTATTGACGATGAAGCCTGCCGCCAGGCCTCCAGACAGGAGATTATCCGCAGATACTATCAGGTCCTTGCAGGCGTAGCCGACAGTACCCGCACAGAAGAAGAGGCCTTCAAGATTGAGCTGTTGATGAGGCAGGAACAGCTTACCGTAAATGACCGCAGTACCGTGCCTGCCGCTCTTGCACGGGTAGAAGAGACCGGCGCACCTGCTGTAGCCTTAGAGCTTCCGGATGGTCGGATCATCACCGGTAAGACCGGCGACCTGTTAGGTCCCAGCGCCGCCGTACTTTTGAATGCACTGAAGGAACTGGCCGGGATCGATCATGAGAAACACATTATCGCCCCCTCTGCCATTGAACCCATACAAATATTGAAAACCCGGTATCTGGGCGGTAAGAATCCCAGACTTCATACAGATGAGGTATTGATCGCACTGTCTGCCACCGCCGCAGACAACGAGGTTGCGGCTTTGGCACTTGCACAATTGCCCAAGCTGCAAGGCTGCCAGGTGCATTCCAGCGTGAAGCTTTCTTCCGTGGATCGTAAAGTCTTCAAAAAGTTGAAATGCGACGTGACCTGCGAACCCAAGCAAGCCTAAACAAAACACATTCTATGACATTCAAAAAAGCCACTGTCTGCACTATGCAGCCAGCGGCTTTCTTTATTTATGTGACATTTAAGCCTCTACTGTTACTTTACGGATCTCTTTGGTACGGATCTCCTTACAGATCTGATCCACAAAAACATCCAATGTCTTTGCGCCTTCATCTCCTGCAAAGCGGCTTCTGACAGAAACAACACCATCCTCTTCTTCCTTTTGACCCACTACCAGCATATAAGGCACCTTGGCCAGTCTGGCTTCTCTGATCTTAAATCCAATCTTTTCGGAACGATGGTCGGTGGTCACCAGAATACCGTTTCTCTTAAGTTCCTCTTCCACCTTGGCAGCATAGTCAGCGTATTTCTCAGAAATCGGAAGTACACGAACCTGTTCAGGGCACAGCCAGGTAGGGAATTTACCCTCATACTTTTCGATCAGCCATGCCAGGGTTCTCTCATAACATCCCATGGAAGTTCTGTGAATAATGTAAGGACGCACCTTATCACCGTTCTGGTCGATATAGTACATATCAAACTGCTCAGCCAGCACAGCGTCCCACTGAATCGTGATCATCGTATCTTCTTTGCCATATACGTTCTTTGCCTGAATATCTACTTTCGGGCCGTAGAATGCTGCCTCTCCTTCTTCCTCGAAGAAAGGAATCTCAAGCTCCGTCAGAACGCGGCGGATATGTCCCTGGGTCTCCTCCCACACAGACTCATCACCGATATATTTTTCTTTATTGTTGGGATCCCACTTGGAGAATCTGTAGGAAACATCATCACCCAAGCCAAGGGTTGTGAGCATAAATTTTGCAAGCTCAACACACTGTGCAAATTCACCCTCAAGCTGGTCCGGCGTGCAAGCCAAGTGACCTTCTGAGATGGTAAACTGACGCACACGGATTAAGCCGTGCATTACACCGGATGCCTCGTTACGGAACAAGGTTGAGGTTTCAGCATAACGAAGGGGCAGGTCACGATAAGAACGCATATCGGTTAGGTATGCCTGGAACTG
>JAZSFW010000017.1:0-1599 GCA_045532445.1 Acetatifactor sp. | reverse complement strand
GTTAAAATAGTGTTGTGGTATAAGGAAGTCTGAATGGGGAATGAAGCTTGAAATCGGGAATAAGGCCTAAAGCTGAGAATGGATTTTGAACAGAAGAAGACAGAGGAGAGATGACGAGCGTATGAATCTGGTAATTACGATAAGCAGAAGATTTGGAACAGGCGCCAGCCTGATCGCCGGGGAATTGTCTGAGAAGCTGGGCGTTCCGGTTTATGATAAAGCATATATTGAGCATGAGAGACAGGATGCAGCCTATGATTCTGAGGTCAGCCTGATCAAGGAGCTGGCGCAGAAGCCCTGCATCATCCTGGGCCGCTGTGCCTCTGAAATTTTGAAGGATCAGACCAATGTGTTCAACGTGTATGTCAGCGCTGCCAAGGAAGACCGCATTCACCGGATCATGGAAAAGGAGGCCCTTTCCTATGATGATGCAAAGGTGTTGTTGGAAAAGAATGACAGGGCCAGAGCGGACTATTATCTGGAGCACACCGGGAAGGTGTGGGGCGATGTGAGCAATTACCATATGATCCTGGACACCACGACTCTTGGTATTGAAAATTGTGCGGATATTATGATTAAATATTTTCATCGGGTAGAGATTATTTAAGATAAAAATAATCAAAAATAAATATGATGAAAAATAGTTAAAAAAGAGGAATCTTCGGGTTTCTCTTTTTGTTTTTGTTAAAATAAGTCAAGGAAATAGTTAATTTCTATCATTGTTTATATAAATAGGATGTGATAACATAAGTCAATCTTGCATTTACAAAAAAGTATTGTTAGGGCAAAAATAGCAAAAGAGAATAAAAAAGAGGTTAATATGACAAAGACAAGTGTGAGTGAAAAATACGGCAAGACATATTTTATGCCGCCGGAAATTACATATGACTGGGTGACAAAAGAGACCATTGATAAGGCGCCTATCTGGTGCAGCGTGGACCTTAGAGACGGCAACCAGGCGTTGGTTGAGCCTATGAGCCTGGAGGATAAGCTGGAATTCTTTCAGCTGTTGGTAGAGGTTGGATTTAAGGAGATCGAGGTAGGTTTCCCTGCTTCCTCTGATACAGAGTATAATTTTGTGAGAGCGCTTATCGAGCGCAATATGATCCCTGAGGATGTGACTATCCAGGTGCTGACCCAGGCCAGAGAGCATATTATTAAGAAGACTTTCGATGCTTTGAAGGGTGCTCCCCATGCAGTGGTTCATCTTTACAATTCCACTTCTGTGGAGCAGAGAGAGCAGGTGTTCAAAAAGGATAAAGAGGCCATCAAGCAGATTGCTATTGACGGCGCTAAGCTGTTAAAGAAAATGGCCGAGGAGACAGAAGGCAACTTTACCTTTGAGTACAGTCCGGAAAGCTTCTCCCAGACGGAGGTGGACTATGCCCTTGAGGTGTGCAATGCAGTATTGGATGTATGGCAGCCTACTCCCGACAATAAAGTGATCATTAATCTGCCTACCACAGTGCAGGTGGCAATGCCCCATGTATTTGCATGTCAGGTAGAATATATGCACAAGCATTTGAAATACAGGGACAGCGTACTGATCAGCGTGCATCCCCACAATGACCGTGGCTGCGGTGTCAGCGATGCGGAGTT
>JAZSFW010000083.1:0-16773 GCA_045532445.1 Acetatifactor sp. | reverse complement strand
CACTTAGCTCTCCCTGACTTATTTACCCGCAAGAAACCGTCCTGCCTATATCCCGTAACCTTGCGTATATGCAGATATAACAACCACACCAACCATAAGGTCAACAGTGCATACATACGGACCCACAATGCAGTAGCAATGATTCCCGAAGAAAAGGCATATAGAATCATCAGAACGATAGTACTGCTCTTCCTTTGAAATATCATATCTCCAATACAGCCAAGCAGCCATAGCGTAACACCCAAGGCCAGCATATTGATCACACAGCCATGCCACACTGTGATCTCTCCCTGAAAAATGGAACACATAAGATGCACTGTCATATAATACAATGGAGGATGTATATCATCCTTCGAATTATAGTACACACTGAGCAGATTGAAAGCATCCTCTCCATCACACTCAATATAACTCTTATAATGCTCTCTGGACATCCACACCGGCGCATCAAACACATCAGCTCTGAAAGTCGCCACGATGCCATTTCCGCGGTTTTGTACGGTATCCTTTATGATAAAGGCAATGTTTTTGGCGGTCTTCCATACTTTTTCATCCTCAATATGATCTCTGACAAACTTTGCCAATCGCCCCTCCGGCTGGTTCGGCATGATCCATGGCGTAAATTCCGAATTGCCCAGTTGGAACGAAAGAATTTCATCCACATGAAATCCCTCTTTCTTCACAATAAAGCAGCTCAAAAAGAGCATGGACAAACTGATGATCACAATGCGTACCCCATAACGCTTTATCCAATCGTGCACCATAATTCCTCCTAAAGACCGAAATCTCTTTTGTATAAAAATGCAAAGATTCTATATGTTAACCTAAAACCCGCTCCCCCGCCAGGATCCGGTCTATCATCCTGTCCGCTTCGCTGCGGGTCATGCTCTCCACATTGACCTCTATTACTAATTTATGCTGGGAAAGCAAACGATATAACCTCTCCTTCTGCGCTCTTGTGATCGGGGTGTCCCGCTTTACCTGAAAAATCAATTTCTGTGGGCAGAACAGATCTCCCTGAACACTGCTATATGCCCGTGCCAGTGTCTGATACAATTCATGGGTCGCCATGGCATCTTTCAAAGCCCTGTGGGCCGAATGATCTATTTTATAGTACTTGCACAGATATTCCAGGGTTTTGTGCTCCAGATCAGGCAAACAGCGTCTGGCAATCTTCAAAGTATCCATCCCATTCTTTTCAAAGGACTGCTTCCTGTCCACTACTGCCTTTTTCAAAAAGGAATAATCAAACAGCAGCTGATGCCCCAAAAGCGGCAGCTCCTCCAAAAACGCATGAAACTTCGGCAGCACCTCATCCATCACAGGAGCCTCTTTCAACATTTCATCCCGGATACCGGTCAATTCCACCACGCGTTCCGTAAGCTTTCTGCCCGGATTAACAAGAGCCGAAAAAGTGTCATAAACCTTCCCATCTACCACCTTCACCGCACCGATCTCTATGATCCTGTCCAGCTTCGGGTTAAGCCCCGTGGTCTCTAAATCTATACTAATGTATGAATTCGTCACCTTTCCCGCACTCCAATCCTTTTTCTGATCAAAGTCCCTTTACCTAATATTATAAAACACCTGAGAACCCTTAGCAACCCCAATTGTCCGGGTTTTTGCCTCATAAGTAAGAGAATTTCTTTCCCGGTAATCAAACAGGACATATTTCTGCTCCAAGCCGCCATCTACGCCACTTCTTAGACTCAACATTTCTGTCCTATCCCAAACCGGATAGGAAAATGGTTCTAAATGTGTCATCTTGGAAAGCTGTCTGGAATCATACTCCCCATAGCCCGGCAGATACTTTCTTTCTCTCTCTTCTTCCTGATAAAACTTACGGATCTCCTCTTTATAAGGAGCCAGCTCCACAGACCACTCCGGCCGGCTCTTCACATTCTCTCTCAGATACAGATCAAAGGTCAAAAGCTCCCGATATACCTGCGCATACTTCTGATCCACTTTTTCTGCAAAAGAAAGCAGCACCTGATACCGGTAAGCCCTGGCAGGACTATTCGTCACATACCCCTGTTCCTCATAATAATCTGCCAGCGCTTCAAACATGGAAAATGGAGAGGAAAAAGCTTTTTCCAGGAATAAAAGGGTATGGGTGAACTGACCGCTGTTATAATACAGCTCCACCATCTCTTCCATCTGCTTTAACTTCAATACTTCCCCGAAACTCAGCCAATTTGTATACAGCACTTCATATGGCGGTGTGCTCAGACAACAAATGCCAAATTCCTCCGCCCTCACCTGCATCTCAGAGCCTTTTAATACCTTCAAAAATCCCAACTGCAGCTGCTGTGGCCTCATACGATAGACCCTGTCAAAAGACCGGCCGAAACTCTCATAATCTTCAAAGGGCAGTCCTGCGATCAAATCTAAATGCTGATGAATATTGTTCCCCTCCCTGACCGCTGCCACGATCCGCTCAAGCTTATCCAGATTCATCACACGGTTAACTGCCTCAATGGTTTTGGGATTTGCCGACTGCACACCGATTTCAAGCTGCACCAGACCGGGTCGCATACGTTTTAGAAGTTCTAATTCCTCCTCACGCAAAATATCAGCAGAGATCTCAAAGTGAAAGTTCGTAATACCATTATCATTTTCCAAAAGGTAGGCCCAGATGGCCATGGCATGTTTGTGGTCACAGTTAAAGGTTCTGTCCACAAACTTCACCTGAGGCACCTTCTTGTCCAGAAAAAACTGCAGTTCCTTTTTTACCATGCTGATATCACGCAGCCGCACCTTTTTGTCGATGGAAGACAAGCAATAACTGCAGCGGTAAGGGCAGCCTCTGCTGGATTCATAATAGAGGATCCGATTGGAAAAATCCTCCAGATCCTGGTAGAGAAAAGGAACCTCGCTCATGTCTATTAACTGTCTGGCGGGTGTATATCCGTCCGGCAGACACAGTCCCGCAATCTGATGCAGGCGCTCATTGGACACAGCAAAGTCACAGATTTCACCGGTCTGCGTCCTATTGACATCAACATAATACTGCATCAGTTCCCGAAAAGTAGCCTCACCTTCACCTACCATGATCCCTTTCAGCTGTGGATACTGCTTGCACAAGCCCGGCCCATCATAGGTCACCTCCGGCCCTCCCAGCCAGATATCTGCCTGAGGAAGCACTTTACTCACCTCCGCAATCAGTTCCTGTATCATTGCCCAGTTCCAGATATAACAGGAAAAACCAATGACATCCGGCTTTCTCTTGTAAATATCCGCAAGGATCTCACCTTTTTGCTGATTAATCGTATATTCCGCAATCTCCACATATGACCGCAAACCTTCTCCCGCATATGCCCGCAAACTATAAACAGCCGGGTTGGAATGTATATATTTGGCATTGACCGCACATAACAAAAATTTCATTTTCTTTTCCTGCCTCCTGGGCTATCACAGCACACAAGGACCGTTGCCAATCTCCACCACATAGAAGTCTGCCGCATACCCAACCCTTGTCTCATAAGCTTTTCCCACACATTCAATGAACGTGTCAATTGCATGATTTTCCACGATGCTCACCGTACATCCGCCGAATCCCGCACCTGTCATACGGGACCCGATCACGCCCTCTACCTTCCAGGCTTCCTCCACCAGCGTATCCAACTCAATGCCAGTCACTTCGTAATCATCGCGCAAAGACACATGGGAAGCGTTCATCAGCTGCCCAAATAGTTTCACATCGTTATTCTGCAATGCTTCCACCGCTTTGATGGTGCGCTGGTTCTCATATACCGCATGCTTTGCGCGTTTCAAGCGAACAAAACTCTGAATCGCCGACTTATACTGCTCAAAATCCTCCTCTGACAGCTCACCCAAAGATTGAATGTCCACCACTCGCTTAAGCTCTGCCAGCGCAGTCTCACACTCACTGCGGCGCTCGTTGTATTTGGAATCACCCAGACCACGCTTCTTATTACTGCTGGCGATGACAATCTTAGCATTTCGAAGTTTGATCGGTGCGTATGTAAAAGAAAGATCCGCTGTATCCAGGAAGATCGCATGCGCTTCCTTGCCCATTGCGATGGCAAACTGATCCATAATACCACAGTTTACTCCATTAAACTGATTCTCCGAAAACTGTCCGATCAAAGCCAGATCCTGATCGCTCACCTCAAACCCGAACAAATCCCTCAGAATATATCCTGTCAGCACTTCTACCGATGCAGAAGAAGACAACCCGGAGCCGTTGGGAATATTACCATTTAACAATAGATCCATACCGCAAGGCAGCTCCATCCCCCTCTGTCCAAAGGCCCACATCACTCCCTTGGGATAGTTGGTCCAGTTGGCCTCTTTGTAAGGCTTCAGATCCTCAAGAGAAGATTCGATCACACCCAGACCTTCAAAATTCATCGAATAAAATCTCAGCTTATTGTCATTCCTTTTACGCGCCACACCGTAAGTGCCAATCGTAAGCGCACAGGGAAATACATGACCCCCGTTATAGTCGGTGTGTTCACCGATCAGATTCACACGCCCCGGGGCAAAATACACCCTTGCACCTTCCTTGTCACCAAATATCTCTGCAAACTTTGCAAGCACTATTTCTTTCATGATAACCCTCCAATCCAATGCAGAATACGAAAGTACTTATATTATACAAAAAAGCCCTGGAAAAACCAAGGCTAATTGTTTTTTTAATCTGTCAAAATGTTATATTTCTCCCCAATCAGCTCTTCCACTTCCTTCAACTGCTCTTTGCTGCTCTCTCTCTGCGCTTCCTTACGATACCGGGAAGGCGACATCCCCTTAAGCCCTCTGAATGCCTTGGTAAATACCATTGCATCGCTATATCCGCAGGACAGGGCAATGCTTTCAATGGAGTAATCCGTAGATTCCAGAAGTTCCTTCGCTCTGGTCAGGCGATATATGGTCAAAAACTGCTGCGGACTCATGCCTAAATAATTCTGAAACAAAGTGTACAAATAGCTTCTGTTGATGCACACATATTCTGCCACGTCAGTCACTTTGATAGGGTTGCAGTAGTTGCTCTGGATAAAGGATACTGCTTTTTTCACGTATTGGTTGCCTTTGTCTTCCTCGTCCCCAGTTACTACACCGGCGCTTTCAGCGATGATAGATAAGAACACCCCCAGCTGACCGTTTCGACGCAGATCATTGGCTGCGCCAAAGGTGTTGTGCTCCATCATGTCCTTGATTACTGCATAGAGTTCTTCCGATCTGTCACAGGTGAAAATAGGATGGCGGCTGTTAAGTCCCATGGAATTCAAGTACTCTTCTGCCCTGCTGCCGGCAAAGCCCACCCAAAGATAGCACCAGGGATCCTCCCGATCCGCCTGATAAAACGCAAGCTCTTCTGGCTGAATCAAAAAACCGTAACCGGCCTCCAAACGATATTCCTTGTCTCGAAATCGAAAGATGCCTCTGCCACTCAAAATATAATGGATCACATAATGAGGCTTCGCTGCCGGTCCAAAGCTATGTAGCGGTTGCGTCTGGGAACAGCCACAGTTGTTGGCATAAAGACAACCCACCTGGTCATGTTTAAAATCAAGCTTAAATGCTTTCTCCATATTACAATTTCATTTCCTTTTTGTCCAACTCCTCCTGGGCTGTGGCAAGATCCTCGCGAATACGCAGTCCCTGAGGACATATCTGCTCACATTTTCCGCACTTGGCACAATTCTTGGGCAAAGCCTTTTCGTCTTTGTGCTCCCATCCCCATTTTACCATGTTGTAGTTCTGATACATATGATAGGTATTCCACAAACGGAAAGTACCCGGAATATCCACGCCAAAGGGACAAGGCATACAGTACCCGCAGCCTGTGCAGCCATTTTTTACCCGACTGTTCAGGGTAGCCACTACCTCCTGTACTGTTCTTAGCTCCGCTTCACTAAGCGGCTGAAACTGTTCAAAGGTCTTTAAATTATCTTCCACCTGTTCCAAGGTAGACATACCACTCAATATTACCTTTACATTGGGCAGACTTCCTACCCAGCGAAGGGCGAAGGATGCAATCGAGGCATCCTTGTCATGTGCATGAAACTTTTCTTCAATATCTTTCGAGAAAACAGCCAAAGAACCACCCTTTACAGGCTCCATGATGATCAAAGGAATCTGCTTCTTAACAGTCAGCTCATAGCCTTTCAGCCCTGCCTGTACATTGGTATCCATATAGTTCAGCTGAATCTGGCAAAAATCCCAGTCCCTGTAACACAAAATCTCTTCAAATACCTCATAGCTGTCATGGAAGGAAAAGCCCAAGTAACGAATCTTCCCTTCTTCCTTTAATTCTTCCAGACGCTTCACCACGCCAAGCTCCACCATGGCATCCCATCTTTCTTTACTCAAGGAATGCATCAGATAAAAGTCAATATAATCTGTGCGTAGTCTGGCCAATTGCTCCTCAAAGATCTCATCTACCTCCCGAAGCTCCTTAAGATTCCACAGAGGAAGCTTGGTAGCTACATTCAAGGTGCTTCTGTCATATTTTTGAAGGATTTTTCCCACAAAAGACTCACTTAAGCTTTTTGAATAGTAATATGCCGTATCAATATAATTTACTCCGCCGGCAATCGCTCTGTCCAGCAGCTGCTCCGCAAGCACTTCATCAATCTTCCCCTCCGGGGTCATGGGTAAACGCATACATCCATAACCAAGCAATGAAGTCTCCACACCAATTTTTTCCATTTTTCTTTTTTCCATGCCAGCCTCCTACTTTCATGATAAACAATGTTTCTGCTGTATCCTTCTGTTCCCTGTGTCGATATTAAGCTCCCTTCTCTTCGCAGCTCAATACCCCTTCTTCATTCACAGTCACACCAAAATCTTTGCTGTACTCATTGATCCGCTCAATCACTCTCTGCCAGTCACTGCCCTTAAGGGGAGTAGGCTGATAATTGTTGCGGGAAGTCACAGAGCTGATAGAACAGGGAATGATGCGGGCATCCTGCTGTGACACCAATTCATAGGAAATCTCCTTTTCCTCTCCCGGCTCAGACTGGCCTTCCTCTGCCCGAAACACAAAAGTCTGCTGAAAGATCATGGTATCCTTGTCACTGGGATTACGATTTGCCCCAAAACAAAAATTGCCAAGACTATATATGATATATTTTCCCTGATACTGATCGATTCCCTGCAATACATGAGGATGGTGACCAATGACCAGATCTGCGCCCCAGTCGATGCACTTTCTTCCCAGCTCCTTCTGGTAATCTTCCGGATAATTGTCCCGCTCGATCCCCCAATGGCAGCATGCAAAGATCAGATCCGCCCCGTCTTCCTTCAGCTTGGCAATCCCTGTTTCCAGGTATTTCTCTACACTTTTTCCCTGGGAGGCTTCGTTCACAGAAACCCAGCCGATCTGAATCTCTCCCACCTGGAAGATCCCTGTATTCTGGTCATAGGCATACGGAATATCTACTGCCTCCAGCGCTTTCACCGTATCCTTACTTCCGTCTTCCCCGTAATCCAGACGATGATTGTTGCCCATGCTCACCGCTTCTACGGAAGCTTCCTTCAGCAAAAGTGCATATTCCGGGTCTCCTTTGATATTATACGTCCGCCCCGGTGCGAACTCCTCAGATAAGGTAAGGACTCCCTCCAGATTGACAATGGTGAAATCGTCCTCCTTAAAAATATCTGCCACATTGGCAAAGAAATAGCTTTTATCCTCTGTCTGTTCATAAGTCTGTCTGAATGTATAGTCGTAGGGCTGGTCTTTATAATTTCCCATGGTCACGTCGCCGGCCGCTGATATGGTGATGCGGACCTCTTCGGGTAATTGAGACGTATCCTCTGTTGTCTCAGCCGTTACTTCTGCTTCAGCAGCATCTTCCGACTCTGCCGCTTTTTCTGCCTCTGCGCCTTTCGCTTCCTCCTCAGATTCCTTGCTGCCTTCCGGGTCTGCGGATACGCTCTCTTCTGACACTAGATGTTCAACCGAAATCAACGGAATACTCGCATTTACATCATCTCCGCATCCTGCCAGCAAAAACGAGCTATACAGGAAAACTCCTACCCTAATGACAAAAAACAGTTTATTCCTTCTCATTTTATATCCCCTTATAGCTTATGGCTATGTACCCTGCGCAGATATAGACAATTCTATACCTTATTTCTGCTCAATAAAATCCTTCTCGTATTTGCGATAGATTTTCATAAGAATAACTGACTCCAGAATAATGCAAAGCCCGATCACGACACTGACCCAGCCCTCGGTACTCAACATAGCCACCAATGTAATCTCTGCCACAATACCAAAACCGATCATCAGCTTACCGCAAAATTGGTTGTACGCCTTCACATCCTTTACTCTGATGGGATATTTGCTGAAAACCTTATTTAAATCTTTCATCTGATAAGTCTTGATCCCCTGAGAAATACACAAATATCCTACAACCACAAATAGAATGATATCCATTACTTTATTTTCTCCTTTCAAAGGATATTCTCCTTTTTACTATACTTCATTTTAAGCCATCTGAAAAGAGCTTTTTGCAGGATTTATCACTAATTCTTCTGTTTGGGGCAATTCTACACCGGAGTGAACGCTGTGTATCTGCCATTTCCCGTCAAGAGAAAGCCATTGCTCTACTTTGGCAGCAGGACAAAAGGACCATTGATCGGCAGCCGACAACGCTTTCATCCAGACAGTGAGATTCGCAATCATCTGCACAGTGTTCAGTATGGTATTACGGCATGTGCGTCTATCTTTTTCTCTGGTTTTCCAGGGATTTCCCTGCTCGAAATACTCCGTTGCAAAGGAGAGATATTCTTCTAAAAGCTTTACGGCCTCTTCTATTGCTCCCGTCTCCATATCCTGCTCCAATAATCTGTAAATCTCCTTGGTGCGCTCACATATTTTTTCATCCGTTCGTCCGGCCGGAACTACACCTTCAAAATATTTTCCGATAAAGAAGAAGGTTTTATTAGCCAGATGACAATATCCATTGATCAACCATGTATTCTCGCTCATGCTCTATCCTTTCCGCCCAATCTGCCGCTTTGAGAACTTTTCCTACTTCTTTTGGCAGATGCTTGGCACAAAAAAACTTCCGTCCTTAAATAATATAAGGACGAAAGTTACAATCTTCCGCGATACCACCTTAATTTATCCTTACCTCACGATAAGAACCTCAACAGCTGCAGGGTATATACCCGATAGCCTGGCACTGTAACAGGTGCACCTGTCGCAGCCTGTTTACGCGAAAGCATAAAGTCGGTGCGAAGCTCCGAGACCATGTTCAAAGAAGCCTTCCATATCCCTTTTCACCAGCCGGGACTCTCTGTGATTTCTCTCTTCTCCTACTCTTCTCTTCATAGCCTTTTCTTATAAACTTACAATGAGTGTATTACATTTTTGGTACTTTGTCAAGCAAAATGTTTGCCCCACGCGGACAACAAAATTTCCCGCACTTTTCTCTCATTTTCAGGGGGCGGATCCCGTTCACTCTTCTGTATAACTATAAACCTCGCCGCTCTCCAGATAGCGCACTTTTAGCTCAGGGAAATGTTCTGCCACCAAATCTGCCGTATAGCGCATACCATCGCGCTCGGAACCTTCATGTCCCAAGATCAACAAGGACTTTTTATGCCCCAGCTGGGCTGCATCCCGGGCGTACTCTGCCAACTGCCACTCTCTTGTCTCTCCGACCAGGACAATCTCACTGTGTTTTGCTTTCAGTTCCTCAAAAGCAGCATTTCCCGGCGCGCCGAACATTCCGGACAACACCTTACAGGGCGTATTGCGGTCTCCACAAATACGGACATGTTTGATTCCCAGCTTCTCTTCGATCAGCTTGGCAAGGGTAAGGGGCGTGATGGCCTCTTTTAAATGCAGACGCACCAGATCAAATACCTCTGTGGTCTCCATGGTTCCTTCCAGACCGATCTGTTGAAACTCTCCTGCAGCAATGATATCCGGCGTCGTATAATGGGTATGGTCATGATAGCGGTATACTGTAATACCCAGATCTTCGATGAGCTTTCTTTTCTCTACATCCACCTCATCCTGCTCCTCTGCGCTGCTGTGGAAAACAGGCTCGTGAGCAATCAAAAGCTCCGCTCCCCAGGCAGCCGCCTCCTTGATCAGATCAGGCGTTGCAAACATGCATACTGCCACCTTTTTTACTTCTGCCTCCGGGCTACCCGAAATACATTTGTCTCCGGAACGGGAATAATCTCTTTCGTCCGCAAGGGAAAAAAGATATTCCACAACTTCATATGCTTTCATGCGCCTCATCCTCCTGTCTCTCATCGTTTAATGATATACTTGCAGATCGGGTTTCCCATGGAGGAGAATTTTTCCTCGTATTCGGTCATGACATTGCCCTCCATGAGCTTCTCATCTGCGTGAAGATCGTAGGTGATCACTTCCGCCTTCCAGCCGGCAGGCTCCAGTTCTTCTATGGCAAAGTCAAACAGGGGACGATTGTCGGTTTTAAATTCCAGCTGACCGTCTTTTTTCAGGATCTGATCATATCTTTTTAAAAACTCCCGGGACGGCAGACGCCTCTTGGCATGGCGATCCTTGGGCCATGGATCTGAAAAGTTTAAGTAGATCAGATCCACTTCCTCAGGACCGAAGGCCTTTAAGATGTCTTCGGCATCCATGCGGATGAATTTCAAATTGGGCAGTTCCTCTTCTTCCATTTTCTGAATGGCACGAAGCAGGACGCTGGAGTATTTTTCCACTCCCACATAATTGATTTCCGGGTGCATTTTGGCAAGGGCATGGATGAATTGCCCTTTTCCCATGCCGATTTCAATTCGGATGGGGTGGTCATTCCCAAAGATCTCCTGCCAGGTTCCGGGGTTCCATTCTTCTTCATGGATCACATAAGGGCTGTCAGCGATCACCTCCCGTGATCCGGCGATATTTCTTAGTCTCATATCAAATACCTCATGCATTCTCCGCTCTTTAGTTCGCGTTTTTGTCCATTAGGCAGGTAAATAAATCCCTTCATTGTCTGAGGGAAGGTGACCGTCAATTCCTCACCTGCCGCGCTAAAATCAATGATACCATTGATGGTTTTGGCTTCCAAATGCAGGTTACTTAGCATGCCCAGATTGGGACGGATAGAGAACTCTTCAAATCCCGGTTTCTCGCAAACCAGACCCATATAACCTTCATATGCCGTGATCACCACTGCCAACGGACAATGACTCCATTCGTCGAAACTGTCTGTCTTGGCATGGAAAAATTCCTGTAATGCATTATTCTGCGCAACAGAAGGCATGGTATACCAGCGCTTTTTCAGATCCTCTGTGATGGCATCCACTTCCCCGAATTTTGCAAGGGCGCGGTAATTCCACACCATGTTTGCAGGATAGCTTCCGCCTACAAAGTCAGGCATCTCTTTCAAAAGCTTTACGCTGGGAGCCGGATCCTCATAGTAATCATAGAGTAAGGCCATTGCCAGGGTTCTGTCAGAAACGGTCTCATACCCGTCTTCCTCTATAAAAGGCTTATTATCTATGAATACTTTTTTCTCCTGATCATAATAGATTTTCTTCACACGCTCTACGAGATTCGCTGCCATTTCCCGAAGCTCTTTGGCCAGGGAAAGATCACCGAAATGCTCGCACATAGGTGCCAGCGCATTTTCCAGCATGCCTGCAAAATACAGATTATAAGGACAACGTCTGTCTCTTCCTTTGCGGAATGCGGTATGATCCAGCCAAACACCTACTTTTACCAGATTCTCCACTTTAAACAAGCCTTCCTCATCCAAAAAGCCCAAGGAGAATCTATAAAACTTCAGGAAATCGTGATAACTCTTCTGTAAAAGTTCATCCTTACCGGTGTGGAAATAATGACGGTAACTTTCTATAATCAGCTGCAGGGTATGATCCAGGATAGGTCCCCATCCTGTCATTCCCAACTGTACCTGACTCATTCGCACTGTTCTGTCATATCCGGGCCAACAGTCCGGATAATAGCCGTCACTGGTAATTCCATCTGTAAAGGTCTCAAAGAATCTTCCCACGACCGGTTCATGGGCTCCATAAATGTAAGAAAAGGCACTCACCTGATGGGAACCATCTCCCGCATACTGCTGGCGTTCTCTTCCCATACCGTCGCAAATGGTCTCGATCACAGAATTGCGCAGGGTGTTGATACTTGCATCAAATAACTTCTGCAGTTCCAAATCATCCGTTTCCAACACAGGCGGATGCATAGTTGGATACACACGCCTTAACAGTCCGGGGTTGGTAATCTTGATCTTTCCTTTGGCATTACGGATATGTAATTGCAGATACATGATGGCTTCGGTATCAAAGGAAATAAAATGCTGATGGCCGTCTTTGCAGATAAAGCGTGCCCAGGCATAATAAGCGCTGTCCAGCCACAAGGTCTTGGTTTTGTCGTGAGACTCCTGTACAATGGCCTCTATGATGGTTCCTTCCGGAGCTTCCACCTCAAAATCAATATAACCCACGCCTTCTTCCGGCAGCACAAAGGTCAGATAAGCGGCATCTTCTTTCGGCATTTCGAAGGTATAGCTGTCCCCGTCCTGCTCTACTTTAAGTCCTTCTCTGATATCGAAGGAACCCGGCACTCGAAACCGGAACCAATCATCGGGATTGCGCTTCCAGGTAACTGTTCCGCAGTGAAAGAGGGAAGCATTTACATGATATTCCACCGGCATGGGGATCTCACGCTTTCGGATCATGGCAACTTTTCTGTTGGCAGGCGATGCCCTGAAGAGATAATCTCCATAACCATTCACAAAAGAAGGCTTATCTGCCGGTCCACGAAGCTCCATGGCATTCTCGTAGATCACATTCTCTTCTTCTCTGGCATCATATTCTTCCTGAAGGGCACGCAAAAACCAACGTTTGTACTGACCTGCGGGATGGGCGTTGTCAAAGCCCGCCAGAGTTTCTTTGTCGGAAACAACCAGTTGGGTCCTTCCGTCCGCATATTGAATCTCAATGCGAAAGATCAGTCCCGGATATCCGGCGATCCAAGTGCCTTCGCCGTGACCGAAGTAACACACCAGAAAATCCAGTGTGTTCTCGCCTTCTTTTAACAATCCGGTAAGATCCACATTGTCTGCTTCTTCATATCTGGGATCTGCCGGCGCCGGTCCCCACTGTACTCTCTCGCCGTTCAGCTGCATCAGATATCTACTGCAGCCCAGCACATAGCCCTTTGCCGAGCTCACTTCACCATCTATCACAATCTTACGTTTAAATTTTGCAAAGGTATTCGGCAGCGTACGCGCAGAGGTCACCCAGATCCACTTGGCAGGTGACAGATCGATGGCTCTTTTTTCTTTTACATCAAACATGATTCAACCTCCACTTGCTTATTTATCCAAGGTCACACAAGGAATTTCCAAAACATCTGCCACTTTTTCAAATAAAGATGCATTGTGTCCCACACTCATTGCGAAATGGTGGGTCGGGAATTCTGCAAACCATTCATCCATGTAAGAATCCGGGTCTTTCTTAAACTTCACATGGGTCTGGGTGTTGCCGATGGTCATGATCTGAGCGTTGGTTGACTGAGCTTCGGTAATGATGAATTTCATCTTGCCGTCCACGGTCTGGGTACAGCAAAGGGTCGTGATATCACCGGCACGTACCTTTGCCTCTACGGATACACCTGTGCCCTGCTTTCCATGATATACGCCCAAACCGCGAAGCAAGGGCTTGCCATTTGCGATGGCCAGATGGAAAGGACCATCATGACCAAGCAGCATGGTGCCTTCCACATAGTCTGTTACGACGATCTCACAGAAGCTTCCGCCTTTTCCGAGAATATCACAGATCTTCATTGCAACACAGGTCTTCAGATCTCCTTCCCCTGCGCAGGGAATTCCCTTGGCAGTCAAAAGAGAATGACCTACAATAAAGCCGGACTGCAATGCCTCATAATCTCCGCCGGGCGCACCATGATAATAATACGCCAACCCGTCTAAATCATACTCTTTTACCAACTTTTCCTGAGAGGCGGCAACCTTTGCAGACCAGTAAAGCTGCTCGGGAGTGGGCTTCTTCGCCAAAGGATCGGCTGAAACGTCATCGCTTATCACAAAAAATTCTTCAATCTCTTTCTTCTTTTCCAAGATCTCTTCTTCTGTCACGGTTTCCAGCATACGATTTAAGTCACACATCTCAAGAATCTCCACATGTGCTCCTGTCTGGGCCTGGAACATGGTAAAATCAGAATACAAATCCAGCATACCATTATAATTATTCCCCAGGAAACCGAAACGGCAGTACTGCAGTGCAGCTTTTACCTTGGCTGCATCCACCCACTCTCCTATTTTCTCCCAGGCCTTGATGGCTTCCGGTCTGGACGCAGTATTTTCATCAGCAACTGAAATAGCAGGGGTATAATCCAATCCCAAAAGACCATTTACCTGACGATACTTGATCCCTGCTCTGTTAAAGGCATTGGCTACCTCCGGTACCGGACAGGCACCACAATGGGCCAACCACTCTCCTGTGGAGGTCTTCAGATAATTGATCTGTGCCGCAGGCTGAAGATTCAGCACAACTGTGGGAGCCTTGCAGATCTGATGAATGGGCAATACAGACGCACTGGTAACATAGGTGCCGGCATGTGCAAAGATCAGGTCCACATTATGCGTATTAAAATATTCTCCACATTTGCGTCCCTCTTCTTCACAGTCTACCAGACCGTAAAAAAATACTTCCACATCCATTGCGGCAACCTTTTTTGCAATAAAATTGCCGTATTCGATCATTCTGTCATGAAGACCTGCAAACTGAGCCCAGTATGCTTTTAATCCCATAGTATAAATACCGATCCTGGCTTTTTTCAGTTCTTTTATCTTTTTCATTTTTGTACTCATCCTTCCTGCTGATCTGCCATCAACACTACTTCTTAATATAAATAATCATAGCATAGCATACGACTTTTGTCCACATTTCCGGTAAATGTGGCAGCGCAAAGATTACTTTTTTGGGAAAAGTCTTTGCATAAATGCAAATTTATAGTACAATGATAAATGTTGAATGTTTCTACGCTATTTGGAAGGTTATAATATGCAAAAAACAAAGTTTTTATGGTATAGAAAAAAGATGCGTCATATAGCAGGAGTGATCCTGGCGGTTTCGGTGGCCTTGGGAGCACCGGTTACGGTCAACGCAGATACTTATGAACAACAGCTTGAAGCTCAGCGGGCCATGGCTATTGAAAGCAATCAGGTGGAAGGCTGGCCTCAGGGACCGGTGGTCACTGCTGAATCGGCAATTCTGATAGAAGCTGAGACCGGAACCGTTCTGTACGGCAAAAACATACACAAGCAGGAATACCCCGCCAGCACCACAAAAATTTTGACTTGTCTGATTGCTTACGAAGAATGTGAGTTGGACGAAATGGTAACTATGTCCAAGAGGGCAGTTTATGATACTCCAAGGGGCAGTAATCATATTGCGCTGGACGTCGGGGAAGCGATCACCATGGAGGAAGCGCTGCATGCAATCCTGATCCGCTCGGCCAATGAGGTGGCTTTTGCAGTGGGAGAGCACATTTCCGGTACTACCTGGGAAGATTTTGGTCCCATTATGAATGAACGGGCAAAGGAGCTTGGATGCCTGAATTCTCACTTTATAAATCCCAACGGTCTGCCGGATGAGAACCATTATACCACAGCTTATGATCTTTCCATGATCGCTCGGGCTTTTTTTGACAATGAATTGTTGTCCAAGATATCCCGAACCACGAAATTGGAGCTTTTTCCCACAGACACCCAGCCGGATCATATTATTGAACACACCAAGAATCAGCTGCTTCGCGGTCAGAAGAAGGCTTACGAGTATTTAGTGGGCAGTAAAACAGGGTACACAGATGCGGCCCGCAACTGCCTGGTCTCCTGTGCAGAAAAGGATGGGATGAAGCTGATCTGTGTTGTTTTGCGTGACTCTTCCAATGCTCATTATGATGATACCATCGCACTGTTTGATTACGGTTTTCAGAATTTTACAAAAGTAAATGTGTCCCAAAATGAGACCAAATTCAACATTGACAATACCGGACTCTTCTACAGCGATCATGATGTGTTTGGAAGCTCAAAATCCCTGCTTTCTTTGAATAAAGAGGATTTTCTGGTACTGCCTGTCAGTGCTTCTTTTGCTGATACTGTTTCAACCATTTCTTATGACACAGAAAAAGAGGGGCAGGCTGCTGTGATCTCTTATACCTGGAATGGCGTACCGGTTGGAACTGCTTCTATAGATTTTACAGAAAACATTGAAAGCTCCTTTACTTTTGACGAAGTGATTTCTTCTAAAGAAGAAGGGGCGGAAGATGAAATTTCAAAAGAAGAGACCGCCAAAGGGGAAGTTTCTGAGGAGCCCGAGAACTCATCAAGAGCTCTTGTATTCTTAAAAAAAGCTGCGATCATTACCGCTTGCCTTTTGGTATTGGCTCTCCTTTTTCTGGGCATTTTGTTTATCACAAGAAATCCCGGCATCTTTCAACGAGGCGGCAGACGCTCCCGCAGACGTCGAAGACGAAGCAGTTTCCCTTCTTATAGCTCCGTCAATGAGAGCCGCCGACAGGAGCGAAAAATGCAGGCAAGAGAGGCCCGAAATCGTCGCAGACGTCGAAGACACCGCAAGCCTTTTTCTGGTTAAAAGCGCGAAGGGCGTGTGAAAAAACGTAAGTTTTTTCATGCGTCCCTTTTGTTTTTGATTAAAATGTTGTTTTTTCTTTAAAAAAGGTTATAGCTCCCCTTACCCCATAAATCAGTTCTTTATCCGTTTTATGCGGCATTTGGTTTTCGCATCTGTTTATTGTGGAATTTA
>JAZSFW010000233.1:0-5417 GCA_045532445.1 Acetatifactor sp. | reverse complement strand
CGTGCCTTACTTTCCTTTTCCAATTGGTTAAAATGAATATCGTTGTCTACGGTTGTTTTGTATAATCCTATGGGTATCAAAACCATTCCCATGGATATGGAACCTTTATGTGCAACTGCCATGTAAATCACCTCTTTCCGCTTTAGTATTTGCAGAAAGATTTATTTCATTCCAAACAAAGTAGTGTGTATTCTTGTTCGCATTTAGCTGTTTTATTTCCCGTGTAATCAATCTGGATGAAATAAAAAACAGAAGCCTCTATACCGGACAATGTCATGATGCCGGGGTCAAAAGCCCCAAAATGGAACCTTGAAAATTTAATATTTTACAGTAAATACAAGCATTTTAGCCTTTCATGAGTTATAATAGAGTTAGCTTTTGAAAGGTGGTACGTCCTATGTCTTTTAAAACAAATGATTGCCAGCAGTTATCTTTTGATGATAGTTTTATGACGCTCACTGAGCGCGAAAGAAAAGCATTGGAAAAATCCTGGGCAAAGGTTTTTGCTGATGAAATTTTCCCCGCAATAGATGAGGAGCGTTTTGCTGTTCTATATAGTGATAAAGTATCCAGACCTAACGCACCTGTAAATGTTATCATCGGCGCTCTCATCATTAAAGAAATTTTTGATTATTCTGATGATGAAATTGTTGAGAATCTGATGCTTGACCTTCATCTGCAGTACGCACTGCATACCACAAGCTTTGCAGAACAGCCTATATCAGATAAAACTCTGAGCCGTTTCCGTAAAAGATGCTACGACTATGAAACACTTCATGGTGTAGACCTGTATCGTGATTGTGTGAAGGATCTTAGCAACAAGATTGCTAAGATGATGAAGCTGAATGGACGCATCCGCCGCATGGACTCTATTATGATAGAATCCAACATTCGTTTCTTAAGCCGCATGGAACTGATTTACACCTGTATATCTAAGTTGGTTGTTTACCTTTCAAAAAATCATCCAGAAAAGGTTCCCACAAAATTGGAACGTTATGCAGATCCCAATGATTACAACCGTCTTTTTTATCATCAGAGAAATGACGACATGGACCAGATCATTCAGATGCTGCTGACAGACAGCGACTGCCTGCTGGAGCTGTGCAAATCAGATTTTGAAGAAGTAACGGAATATCAGCTTTTTGTCAGATGTCTTTCGGACCAGACTGTAATTGAAAATGAAAAACGCCGTCTGAGAACGAAGGAAGATGGTACCATGAATTCAACCGCACTTCAAAGCCCTTTCGATCCGGAAGCCACCTACAGAAATAAATCCGGTAAACTTTACAGGGGTTATGCTGCCAACATTGAAGAAACAGTGGGAAAGAATGGCTCTGTAGTGACGGATTATCAGTTTGATAAAAACACTCATACGGACAGTCATTTTCTTCAGGAATCTCTTGCCGCAATGGAGAAATCCGAAGAAGAAATCATTCTGGTTACAGATGGCGGTTATGACGGTCAGGATAATGTAGCTCTTGCGAAAGAAAAGAACGTGAAATTAGTAACTACAGCATTGATCGGCAAAGAAGCACCGGATGTTTTGGCTGATTTCGAATTCAATGAGGATGGAACCCGCCTCCTGAAATGTGCTGCAGGTCATGAACCGGTAAGTCAGACTTATACCAAAACAACAAGGCAATGCAGAGTTTCATTTGACCGAAATCATTGTGTCGGTTGCCCTTATCAGGACCAATGTCGTCCCAAGATTTATAAGAAAGTTGCTACATTCATTACCTCAAAAAACGCATCCAACAGAGCCAAAAGCCAGAGATATATGCAAAGCGAAGAATTCAGCAATCTGGCCAGATTGAGAAATGGTATAGAAACCATCCCAGCCAACATCCGCAAGAACTATCATCTCGATAAACTTCCAAGAGGAAAACAACGAGGTAAATTTTTCTTCGGAAGTAAAATAGCAGCACTGAACTTCAGAAAACTCTTCGTATTCCGAAAGGGTATTGGAAACTATGCACAAAATCCGATATTAGCGTAGATGTGAGCCGGAAGTATACCAATCATTCTAAGCCAATGAAGGCTTTTATAACAAATCTACTGTGAAATATTAAATTTTCAAGGTTCAAGCAGAGGTTTGAACATAGAAAACGCTATGTTTTGACCCCGGCATCATGACATTGCCGCCCACAATCACATTTTTTATTTGAATATCTTCATCAAAAATAACAACATCAGCGTCATACCCACTCTGCAGTTTCCCCTTGGTGGATAGCCCCATGATTCTGGCCGGTGTCTCGGTAATCATCCGAACAGCGCAAGACAAGGGAATCCCCGCCTTTTTCACACAGGTTCTTACCAACACATCTGCAGTGGCGATACTGCCGGCAAAAGCACTTCTGTCGGCCAGCTTTGCCACGCCGTCTTCGATGATGTAAGGGATGCGCTCTGTTCCGGAGGTGACGGTATCACAGTCACTTCTGCCGCCATAACGAATGGCATCGGTTGTCAGCATCATGTGGTCTGGACCTTTGATCTTATAGATCATCTGTAAAAGCTTGGGAGGGAGATGGCAGCCGTCTGCAATGGTCTCCACGTTCAGATCATCATATAGCCAGGCGGATTCGATGACGCCCAGGTGGCGAAAACCACCTTTCCTGACTATGGTGGAAGTGCAGGAGTAGAGATGAGTGATCAGGCTTAGACCGTGATCCATTGCTTCTTCCATGTGATCGATCTCTGCATCTGTGTGTCCAGCCGAACCTACGATATTGTTTTGCTGTAAAAAGTCCTGGAATTTGATGGCGCCTTCTGTTTCAGGGGCATAGCTCCAGCGTTTGATGATGTCGCCAAACTGGTTGACCAGGCTTTCGTATTCTGAAGGATCAGGGTTACGGATATAGGTGGTATCCTGGGCTCCGGACTGCTTGGGGGAAAAATAAGGTCCCTCCAGATGAACACCGGGTATATTAGGAATGGTTTCTTGCTTCAGATTCTTATCCTGAATAAAATTTTGGATTGCGTTCAGAGCTGTTTTGGTAGTACAATAATCAAAAGCGGACAGTGTGGGAAAGATGGTAGTTGTGCCGTGCCTTCCATGGATATTGGCGGCATGAAGGATGGCATCTTCCGTGGCATCGATAAATTCATAACCGTCGCCTCCGTGGACATGGGTGTCAATAAAACCGGCACTTACATAAGCCCCAGCCGCGTCCAGTTCCCGGTCGAAGGGAAGTTCCTTGTCTGTAATGTGTGTGATCTGATTGCCTTCATAGTAAAGGTATGAAGATCCAATAATCCCCTGAGGGAGAATCAGTTTGCCGTTTTTGATTCTAGTGGTCATGATGGTAACCTGCCTTGTTTTTGTTGTATTTGTTTTGTCTGTGCACTATAAAGATATCATAGAAAAAGATGTAATTCAAGATTTGGCGTCTGTCAGAAATAGATGTTTTTTAAAACAACAAAGAAAACGCAAATTTTGTTTGGAAATGTAAAAAATATTTGCTCATATTTGGAAGTGGAGGCTGGGTTGTTGACTCCTTTTTTGAACTAAAATATAATCTTTTTGATATTCGGAGTAAAATATTGCCTGACAAGGAGGAAGAACAATGCTATTAAAACAGGGAAAGCAGGATTTGTTAACCTATTATGTATTTGATACCAGAGAAAATGCAGGGCAGAAGGCAGGGAATGATATTGCAGATGCCATTCTTTCTATGCTTGAAAAAAAGGAAGAGCTGAATATGATCTTTGCAGCAGCTCCTTCTCAGAATGAGACCTTGCAAGCACTGCTGGGGAGAAAAGAGATTCCATGGGAGAGGATCAATGCTTTTCATATGGATGAATATATTGGTCTTTCCAAAGAGGCGCCCCAGAGGTTTGGCAACTTCTTGAGGGAAGCGATTTTTGGAAGGGTAAATTTCAAGTCAGTAAATTATATTGATGGCGGCGCAGAAGATATTGAGGCAGAATGTGCCCGCTACACAAAGCTTTTAAAGGAGTATCCTGTGGATATCGTGTGTCTGGGAATCGGTGAGAACGGACATATCGCGTTTAATGATCCCGGTGTAGCTGATTTTGCGGATCAGGCACTGATCAAAGTGGCAAGTCTCGACGAAGTGTGCAGGAAGCAGCAGGTCAATGACGGGTGTTTTGCCGTGCTCGATGAGGTACCTCGTTATGCATTGACACTGACCATACCTGCCCTTGTGGGCGCAGGGAAGATGTTTTGCACAGTGCCGGCTGCTACAAAGAAGTGGGCTGTAAAACAGACCATTCAAGGAGAGATCAGCGAGGATTGCCCTGCGACGATTATGAGAAGACATGGTAATGCGATCCTTTATTGTGACAGTCAAAGCGGTGCAGATCTGCTGTAACGAATAAGAAGCTTTTGCGGGGGTGTGATCAGCTTGATGATCCGAGTGGCTTAGATAGTAAGGGGAAACTGTATGAATGAAACCTTATCTTTATACCGTGAACGGGAAGAAGCGGTGATCGTATTTCATAATAAGAATATTTTGCCCCATGTGAACATGCCTCATTTGCACAGTCAGTACGAGTTTTATTATAATATTGATGGTGCCAGGGGAATGTTTGCGGATAAGAAGTTTTATGAATGTGCGGGCCGGGATTTGTTTCTGATTCCAAGGTTGTGCGTACATAAGGTTATGGTGGACAAAAATGTAAATTATGAGCGATGTATTGTCAATATTGACGCCAAGGTGATTAAAGCTATCAATGAGGCACCTGATCTGCACACCCCCCTTTCCTGGCTGGAAGAAGCAGATCAGTCTGGACCAAGGATGGTTAGGCTGGACGAAAAAGAACATCGAAAGTTTCTGACACTGATTGAACAGTATCATTCGGCGGACAATCATGAATTGATACGTCATGCAAGACTTATAGAGCTTTTGGTGTTTTTGGGGGAATATTTTGCACCAGGTAAGGATTGGGAAGGTCGTATTAAAAATCCGGGTTCTATTCCGGAACAGGCACTTTTGTTGGTGGAAGAGAACTTTCGGGAAATCAGAATAGCAGATATTGCAGAGAAATTGTATGTCAACAGCAGTTATCTGAGTGTAATTTTTAAAGAAGAATATGGAATCACTCTGGAACAGTATTTGATTATGAGAAAGATTGCGGAGGCAAAGAAATATTTGTACATGGGCGTGCCTGTAAATGAAGTTTGCCAGCTTTGCGGGTTTCATAATGAGTCAAATTTTAGCAGGACATTCAAGAAATACGAGGGTTATTCCCCCAGAAATCTGGAGAAATTGACTTCTCCTTTATAATTTGTCCCACTTCATGTTACATTTCACACGTCGGTTAGGCGCGCCGCAGGCGGTCGCTTCAAGAAACAGGTGGTATCCGGGCTGTGTTTATTTGACATCTGCAAAACTGCTAGAGATACTTAGGGTTGACAAATGGCTGAAATGGAAGTGTTAGAGTACCCAACCACAACA
>JAZSFW010000149.1:0-11824 GCA_045532445.1 Acetatifactor sp. | reverse complement strand
GAAATGAATGCCCGCCGCGTATTTATCTGCTGTACCTTTGGTCTTTTCACCGATGGTCTTAAGGCTTTTGATGAGGCTTATGAAAAAGGTTATTTTGACAAAGTAATTGTGACCAACCTCACTCATCTTCCTCCTGAGATTTATAGCAGACCTTACTTTGTGGAAGCTGATATGTGTAAGTTTACCGCATCCCTGATTGATTTTATGAATCATGATGTTTCACTGAGTAACGCTATGGCTACCACTGAAAAGATGCACAGTATCCTGGAAGCATATAATAACCGTACCTTATTCGACGAGTAACATCACATCAAAAGCCGCTTGAGTTCTTTCAACAGAACCTAAGCGGCTTTCTTTATTCCGTCATAAATCTTTATTTTGCCTCGACCTCTTGCAGGCTTTCCTCATGCAATCCTTCGACACTCTCCTCTTGCTTTTCCTCTTCCACCATTTCCTCCCGGTATTCAGGGAAAATCAACGTCACCTTAAACAAGTCTCCGTCCAAATATACATCAAAATCGCCACCCTGGGCTTTTGTAAGGCTCTTGGCAATATAGAGACCCAGACCGCTGCCCTCTGTGGTTCTGGATACGTCCCCCCTGATAAAACGCTCAGTCAACTCATCCGAATGAATATTCAGCTGCTTTTCTGAAATATTTTTCAAGGATGCTTTGATCTTCCCGTTTTCGATGCTGATATAAATATATACACGAGTCACAGGCATGGCATATTTATAAATATTGTTAAACAGATTCTCAATAATACGCCACATGCGTCTGCTGTCAGCATAAATATAGGCCTGAACATCTGCGTTTTCAAATATAACCTGCAGCTCCTTTTCCTCAAATTTTTCGGAAAACTCTCCCAAAGATTGATTCAAAAGCTCCGTCAGATTCAATTTTTCTTTGTTCAACACGATATTACCGGATGAAATCTTAGAAGCCTCAACCAGATCATCCGTCAGCTGCTTCAAGCGCTGGGACTTGCTGTCCAGGATATTGATATAGCTTTTCACAGGCTCCTGGGTGATCTTCTGGCGTTTCAGAAGATCTACATAGTTAATGATAGAGGTCAAAGGGGTCTTGGTATCATGAGATACATTGGTGATCAGGTCTGTCTTCATCCGTTCATCTTTTAAACTGGTGGAAACCGCATTCTTAATCCCTTCACCAATATTATTCACTGCTTCCGCCACTTCCCTGTTTTCTCCGTGGAGCTTTTCTGCTTCCAGCTGACAGTCCACTTCCCCCTGACGGATTCTCTTAATAGTCTCTACAATATCTGCCATCTCCGCATTTCTTCGAAACATCAGCACACCGACCAAGGCATCAAAGATCAGCAAGCCGATTCCTACGATCAAAAACAGATATCGATTCCCTGCATATGCATAAATAAGAGCCAGACCAAAGAGATTCACAACAAGGAAAAGGTTGTACGGTATCATCGTTCTGACCATAACACTTTTATGGTACAGGATCATCGTCACAGCCTTGCAGCATTTCGCCCAGATCCAATGGAGGAAGCTGTCTTTCCATAAATTCTTCCCCTTGAACCTGCGAGCAAGGCTGTACCAGATAATACTGAAAAACAAACTCAACCCAAACCCATAGACCACACCAAGACCCGGGAGATACCACGCCAAAGTTCTTTCGTATTCAGCAAAAATAGCGCTGATCAGGTTCTCACTTCTGTCCAAGGCCAAGGAAATGATCATGTAAAATACTTTCATCGATCCATAGACCAATGCACCCAAAGCAGCCAAAACAAACTCAAGATATAACCGGTCAAATCCATTCAGATATAATATCTGGTTATCATTTTCATCATAAGCCCATCCGGCCGTATAAGTCAGATAGATCCATATAATGAGCCATACAGCAATACACACACAGATCAACAATACAATCTGTGTCATCCTCGGGATAATACTACTAAAAACCTTATATCCCGTCTCAAACTGATCGCCTTTGATCTCAAAATCCACATCTACGCCAATCCATATCCTTGTTCCTTCCGGATAAGCATATTTGTGTGTCTCCACCATACTGTACATCTCTTCGTCGGAGATAGACACGTTTCCTACACATTCAATATCATCTACCGAATAACTGATATATTTACCGATATCTTCAAAATAGTTATCAATCTCACTGGTATCCTCTGTCAGAAATACTTCAGCCATATTGCTGTAGTCGATGTATCCCGCCTTCTGGGGAACACGCACTAGATAAGACAAGTTGGTATTACCTCTCGCATAAAGGTCATTTCTGCTCTCATACATAGCATAATTCTGAGAGAGCCCTTCTATGGTATCGATAATATTATTTTCCAGCTTACAGTAATCCACCCAGTTATCAGCCATTTCTACAATCTGGGTTTTCCCTTCCACAGTCTCATATCTGGGTTTTAACATCTCTAAATGCACCAGGTCCACTCCATCCTCTGTAGAGAGTGTCACCGGCTTATCCATATGAGATACCAGGTAACTAAAGGCCATATCTACCAGCTGATCCTCGTTATACTGCAGGTAGTTATTATAAACTTCCAAAAGCTTCAGCATGCCCTCGTCAAGATCCCGTTCTGCTACAGCTTCCTCTGTCAGATCTCCACGATATCTTAAATTCCCGGTTTCCTCATCCAGATAAAAATGCTCGATTCCAAGCAGACCATCTCTGAAAAAATCCACAAAATCTTTTTTGGGCAGCGTAAGCTTTCCCATTGTAATCCCGTTTTTACTCCACTTAATCAGGTTATCCAGCGTATATACTGCAGTGATCTGGCTCTGACTGACAATTTCTCGGCGATTTACGAACGCCGTTACATCTATCTGCTTGTCACCGTCATAGACACCGTCCGTCTCAAACTGCCCCTTTATCACCACAAGTGTCATAAGATCACTTACCGCATTGTCAAACATATCGCTGAAAACGGCTGTATCCTCAAACTTTTCAATATTCTCATAGATATCAATCTGATGACGTTTTGTCTCACCGTATAGGTTCTCCACCCATATCACAGAACTCTGTGCAATGGAAACAATGATCATGATCGCAAGAGCCAGCGCAATATGCTGCACCAGACCCAGGCCTAACCGCCGAAGCGTTGGTTTTTTCATAGTCTATTCCCTCATTTACTGCTTGTCTATCTTATAACCGACTCCCCAAACCACCTTAAGATATCTTGGTTCTTTTGGATTGATCTCAATCTTCTCCCGAATATGACGAATATGTACCGCTACCGTATTATCCGCCCCAATGGCATCCTCATTCCAGATGCTTTCATATATCTGATTAATAGAAAATACTCTGCCAAGATTTTTCATCAAAAGAAGTAAGATATTATACTCAATAGGAGTCATCTTCACCACTTCCCCGTCCACACTTACTTCCTTGGTATCATCGTTGATCACAAGTCCACCCACCTGATACAAGGCTTTGCTTTCTGCGTTCAGACTGCCTAAGGAAGTATATCTGCGAAGATTGGACTTCACTCTGGCCACCAGCTCCAGGGGATTAAAGGGCTTACAGATATAATCATCTGCACCGATATTCAGCCCCAGAATCTTGTCCGCATCCTCGGATTTGGCAGACAAAATAATAATGGGTATACTGCTGTATTCGCGGATCTTAAGGGTGGCACGGATGCCGTCAAGACGAGGCATCATAATGTCCATGATCAAAAGATGAATATCCTCTTTCTGCAAAAGTGCAATGGCCTGCTCTCCGTCATAAGCCTTATAAATCTGATATCCTTCCTGATTCAGGTAAATCTCTATCGCGTCAACGATCTCTCTGTCATCATCACATACTAAAATATTTGCCATGACCGCACCCCCATGAATACCTACAAACGAACGCCAAATGCTCTCTGCAACTTATACTCTAATTATAATTAAACCACAAATTTATGAAAAATACATTAAGAAAATGATTAATATTTCTTTAACAGTCAAAATCACTTGTCAGGTGTCATCTGTAATGATGCATAAAGGCATTCCGATACCATCTAAGCTCATCCCCCAGCACCGTGATCACATCATATCTGACCGGTACAGACTGCCTTATCCCATGGATACATCTGTAATAATCAGCCACCCGGCATATCACCTTTTGTTTCGCTGTTCCAACCGCTTCCTGAGGCGCTCCTTTCTGCACCGATGACCGATATTTTACCTCCACAAACACCAGATAACCATCCTGTCGACAGATAATATCAATCTCTCCCCGGCTGTTTCGAAAATTACGCTCCAGAATTTCTGCGCCTTGGCTGACCAGATACAAGGCAGCCTTCTCTTCCACCTCAGCACCAAGCTTACGCTTATTTTGAACCACAAATTCTCCCCCTACACAAAATTGTGAATAAAACTTCTCCTATGGATCGGCGTCGGTCCATATTTTTTTAATGCAGCTATATGTACAGCACTGCCATATCCCTTATTGCCGGCAAAATCATACTGGGGAAATATTTTGTCATATTCCACCATGAGCCGGTCACGGGTCACCTTGGCAAGGATGCTGGCCGCACCAATAGAAATGCTCTTGGCATCGCCTTTGATGATCGGCACCTGTTTGATGGCTACTCCCGGTATTGTCACTGCATCATTTAATAAAAGATCCGGCTGAACAGCCAAGCCTTTTATAGCCTCCCGCATGGCCTCATAGGTTGCTTGCAGGATGTTGATCTCATCGATCCGCTCCGGTGTGGCATAACCCACGGCACAGGTTACCGCTTTTTCAATAATCACATCATACAGCTCTTCCCGTTTTTTTTCAGAAAGCTGCTTAGAGTCATTGATATACAAAATATCGCAGTCCTTGGGCAAGATCACAGCACCGGCTACCACGGGACCTGCCAAAGGTCCTCTGCCCACCTCATCAATTCCGCAGATATGGGTATATACCGCATACTCTTTCTCGTATTTTTTTAATAGTTCTGTGCGCTCTACTTCCTTTTCATGCGCCTCAACTCTCTTTAATGCAGCTTCTGTCAGCTTCTTTACGCCGCCTCTTTCATCTGTGCTGTACTCTTTGATAAATGCAGGCAGCTCATGTATGGAAGCTGCCTGTAATTGTTCTTTTATCTGTTGAATGCTCTGGGCCATTTTATATTCCTCTATTCATGCTTTAAAACACCGAATTGATCCAAGGGCCATATTCTTAACCATGCCCTGCCTATAATATCTTTTCTCTTGATATTGCCCACAACCTGTGTGCGGCTGTCTGAACTATTGTTACGATTATCACCCATAACAAAATATTCATCCGGTCCAAGTACGATCGGCTCTGCCGCAACACCTCTGTTATCAGCATCTATCACTTCCCGACCATAATTCTCTTTTAATATCTGGTCATTAATATAAATAACGCCCTCTTCATCGATCCAAACCTTTTCACCAGGCAGGCCGATGATTCGTTTGATATAATAGGTCGCTTCCTGGTATTTAAAAGGAAAAACAATGATATCAAATCTCTGGGGATCCTGAAAACGGTAAGTGATCTTATCAACGATCAGACTGTCACCATCTGTCAGAGTAGCTTCCATGGAATCACCGCTTACATCCGTGCGCTGACCGACAAAAATGAGGATAAACGCCGTAAAGAGCACTACACCAGCCAGATATAATATTGTGCTTAAGGTCTCTTTTAACTTCTTATTCATCCTGCATTCTCCTCAACCTTTCCAAAGTCATACGTCCCAGCTTACCGCTTCTATAGTCATCGATCAGAATTGCTGCTGCTTTTTCCACATCCAGTTCTTCTCCTTTAGTATAACATCTTCTGCTTCGTGCAATGTGGTAAAGCTGTTCTATTTCTTTCTGCGGCTGCTCATCTTGTTGACCATATCTTTGTTCGATCGCCTGAGGATACAATTCATTGATAACCTTCAGGAGGTCACAGGCAAGCTCCTCTGTTATGATCACTTCATCATTCATAGAGCCGATAAAAGCCAGATTTCTTCCAACTACCTGATCTTCAAACTTTGGCCACAAGATACCCGGTGTATCCAAAAGCTCCAGATTTTTGTTCAGCCGGATCCATTGCTTTCCTTTTGTCACGCCGGGCTTATTACCGGTTTTGGTGCAGGCTTTTCCGGCAAAAGAATTGATAAACGTAGATTTTCCTACATTTGGGATCCCTACAACCATGGCCCGCACAGGACGATTCACGATCCCTCGCTTTCTGTCCCTCTCCAGCTTCTCACGGCAGGCCACCTGCACCAGACCCTGAATGGCTTTCACACCGGTTCCCTGTTTTGAATTAATCTCCAAAACATGTGCCCCTTGTTTTTCAAAATACTGCACCCATATTTTATTCCAAGCCGGGTCAGCAAGATCTGCTTTATTTAAAAGGATAATACGTGACTTGTTTTTACCCAGCTCATCAATGTCCGGATTACGGCTGCTTTGCGGTATTCTGGCATCCACAAGCTCAATGATCAGATCTATCAGTTTTATATCTTCCTGCATCATACGCTTTGCTTTCGTCATATGACCGGGATACCATTGATAATTCATATACACTCCTCACTACCTTACTTGACAAAACCGGTTCTGCCTTCCTCATCAGCAATGGCAAACCAGACTTTTCCGATGATATCCTCCACATGTACCGGCCCAATATCGGCAGACCTGCTGTCTTCACTGCCGCTTGGATTGTCACCAATACAAAAATACTCATTTTTTTGCAATGTCAATTCATTTGCAACAATACCAGCTTCCAGGATCTTTCCGGGAATCAAATCAGAAACTTCTCCATTTATATATATTTTTCCTTCACTGATCTGTATTTTATCACCAGGAACTCCTACGACTCTTTTTACATAATAATGGGCATTTCTATTTCCGTTTGGCAAAAAGACCACGATATCGTCTGTCTTTGGCTTTGATACGGAATAACCTAGTCTATTTATAAAAATCTGCTGTCCATTGAATAAGGTCGGCTCCATGGAGGATCCAACCACATAAGTAGACATCCCCATAAAATAATTTAAGATGGCTGCCAGAAAAACGGCCAAAACAATCCCAAATATCCAACTGAAAATATCCTTGATCAGACCAGCACTGATGACCTTTTTTCGCCTGTAAAAATTTAGTCCGCCACTTTTAGCCATATACCATTTCCTTCATAACCCACTATGCAAGAAAAGGACAACTACCTATGTAATTGTCCTTTTAGCACATCAATTATTTCACTAACTCTTTTACCTTAGCCTGCTTACCTACGCGGTCTCTTAAGTAGTTCAGTTTTGCACGTCTTACTTTACCTCTTCTAACCACTTCGATCTTCTCAACATTGGGAGAATGCAAAGGCCAGGTCTTCTCAACACCAACACCGTTGGAGTTCTTTCTTACAGTGAAAGTCTCTCTGTTGCTGCCACCCTGTCTCTTTAAAACAACGCCTTCAAATACCTGAATTCTTTCACGGTTACCTTCTTTGATCTTACCGTATACTCTTACGGTATCGCCTACTTCGAATGCGTCTACAGTCGCTTTTAACTGTTCCGCTTCGATCTCTTTGATAATGTTACTCATTGCAGAGCCTCCTTCTTAAAATGGATGTTCTTAATACCTTACTGTAACAGAGGACCATCTCGTTTTGACAACATTAATACTCTACCATAATATGCCGTATATTGCAAGTACTTTTTTATATTTTTTGAATAATCTTGGTAATATGAAACACTGAATATTGATATCATTTCCCTAAGCGTTTCTTCTCAACCGTTTTTAAAAAGCTCTTTTTCAATTCCTGTGGTTTATAGAAAAATTGCTTTTCTGATTTACTTAAACGATTTTCATTCTTCTTGATTTTTAATAATTCCATGCTACAAATAAAATCTGCAGCCTGTAACAAACGATATTTTTGTGGTTCTGCCTTCCGAAACTCAACGTTGGAAAAATGAATTGAAAATACAGTGTTTAGTATTGCGCCAAGTTCAATTTGTCCATTATAGTAATACACAACTTCTGGTCATGAAATAAAAGTGTTACCAGATAATATGCAGGTCGCTCAGTAATTTCACCAAAATCTCCTGAGATAAATTTTTGCAAGCCACCACAGCTTTCCTTCTGATAAATATAAGCCTAATTTATGCTGGAGGTTGATAGATGGTTGATTATCTGTGTAAATTTGGGCATAGGGGATCCACCCCAGCTGAAGCATTTGGTTGATCAGATAGCTTTCAAGGGAAGCTGCTATTCCTTGGTTGCGGAATGGTTCCTCAACAAACAAAAGCCCCATACTCCCATCTGTGTGTATGCCGATAAATCCTATAATCTGTTCTTCAGAAAAGGCGCCGTATATCATGCCTTTATCTATAAGTCTTTGCAGATATTCCCTGGCGTTGCCGTCTCGATAATGTTCTGACACATAATCAAGATTATTAAGATCCAGCTTTCTGATGTCTTTGTGACGGACTGGAAGAGGTTCTTTTTTGGTATAGCATGCCTGTACGCAGGTATCTCCGCCCTTTGCTCCAAATCGCTCCTCAATCATTCCCTTCAGGAAATCTTGGCTGACGATAAAAAGGGACGGCTGTATGTCTCTGGACTGGGCATCTTTCTCGATCATATCTATCAGTTCCTGAGCTTTTGCGGGATCAGTGGCAGTGAGCACATAAGCATCATTTTTTCTGTGGTACAGAAGCACATTTCCACCCTCACAATAGACCACATCACCGTATCCGCGGTTCAAGTGCTCTATCATATGAATGTGCTCTCTTTTTTTCTTGGAAAGCTGTTTTATGGCATGCAGTTTTTGCTGATATTTCTCATATAAGTCCGGGCGGCGCGTAGCTGTACGAAGCTCTGACTGTTCCAGACGCCATTTCATGATATTTTTATGATTTCCTGATAAAAGCACCTTCGGTACTGTCTTGTCGTGCCAAACTTCCGGCCGGGAATACTGTGGATATTCCAAAAGATCATTATGAAAACTCTCTGTTTCTGCAGAAATGTCATTGTTCAGCACCCCAGGCACCAGTCTGGAAACGGCATCTATCATGACCATAGCAGGAAGCTCTCCGCCAGTCAGGACATAGTCGCCGATGGAAACATAATCCGTGACAATATCTTCCAAAACTCTCTCATCTATGCCTTCGTAATGGCCGCACAAAAATACCAGTTCCTTTTCTTTGGCAAATCCCTCTGCCATACGCTGGGTAAAGGGCTTGCCTTGTGGCGTCACATACACTGTTCTTACTGCCTTTTCAGAAGTTACAGCCTTATATGCATCATAAACGGGCTGTGCCTGCATCAACATTCCGGCACCGCCTCCGTAAGGATAATCATCAACTTTACCATGCTTGTCCCTTGTATAATCCCTGATATTGACAGCATTTATCGTAATCAGCCCTTGGTTTAGAGCCCGGCCGATAATGCTGGTATTTAATCCATTTAATACCATTTCAGGGAACAATGTTAAAATATGAAATTTCATCCTTTTCCCGCTTTCCCTTATTTTAGTCCAACAGCCCGTCCAATACATGCACCTGCATAACATTGCTTTCTAAATCAACATGCAGAATACATTGTTTGATCGCCGGCAGCAACAGTTCTCTTCCGTCCTCCATTGCGATCACATAAACGTCATTGGCGCCTGTCTCCATCACATCCTTCAGGACACCGAGAGGCTCATTTTGCTCGTCAACGATTTTCATGCCGATCAAATCCGCCACAAAATATTCATCTCTCTTTAAGCGTACTGCATTCTTTCTTGTAACAAAAAGACTTTTCTGCCGGTATTTCTCAATATCATTTATATTATCAAATCCTTTGAATTTCAGGATAACGAACTGCTTGAAGAATTTTACGCCTTCAATCTCAAGAGTCAGTTCTTCCTTTCCTGTATCCAGGATCACTTCTTTCAAACGCTTAAATCTGTTGGGGTCATCTGTGGTAGGAAACACCTTTACTTCCCCCTTCACTCCATGGGTGGAGGTTATAACACCTACTTGTAACTTATCTTCCATCTAACTCCTCTTTCTTCCTATGCCTCGAACAGTCCAAACAGATAAATCAAGCTGCCGCAGTCTATGCTGCGACAGCCCTGTAATCATACGATTTCCACCTCGACCTTTTTGTTGTCTTTGGATGATGCAGCTTTCACAACAGAACGGATAGCTTTCGCGATCCTGCCCTGTTTGCCGATAACCTTACCCATATCGGATGCAGCTACATGAAGCTCTACAATAATAACATTCTTGTCCTCTGTTTTCTCGGTTACAACAACTTCATCCGGATGATCAACAAGTGCTTTTGCGATTACTTCAACTAATTCTTTCATAAAAACACCACGCCTTTCTGTAACCAACAAGCTTGGCTCTTACAGTAACTTTTATTTCTCAATGCCTGCAGCCTTGAAAAGCTTACCTACTACTTCAGTAGGCTGTGCACCGTTAGCCAGCCACTTCTTAGCCAGCTCTTCGTTGATCTTAAAGGTGCTGGGATCAGTGCTGGGATCATAGGTTCCGATTTCTTCGATAAATCTGCCATCTCTGGGAGAACGGGAATCTGCTACGATAATTCTATAGAAAGGAGCTTTCTTCTGACCCATTCTTCTTAATCTGATTTTTACTGCCATTTTTCTTACCTCCGCGTTTTACGCATATCATTTTATAGTTTCATTTGGCTTATTGCCTGTATATAAGAAGGATATCGATATCCTCCTTTGATAAGAACGTTACCGTTCGTATCTACATGTTAATCATACCTTTTAGAAAGGAAATCTTCCACCGCCCATGCCCGGAAATCCTCCAAACATGCCGCCTCGTCTCTTGGAACCGCCCATCTGCTTCATCAGCTTCTGGCTCTGCTCAAATTGCTTGATAAAGCGGTTGACCACGCTGATATCTACGCCGGCCCCTTTGGCAATACGATGCTTTCTTCTGGGATTAAGGAGCTTGGGATTACGACGCTCCTCTTTGGTCATGGATAAAACGATGGCTTCCATATGCTTCAGCTGCTTTTCATCGATCATAGATTCCAGCTCACCGGCTTTGATCCCCATGCCCGGAAGCATACCTAGGATAGAGGATAACCCTCCCATGTTGCGCATCTGCTTCATGCTTTCCAGATAATCTTCAAAATCGAATTTACCCTTCTTCATGCGGCCTGCCATCTCACGGCCTTTTTCTTCATCAATGTCAATGCTCTGCTGCGCTTTATCGATCAGGGAAAGAACATCACCCATCCCCAAAATACGGCTGGCCATACGATCCGGATAAAACTGTTCCATGTCAGACAGCTTCTCTCCCATACCCACATAGAGGATCGGGCGACCGGTTACCGCTTTAATGGAAAGTGCCGCACCACCTCTGGTATCACCGTCCATCTTGGTCAGTACCACACCGTCGATTCCGACTTTCTCATCAAATTCCTTGGCAACATTTACTGCATCCTGACCGGTCATGGCATCCACAACCAACAATGTCTGGTGAACAGCAACTTCTGCTTTTACATCCTGCAATTCCTTCATCATGTCTTCATCTACATGAAGTCGTCCGGCAGTATCGAGGATCACTACATTGTGACCGTTTTTCTCAGCATATGCAATTGCATTCTTTGCAATTTCTACCGGCTTATGGTCAGTTCCCATGGAAAACACTTCCACTTCCATTTTCTGACCGTTTATCTTTAACTGCTCAATTGCCGCAGGACGATAAATATCGCAGGCAACTAACAAAGATTTCTTGCCTTTTAATTTCAGCTTACCAGCAATCTTAGCGGTTGCAGTAGTTTTACCTGCACCCTGTAAACCGGCCATCATAATAACAGTAATGGCTTTACCGGGTTGGAACTGAATTTCCGTAGTTTCACTACCCATCA
>JAZSFW010000228.1:0-2367 GCA_045532445.1 Acetatifactor sp. | reverse complement strand
CCTTTTCATCACAGGTAAAACAGTTTATCAGTACGTTGTTCTCATGAAGTTTAACCACAGCCTCCGCAGTCAACGCACCATAGTAAATATCCAGATCCAGCTTGTGATGCACTAACTCTGCAAGTTTCTCTTCCGTGACAGGATCGCCGGTCAGCCACTGGATGGGCTGCTTGGGAAGGATTTCTCTCATGACAACACAATTGTTCCAATCAAAGGAGATAAAGATGATACCGTCCAGATAATCCTGCTCTTTGATGATCTCTGCGATTCTTTGTAAGTCTTCTCTGGAAAAAGGATTCTTCAGCTCCAGCACGCCCACTTTACCGTACTTTTTACAGATGTGGATATACTCGGGCAGCAGCGGGATGCGGATATCTTTTCTGACAGTACTGCCGTCCAGATCGGGAAGTACAATATCTTTCAGAACATCATAGGACACTTCCTCAACATTTACATCTACTGCGCCGTTTGACACGCGCTTTGTGGTCTCATCGTGAATCACCACAAATTTGCCGTCTGCAGTTTTGTGAATGTCAGTCTCAATTCCGAAATAACTTCTGTTGCCGGCCGCAACAAAAGCTGCATTGGTGTTTTCTCTCTCAAGTCCGCTCATGCCGCGGTGAGCAACCATTTTCACATGCTTTTTCTCGATCTTGATTGTATCCTTAGCCATCGTATATCCCTCCATATGGTCATTGCGTCATACGCTTATTATGTCATTACCTAACGCGGCTTATCTTGCATTCAATGCCTGTGCAATGTCTTCCTGCATGTCGAGCACTGCTGCTCTGGAAGCGTCAGCATAACCTTCGCCGCCGAACTGGGCATATTTCTCCTGCTGGTATGCTGCAATGATTCCGCGGGAGGAGTTGATGATAGCGCCCAGACCGTCTTCATTAAAGAAGTGAACCAGGTCTGCGCCCTTACCGCCCTGTGCACCGTAACCGGGTACCAGGATAAAGGTGTTAGGCATCAGCTTACGCAGGATCTTGCCCTGTTCAGGGTAGGTAGCGCCTACTACAGCACCTACATAGCTGTAGCTGCCGGACCCGGGCATGCACTCAGCGCCCCACTGTGCCACCTTCTCACCCATCCACTCATAGAGAGGTCTGCCGTCGATCAGACGATCCTGGAATTCACCGCTGCTGGGATTGGAAGTCTTTACCAGCACAAAGATACCCTTTCCTTCTTCCTGACAAACCTTGGTGAAGGGCTTGATACCGTCAGATCCCAGATAAGGGTTAACGGTTGCAAAATCTTCATCAAAACCGTAAAAGCTGTTGCTTCCCACTTTTACCTTTCCAAGGTGTCCCACTGCATATGCCTCAGAGGTGGAACCGATGTCACCGCGCTTTACGTCACCGATCACTACCAGATCTTTTTCTTTACAGTAATCCACGGTCTTCTTGAAGGCGATCATGCCGGGAATACCGAACTGCTCGTACATTGCCACCTGGGGTTTTACTGCAGGCACCAGATCGTAGATCGCATCTACAATGCCCTTATTGTACTGCCAGATTGCCTCCGCAGCACCTTCCAGGGTCTCACCGTACTCTGCAAAAGCAGCCTTCTGGATATGCTCAGGCACAAATTTCATCATGGGATCTAAACCTACCACGATAGGAGCATTGGTTTTCTGAATCTTGGTAATCAGTTTGTTGATCATAGTCAGTTCCTCTCATTTTCTTAATTTTAACTTCTGTTACACAATTTTCCGTTTCTGTTTGCACAACTAAGGCGTTGTCTTTTCACAACGCCTCGTTTTTCTTTTCGCTATTAATTATACCAGCACATTTGCTAATTGGTCAACGTACTTCTTAATATTTGATGCATTTACGAACTTTTTGTACTGGTCGCCGTTTACAGTCACCAGCGTAGGGGCCTGCATTACGCCGAATTTTGCTGCCAGATCCATGTTCTCCTCAGCGTCGATCACTACATAGTCCACATCTTTCAGATATTCCTTGGCCAGCTTACAGTTGGGGCATGTCTTGGTGGTGAAGAGATAGTTTACAGCAGTTCCCTGCCCGCTTGCCTCTTCAGCCTCCATGTCTGCATCCACAGTCACGCTCATGCCGGTTTTATATTTCAGCTTGGACTTCTCAATATCGTACTCTGTACGGTTTGCATATTCCTGAAGCTTACCGTCGTTCCAGTTCTGAACGGGACGGTAGTATCCGGTAATACGGCTGTAAACTTCGGTCAGTGCGCCGCAGTGAGGACACATCTTCACTTCTCCTGCCAGATAACCATGCTCCTTACAGATGGAGTAAGTGGGGGACATGGTATAGTAAGGCAGCTTGTAGTTGGAAGCAATGGTGCGCACCAGGGAAGCTGCTGCTTTCCAGTCGGGAAGCTTCTCGCCCA
>JAZSFW010000187.1:0-13355 GCA_045532445.1 Acetatifactor sp. | reverse complement strand
TACTTTGCTCGGTATGGGGTTATACAGGCTGCTTAGGCGATGCGGGTGTCCTGTGGTTTTGGCGGCTGTGGCAGGGGGATTGACACTTTTTTTGTATGGAATGATGACCGGGATGGGGATTTCTGCCATCAGGGCGATTGGAATGTACTTGATCCATATGCTGGGTGAGCTTTTGGGAAGGACCTATGATATGATGACGGCATTGGGATGCTTGTACCTGCTGATGATTGCAGTAAGACCGGCGTATTTGACGAATGCAGGTTTTTTGCTTTCCTTTGGTTCCTTGTGCGGAATCGGGGTGATCTTGCCGAGAATAGCTGGCGAGAAGGAAGCTGTCAGGCGAAAAGGTGGTCAAAAAAGTGGCAAAAGGATGGTTAAGGAGCTTCTTGGGATTGCCGGAAGTCATATAAAGAAGGCTGCTTTGCCGGGAATTGCAGTGACGCTTGCGACACTGCCTGTTTTGCTGTATTACTATTATGAGGTGCCGGTTTATTCGGTGATTGTCAATCTACTTGTATTGCCATTTTTAGGAATCGTGATGGTGATAGGATTGATCGTGATGATCGTGCCGGGTATGTTTTGGATGGGAAAGCTGAATACCATGATTCTGAGCGGCTTTGAATGGTTGTGCGAAATGTTTGAAAAGCTGCCGAATCATACTTGGAACCCCGGAGCCCCACAGATGTGGCAGATTATTGCATATTATCTTTTGCTGCTATTAGGAATCTTTGGGACTTTGCCGGCAAAAAAGAAGCGAATTCTAAAAGTGGCGATGATTCTTACTGCAGTTCTTTTGCTGGGGTGGCGCTTTCAGCCGCAGTTGTCTGTGACCTTTTTGGATGTGGGCCAGGGAGATGGTATCTGTGTACGGACAAGAAAGGAAACCTATCTTTTTGATTGTGGAAGCAGCAGTGAGAAAAATATCGGTGAGTATATTTTGTTGCCTTACCTAAAGCATGAGGGAATCCGCCATTTGGATGGTGTCTTTGTCTCGCATCCTGATAAGGATCATATAAACGGCATCCTTGAGCTGCTTACGCTGAGTAAAGTTCAGGGGATTACCATAGAGAGACTGATTCTCCCGGATCTGACAGAAGAAAGGATGAAAAAAGAATTTGCCGGTTTGTTTGAAGTTTTGGATGAAATGGGAGAAGAAAAACCGAAAGTGCTTACCATGTCTCGAGGAAGCTCCTGGCAAAGCGCAGAAGTGGTATTTACTTGTTTACATCCGCCGGCTGGCTGCAATCTAGCTGAATCGAATGCCTATTCCCAATGTTTTTTGGTGGAATTTGATCGTTTTTCTATGCTGCTTACAGCAGATGTTGAGGGAGTCGGAGAAGAGCTGCTTATGCAGGAGCTTGTAGAGCAAGGAGTAGACGATGTGGATCTATTAAAGGTGGCTCACCATGGTTCCAGATATTCTACTTCAGAAGCCTTCCTTTCCGGGATAAAGCCTGATATAGCGGTAATATCCTGTGGTGAAGACAACCCTTATGGACACCCTCATGAAGAAACTCTGCAAAGATTAGATGAAGCGGGAAGTAAGCTGTTTACTACGCCTCAGAGAGGAGCGATTACAGTGAAAATAGGGAGAGAGGTTAAGGTATATGGATTTAAAAGCCAGGGTTGCTTTTAAAAGGTTGAGATGATACAATACTAATAAGGCAAAACTACATCCCAGGAATGGGAACCAGATAAGGAAAAACAATGCAGCGTATTAATGAGGATATTAAGACAGGCAATTTTAAACAGATATATCTTTTGTATGGAGAAGAACGCTATCTTCGCAGGCAGTATCGTGACCGATTGAAAGGCGCACTGTGTCAGGAAGGTGACACCATGAATGTTCACTTCTACGAGGGCAAGGATGTGAACGTGGGAGAGGTCATTGATCTGGCTGAAACCTTGCCGTTTTTTGCAGACAGAAGAGCGATCTTTATAGAAAACAGCGGGCTTTTTAAGTCTGGCGGTGAAAATATGGCCGAATATCTTTTGGCGCCGAATGAGACCAGTTTTTTTGTGTTCACGGAGAGTGAAGTGGACAAGCGCAGTAAGCTTTATAAGACCGTACAGGCCGGCGGTTGTGTGGTGGAATTTTCTGCTCAGGATGAATCTACATTGAAGCGCTGGATTGCCGGAGTGTTGAAAAAAGAGGGAAAGCGTATTTCAGAAAGTACGGTCAACCTTTTTTTGCAAAAGACAGGAACGGATATGGACAACATCTATATGGAGCTGGAAAAGCTGATCTGTTATTGCATGGAACGGGATGTGGTGGAAGCCATCGACGTGGAAACCGTATGCACCAACAGAATAAGCAATCATATTTTTGATATGATCAATGCCATAGCGGACAGACAGCTTCAGCATGCGTTGAAACTGTATTATGATCTGCTGGCTCTAAAGGAACCGCCCATGCGGATTCTTTTCCTGATCGCCAGACAATGTAATATGCTTTTACAGGTCAAGGAGATGAAGGCAAAAGGTTTTGACAACAAAACCATGGGCAGTAAGCTTAGCTTGCCGCCATTTGTAGTAGGAAAGTATGTGACTCAGGCCGGAAGATTTCGCACAGCAGACCTTAAGAGTGCGGTGAAGAAGTGCGTGGAGGCGGAGGAGGATGTGAAAATGGGACGCATGAATGACGTGATGAGTGTGGAGATATTGATTATGTCAGTGTTCCCGGCATAAACTGTGAAAGCAAAGGGAGACTTTGCCTTTTGCAGTTTATATGTCAGGAACATACTGTAATGGAGGAAAAATAATCATGGCGAATGATCAATATGCCTTGCTGGTGTTGTTAGTATTGGCGGTATTACCGAAGGGCGGATTCCGGTGGTATTTGCCACAGCAGATCGGGGAGCCTTTGATGAGAAGGGGATTCATGTGACCTTTGTGGATAGAGATGGGAAGATATGGGGGCAGCAGGCGCTTGAGCGTGAATAGTTAAACAGGGAATGCATGGTGCTGTAGGCAGTGTCATGGATTTCCTGTTATTATTAATTTTTATATTTTGTTTTTGGGATAAATTCAACTTTTAGGATCATGTCCATTCCATCGGCAAGTCGTTTTAACAGATTGAGGGACGGATTTCTTGTTCCGTTTTCCAGCTTACTGATATCTGCTTGGTTGATACCGGTACGTTCGGCCAACTGTTTTTGCGTGAGGTTTCTGGAAATTCTTGCGTCCACAATTGCCCGGATGACATCCATTTCGGGTTGGATTGCCATATATTCTTTTGCAAATTCGGGGTTTTGCATCATTTTCTCTTTATGACTGCTTAAAGTTTTCATTTTTTTTATTCCTTTCGATATAATCTGAACGTCTGTTTTTGGCTAGCCTGATTTCTGCGTTAGGCGTTTTAGGCGTCTTTTTTACAAAACCATTTGTAAGTATTATCTTGCCCTCGTGATAGAAAAAATACAAGACTCTTGTAATATTGCTTCCAACTTTGCACCGAATTTCATAGATTCCATCATCAATGTGCTTGCTATAGGGTTCTCTGAGTGAATGCCCCTTTTCTTCAAGAACTTCAAGTAAACCAATAAGTTTAGAATGCATTTTTACTTCCAGCTCATCCAAGAAATCTTCTACAGGACATCTGCCATTTGACTTTTCATAAAATATTACCTCAAATTTTTTCAATGTTTCCTCCTTTATTATATGGCATATATGCCATATGGTCAATAAATTTTATAAAAGTTTATATTTTTTTGAATGAAAATACTGGCGATATGCCTTGGATTTCATTATACAAAAAGGATTGTAAATGAAAAAGAATTTTCACTTGATGTAAAAGGATGCTTCCTTTTCTTAATTATAATAAAAAGTGTCAATAAAAGTCAATACAAAATATTATTTCCGCCTAAGCCCCAATAGTAAGTGGGTTCCGGGTGGTTGATTGAAAAACTAAATGCAAGACAATATATGGGTAAAATATAAACGTTTCTAAAATCGGCCAAATAGGGGCTTAAAAAAGCATGTCATGATATGAAAAGTAGGGAAAATCCCCTGCTTTTTTATGTTTTCAAGCATGGCAAACAAGCAGCGGTCAAAAAAATTGTAAAAGTAAATGAGACCCCTACTTCAGACAAAATATGGCGTAGCTGTCTGATTTATTCTGATTTATTTTTTACGTTTTAATAACTTAGGTTTTAAGCAAACTTCATCCGCTGGAATCGGAAAAAGTGCGAGGGTTTTTAAAAGTTTTTGATGCTCCTCTTTCTGCATCAAATCAAAAGGTGTCTGATTCTCAAACAGTTCCCTGACAACACTGTTTACATGGCAGGTTATAAGGTGAATGTCCGTATCTTCTAACAAACGAAAACTGGTTCCTTTTGGTAAGATCTGTCGAATAAGAACATGATTCTTTTCAACTCGTCCTTTCTGCCATGAAGCCTGTGGATCGCAATAAAATACACGTGTCCTGCGTGCGCCGTTTTCGGTGAATTCAAGGTGGTGAGAACCTTTGAACTCAACTCCGTTATCGGTAAGGATGACAGGGAAGATCTTACGAAAGGTTTCAATTCCTAACAGCATAGTTAACTTGTCGAATACCGCCAGAACACTTTTTTGTGTACCATCAGGAAGTAGAAAGATAAGCATAAAGTTTGTATCTCTTAAAATCATGGTAAGGAGTACTTTATGGCTGCCTCGTGCACCTTTTACTGTATCCATTTCCCAAATTGGAAGCTTTGGATTTTGCTCCATAAATGACGTGAAATCCGTATAGGAGCGTCCTTTCCGGTATTGATAATCCATTTTCATAACAACGTCATGGGGATGACGTTGACGATATCGAACTTTTTTCGGAAGATCAATATTTCTGACCTGAAAAGCATTCATGTCAATGTAGTTGTAGATAGTTTTTTCTGAAAGGCCGATTTCATCTGCATGTGAAGCAAAAATGTGATTGATAGACTGGCCCTTTGCAATCAACGGTGTCAGAATATCGTTCAGCTCCATAAGGCGCTCTGGACTGGTGCGAATTCCTTTTCTGGTACTACTGAGCTGTTTGACATATTCAGCATGAGCTCTGTGGGCAGTATAATACGCATGATTTCTTTGGCATGTTTTTTCTTTCGGGCAACAGGTACATACATAGGGTGGTTTATCAAGTAACGGGCAATGCAAAGAAATGTAGTCGTGGCAGAAATCATGGCACGAGTATTCCGTACAAGTTTTACAGCGACTAAAACAGGAGTATTTAGTTTCCGTGCTGCAAAGATTACGTCTCAAGCAAGTCCGATAGTGGACACAATCATTGGAGGTATATCGCACACCATTTACGAAACACCGATGATTTTTAACTTCTCGAGAGATTGTTGTAGCAGAGCGATTTAAACATCGGGCAATATATGCAAAAGACATGTCTTGAGCGATATGCTTCTCGATGATGGCTCTGTCAGTTAAGGTTAAATGTTTACTCATAGGGTCTGTTCCTTTCCAATCAGACAGCTAAGAGTATTATCCAGTGGAATTAAAGTTTTTCAATCTTTTTGAAGAGAAGTGTGATATAATAATTAACAGACAAATTTGAATTTTACGCACAGCTGTGTTTAGAGAAACACATTCTCATTTTTAGAGAGTGTGTTTTTTTATGAAAACATACATTGACATTTATCTATGTGTGTGATAATATAATCACATAGATAAATATCGATGTGAGGTGTTGAAGATGAATACGATTGATGTAGCAGTTATTTGTAAGGCACTTGGAGACAGTAACCGTTTGCAAATTGTTCAAATGCTGTCTGATGGAGAAAAATGTGGATGTAAACTTTTGGAAGCGTTTGAAATAACGCAGCCAACTTTATCTCATCATATGAAAATTTTATGTGAGTGTGGTCTTGTAAATGACCGAAAAGAAGGCAAGTGGCACCATTATTCCTTAAACTGTGAGACATTGCAAGGGTTTAAAAGTTTTATTGAAGGGTTGTCCTGTGTTAAAGATGGGGGAGGCTGCTGTTCATGATCTGGGATTTTATTCAAAATCAGGTATTGGGAATGAAATGGCTGAATGAGCTGATCGGAGTATTATTAGAAAAAGTAGGTTTGGATATATCCGGCAAGCTTGGAGGAAGTATTCACTTTTTTGTCTATGATGTAATAAAAATTACAATCCTGCTCTGTACTTTGATATATATGATTTCTTATATACAAAGCTACTTTCCGCCGGAGCGAAGTAAAAAAATTTTGGGACGATTTAAGGGAATTGGGGCAAACTGTATTTCTGCATTGCTGGGTACAGTGACACCGTTCTGTTCCTGTTCATCCATTCCGTTATTCATTGGTTTTACTAGCGCTGGGCTTCCGTTGGGGGTTACATTTTCTTTTCTGATTTCTTCTCCTATGGTGGATTTAGGGAGTTTAGTTTTACTGATGAGTATATTTGGAACAAAAGTCGCAGTAATTTATGTGGTGGTCGGATTGATTATTGCAGTAGCAGGCGGTACTTTGATTGAAAAATTACACATGGAAAGATATGTGGAAGATTTTATTTTAAAGGCAAATGCGGTTGATATTGACAGTCCCAAGCTTTCTCAAAAAGACCGTCTGCTTTATGCAAAAGAACAAGTGGTATCTACATTCAAAAAAGTATTTCCTTATATTCTGGTTGGTGTTGCGATTGGCGCTGTAATCCACAACTGGATACCGGAAAACTGGATTAAAACTGTGTTAGGAAGTCATAATCCCTTTGGTGTTGTATTGGCCACCTTGGTAGGGATTCCAATGTATGCTGATATCTTTGGAACGATACCGGTTGCAGAAGCATTACTGGCGAAAGGTGCACAGCTTGGAACGATATTAAGCTTTATGATGGCAGTTACAACGCTCAGCTTACCGGCAATGATCATGTTAAAGAAAGCGATAAAACCGAAACTGCTTGGCGTATTTGTGACGATTTGTGCAGTAGGTATCATTATTGTCGGTTATTTATTTAATATATTTCAGGGATTTATCATTTAGGAGGATTACAAAATGGCATTGTTTGGATTAGGGAAGAAGAAAGAAGAAAAAACATCCGGTTGCTGTTGCAGTGGAAGTTGTACAGCGGAAACGATGAAAGCGGCTGAGCAGGAGAAAGGAAGTTCCGGAGTAAAAATCTTAGGCGGAGGTTGCACAAAATGTAACCAGTTAGAAGAAGCGACGGTGAAAGCACTTTGGGAACTTGGTATGGACAGCACGATAGAACATGTAAGAGATTTTGAAAAAATAGCAGCGTATGGTGTTATGACAACACCAGCACTGGTTGTGGATGGAAAAGTGGTCTCCTATGGAAAAGTTCTGAAAAAAGAAGAAGTGGTAGAAATTCTGAAGAAAGTGAGAGGGTAGTTTTGAAAAAAGTAGCCTTTATATGTGTTCACAATTCTTGCAGGAGCCAAATCGCGGAGGCGTTAGGAAAACATTTGGCTGCAGATGTGTTTGAAAGTTATTCTGCCGGAACAGAAACGAAGCCTCAGATCAATCAAGATGCGGTTCGTATTGTGAAGGAAATGTATGGAATTGATATGGAACAGACACAATATTCAAAATTGATTGCAGATATTCCAGTTCCTGATATAGCCATTTCTATGGGGTGCAATGTGGGTTGTCCTTTCATTGGAAGAGCATTTGATGATAATTGGGGATTGGAAGATCCTACCGGAAGGCCGGATGAAGAATTTAAGATAATTATTAATGAGATTGAAAAACGCGTTTTACAGTTAAAAAATGAATTGGTATAAAAGCACGCAGAAATTTCAGTTTGGTGGAGTGTCAATTCCACTATGTCGAATAGTTAAATGAATTATATCTTTATAAAAACAACCATGACCTTTCGTGTTCATGGTTGTTTTATTGTGGAAATTATTTGATTCTATTGTTTTAGATAAAGTTTGTAAAACTAGACGCACGATTGTAAGAGTAAATGGAGAGTAAAACCTGCATTTAGTTTTACAATTAAATGTGGGTTCCGGGTTATATAAGGCATGTTTATGGGACACAAAGGATGGTATGATTGTGTTGAAAAGAGGAACTGAAAGGAGTTACTAACATGATCAATGAAAAGAGGAGCGTATTTTTTGTTATTGTAACAATCTTATTTGTATTAGCGGGAGTTTTTTTTACCAGTGCAACAGTTGTCAGTGAAACCAAAATCAGTATGCAGGCACAGGATAATTACAGAAAAGAGCTGGAAAAGGAGTATGTTGAGGGACTGCGTAAGTTTCTGGCGCATCAGGGATATCACAACAGCGGTGTGACCTTGACAAGTGTGACTGATGCAGATGGGATCAGAACCTACACGGCGACTGTTCACCACGCAGCAATAGATCGTATCACAGATGAGAAACGCCAAGAATTAATAGTAATGCTTGGTGAGCTTCCCAAAACAGTGGAAGACAACATTTGCCATGAATTTCTTATCACAAATCCATAAGAAACACATGACAATTTGTCGAATACTGGGTATAATATAAAGTGTCAAAAGGTCTCTAAACCATCAAACCCGATGACAGTAAAGGAGTATGTTACAATGACATTTATACCCAGACCTCAAGAAATCTATAAACATTTTAAAGGAAATTTATATCAGATCATAGCAATTGCAGAGCATTCCGAGACCGGAGAGCAGTTGGTAGTATATCAGGCTCTGTACGGAGATTTTCGCACATATGCCAGACCGCTTGAAATGTTTACATCCAGAGTAGATCGAACCAAATATCCGGAAGTTACACAGAAGTTCAGGTTCGCCCTGCAGGGGGCGGAAAGTGACAGGCAGGAGAGGGAATCCGTGCAGGAGAAGGAAACTACGCCGGAGAAGGAAGCTTCGCCGGAGAAGGAAGCTGCGCCGGAGAAGGAAGCTATGCCTCAGAAGGAGGAGGCTTCGGAAGAATTAAGCCTGGATCCGCTGGTTTTAGAGTTCCTGGATGCAGACACCTATGAACAGCGTTTGAATATTCTGTCCGCTCTTCATCACAAAATAACGGATGAGATGATCACTACCATGTCCATTGCCTGTGACATCGAGGTGAGCGAAGGAACATTGGAGGAACGCTACGAGGCTTTAAAAGGCTGTCTGCAGACCTTGGAAAAGTATGAGTGCAACCGTTTACGGTAGGTTCCTGTTTTGGGATGACAAAGCTGTAGATCTGAGAAAGGAGCAGTTATGTCATACCTTTTGGAAAATAAGCTGGTGGTTGGAATCTCGGCCAGAACCCTGTTTGATCTTGGAGGAGAAAATGATATCTTTGTAAAAGAAGGCGTAGAAGCTTATCGGAGATATCAGATAGAGCATGAAAAGGAAGTATTGAAACCAGGACCGGGTTTCGGCCTTGTAAAAGCGCTTCTTGATCTGAATGAAGCTGATGGGCAGGAGAGGGTAGAGATCATCATCATGTCCCACAATTGTCCGGATGTGTCTCTACGGGTTTTTCATTCCATATCGTATTACGGGCTTGCCATATCCAGAGCGGTATTCGTCAGTGGATCCAGTCTGGCTTCTTATTTGGAAGCCTTTCATACCGATCTGTTTTTATCTTCCTGTGAGGCAGATGTTCAGTGTGCTGTGGATAACGGAATTGCTGCAGGAATCATTACTCTGCCAGCGAAAACAGAAGCTGCGCTGGCTCCTTTTGGAAATAAAACAGTATATTATCCTTTCAGGGAAAATGGGCAGATCCGAATTGCTTTTGATGGGGATGCAGTTCTTTTTACAGAGGAATCGGAGCGGATTTTTCAACAAAAAGGATTAAAGGCTTTTGAAGAAAATGAAAAGCGATATGTGGATATTCCTTTGGAACCGGGACCCTTTGCCCGTTTTCTGACAAAGCTGACCAGGTTACGGGAAGAATGCCCGCAGATCAATGAAAAGATACGGACAGCGCTGGTGACTTCCAGATGTGCTCCTGCCCATGAGCGCGTAGTCAGGACGCTGCGCGCCTGGAATGTGCAGATTGATGAGGCTTTTTTTCTGGGGGGTATCAGTAAACAGCAGATTCTTAAGGCGTTTGGCGCACATATTTTTTTCGACGATCAGCTGATACATGTAAATGGTGCCGCTTCTGTGGTGCCTGCAGCCAGAGTGCCTTACCGAAGCAGAAAGAGAGAATATAGTAAAGATGAAATACAGTCATATTGTACAGGGGGAATTTCTGGAACGGCCTAACAGATTCATCGCTTACGTGAACATAGCAGGCAGGAAAGAGACTGTACATGTAAAGAACACCGGGAGATGCAAAGAACTTTTGCTTCCCGGTGCCAAAGTTTACCTGGAAAAAAGTGATAATCCCCACAGAAAAACACAATACGACCTGATCGGGGTAAAAAAAGGTGAAATGTTGGTCAATATGGATTCTCAGGCACCCAACAGGGTGGTGGAGGAGTGGCTTAGATCCGGAGGGTTATTTTCGGATGTGGTGACGCTTAAGCCGGAGACTTTTTATGGGAATTCCAGATTTGATTTTTATATAGAGACAAAGAACGAACGTATTTTTATGGAGGTAAAGGGGGTTACCCTGGAAGAAAACGGTGTAGTCCGCTTTCCGGATGCTCCTTCAGAGCGGGCGGTGAAGCATGTACAGGAACTGATAAAGGCTAGGGAAGATGGCTATCAGGTATATGTGTTGTTTGTGATCCAGATGGGGGAAGCAGCGTATTTTACGCCAAATGTGAATACCCATCCGGAGTTTGCCTGCGCCCTTAAGAAAGCAGCGGAAAAAGGAGTGCAGGTTCTTGCATATAATTGTCTGGTGACGCCGGACAGCCTTGTGATACACAGACCTGTGCCGGTACATTTGGAGGGAAATTAGAGATGGAAGAGTTAAAAAAGATCCCGGATCCTCTTTTGACATGGTATGATAAAAACAGGCGGATTCTTCCGTGGCGGGAGGAACCTACGCCATATCGCGTGTGGGTATCGGAGATCATGCTGCAGCAGACGAGGGTGGAGGCGGTAAAGCCTTATTTTGAGCGTTTTATGAACAGCTTGCCTGATATCGCTTCTCTGGCAGCTGCTAAGGAGGATAAGCTTCTTAAGCTTTGGGAGGGACTTGGCTATTATAACAGAGTCCGTAATCTTAAGGAGGCAGCCATACAGATCATGGAGACTTACAATGGTAAGATGCCGGATACCTACGAAGAACTGCTAAAGCTGAAGGGAATCGGCAGCTACACAGCCGGGGCAATCGCTTCCATAGCCTATGGCAGACGGGTTCCGGCAGTGGATGGCAATGTGCTCAGGGTGGTTTCGCGTATCAGAATGGATGATCGGCTGATCACAGATGCCAAGGTGAAGCGTTCTGTGGAGGAAGAGCTTGTGCAGGTGATTCCAGAGGAAAGGCCCGGAGATTTTAATCAGGCCATGATGGAGCTGGGAGCCTGTGTGTGCATTCCCAATGGGGCACCCCACTGCGATGCATGTCCTTTGGCACCATTCTGCAAAGCGCATGCTTTAAATTGTGAGTTGGAGTATCCGAAGGTGGCGTCCAAGAAGGAGCGTACCATAGAGGAGAAGACAATCCTGGTCATTCAGGACGAAAATAAAGCGGCCTTGAAAAAGAGAAAGGCCAAAGGGCTTTTGGCAGGGATGTATGAATTCCCATCACTGCAAGGCTTTAGGAGCGAAAAGGAAGTGACAGAGTATCTTGCATCAAACGGTTTGCGCATCCTTCGTATCCAGCCGCTTAAGGATGCAAAGCATATTTTTACACACAAAGAATGGCATATGAAGGGGTACATGGTTCGTGTGGACGAGCTGTCGCCGAGGTGGGTTACAGAGGAGACAGCGGACTGGCTTTTTATTGAGCCCTGGGAAACCCAGGAAAGATATCCGGTGCCCTCTGCATTTTCGGCTTATGCAAGATATTTGAATATTAAGTTGGGGAACGAAAAGAAATCCAAGTAAAGCTTTAATATATCATGCGAAGTGCATCGCGGGTACAATGTGCGCAAAATTCAGTGGTCTGTCGGGTGACTTCCCCATCTGTATGAACCCAAAGAGGCTGTGAAGCCTTGATGCGTATATCGGTGGCACGGTAGGGAGTAACACCTTTGAATAAGTAATGTTTTCCGAAAAATGCAGTGGGCAGTGCCAAAAGAACGATCAGCTTGGGAATGTCCCCTATGACACAAAGATTCATAATGCCGTCATTGGCATCTGCATCCGGACAAAATTTGAATCCGCCTCCTTGATAGCGGTGATTCATGCAGGCAATACAGAGAATATTGTGAATGCGAACAGGTGCGTTGCCGTCCAGCTCAATTTCGCAGGAGGCTTTCTTGGCAGTGAGCAATTGTTTTAAGGCAATGCCAAGATAAGTGAGCTTGCCAAGACCAATCTTGTTGCAGAAGCCTTTGATCTTAGAACGCATGGATTCTTCGCAGACTGCTGCATCAAAACCAATTCCGCAGCTGACCGCAAAGCGTCTGGTTGCTCCGTCAGGATAGGTAATGGTGCCCATATCCATGGAATGTACTGTCCCCGTATGAAGAATTCTGGAGAGAGCCTGGATAGGATCCTTGGGAATCTTTAAGTCCCTGGCCAGGTCATTGCTGGAGCCGGTGGGAATATAGCCGATGGTGACCCGGGAAGGATCCTCTATGCCCTGAAGTGCTTCGTTCACCGTGCCGTCACCGCCCAAAATGATCAGGTTCTGGCATTCACTCGTCTTTTCGGTGATCATGCGGGCAAGGTTGGCCACATCACCGGCCTCTCTGGAAAAGTAGGAGCGATAAGTAACCCCTTCCTTATGTAATGCGGGTTCAACAACTTCTTTCCACAGTTTCAGACCCTTTCCGGACCTTGAAGCTGGATTTATGATAATGTGGTACATGGGAGTCCTCTTCTTTCGTAGTTAATATAGGTATTCTACCACATTTTTTAAAAATATCCTATCCCCAGTTTCAGGGAAAATAGGATTTTTTTCTTTGCATTCTTTTTGTTTTATGATATAATGGATTCCGAGGTTTGCTGCAAACAGCAGGCGACCAAATAACAAGAATACCAATGAAGGAGGAAGACAATGTATTCTTTGGATGATGTGAGAATTGTAGATCCCGAAATTGCGCAGGCCATTGTGGACGAGCAGGAGAGGCAGAACAGCCATATCGAGCTGATTGCGTCTGAGAACTGGGTAAGTAAGGCAGTGATGGCTGCTATGGGCAGTCCCCTGACCAATAAATATGCGGAAGGATATCCGGGAAAGAGATATTACGGCGGATGTGACTGCGTAGATGTAGTGGAGAATCTGGCTATTGAGAGAGCGAAGGAATTGTTTGGGTGTGATTATGCCAACGTACAGCCGCATTCCGGTGCACAGGCCAATATGGCAGTACAGTTTGCAGTTTGTAAGCCGGGTGATACCATTATGGGTATGAAC
>JAZSFW010000296.1:0-7001 GCA_045532445.1 Acetatifactor sp. | reverse complement strand
ATCTCCGGAGGCAGTGATCATAATGGCAGATGCAACGGAGAGAGCAATTATAAGATAAAGCCCGGTGAACCCGGATATTATCCACCCAAGTCCTTTGGTACAACAAAAGGGTATTTTGAGGAGATCAGGGATCGGAAATTGTATCGATAGAAGAACCAAAATAAACTATTGCAAAGAAAGTTCAAATGAGGTATAATATTTATAATCGTGATTATAATAATCACGATTATAAATATTGGAGGTTTTGGTATGTTTATCGGAAGAAAAGAGGAGTTAAATTTTTTAGAGGAAAAATATCAAAATACTGGTGGTGAACTGATTGTAATATATGGAAGAAGACGCGTTGGGAAGACGGAAACATTAAAGAAATTTTGTGAAGGGAAAAATCATGTTTTTTATACTTGCGTAGAGTGTCCGGATGAACAGCAATTAAAAAATATAAGTGCCAGGATGCTGCATACCGGAATGCCGGCGGCAAATTATATTAAGAGTTTTTCTGATTGGGAGAAGGCCTTTCGCAGTATATTAGAAATTCCAGGGGATGAAAAGAAGTTATTGGTAATCGATGAGTTTCCATATATGGTGAAGGCAAATTCGTCTATTCCTTCGATCTTACAGAAGTTATGGGATGAAGTTTTGAAGAATTCTAACGTGATGATTATTTTATGTGGCAGTGCCATGTCATTTATGGAAAAAGAAATTCTGGCAGAAAAGAATCCTTTATATGGCAGAGCAACCGGCATTTTGAAAATGCAGGAAATGAGTTTTTATGATGCGATTCAATTTGTTCCTAATTATACAGTAGAAGAAAAAGTAATAACCTATGCTGTCTTGGGTGGAATTCCACATTATTTGAAGCAATTTGATGATCGGTTATCCCTGAAGGAAAATATACAAAAAAATATTCTTACCAGAGGAAGTATTTTATATAGTGAAGTGGAATTTTTGCTGCGCCAGGAATTAAGGGAAACCGGAATTTATAATGTGGTTATAGAAGCGATCGCACTGGGAAATACCAAGCTGAATGATATCTATCAGAAAACACAGATTGATAAAACCAAATTGAGTGCTTATTTAAAGAATTTGATGGATTTAGGGATTATAAGCAGAGAATTTTCCATGGATGATAAAATCAAGGAGCAGGCCAATGTGCAGCGCGGTTTGTATCGTGTTACAGATAATTTCTTCAAATTCTGGTACGCATTTGTATTCCCTAATATGTCAGAATTGGAGTCGGGAGACGCAAATGGAATCTATAAATATGTAGTGGAACCGGAGTTGGATCAGTATACCTCTTATATTTTTGAAGATATCTGTAAGGAATATTTGAGAAATAAAAATCGTAAGGAAGAGCTTCCTTTTTATTTTACAAAAATTGGAAGATGGTGGAATAAAACGGACGAACTGGATATCGTGGCAATGGATCCTTCGAAATGTAATTATATCATAGGAGAGTGTAAGTACAAGAAGAGTTCATTTACAATGTTTGATTTGAAACGAATGAAGGATAAATTACAATTGGATCATTGCTCAGATCATGTGTATTATTGGGCTTTTTCAAAATCAGGATTTTCAGAGGACGTAGTTGCTGAAGCAAAAGAACAAAAAGTGGTATTGGTTGAATTATGTGACATGATATAAAGAGAATAAAAGAAACTATTTATTCCGAAAAATTTTCGTAAAAAATCTCTTGTGTAAAAAAAATGGAATAGTATAATTTATGATAGCTAAAAGCAAAAAGCTGAAAAAAGGAGAAGATTTTTATGAAAGCCATTATTCAAGCAAAAAAAACGGACTATCAGATTGCGATTCCCTTCAAGGCTTCTGCGACAGAACAGACAGCGGCAAAAGAGTTACGAGATTATTTAAAAAAAGTATATAGTGCAGAGATTCCTATTGTTTGTGAGTATAAAGCGGACGGGAAGGCTTTTTATATTGGTTATACAGAGTATGCAAAAAAAGCAGGAATTCAGGGTGATTCCAAAGAAAACTGGATCATTCAGTCAGATGGTGATGCTATCGTTTTGACAGGTGGTTTAACTGCTGATGACCGTGGTGTTATTTATGCTGTTTATCACTTTTTAGAGGATATTGTGGGTGTTCGTTGGTGGAATTACTGGGAAGAGTATATTCCTGAAACAGAGGATTTGTTCTTAGAAGATAAGCTTGAAAGGAAAGGAACGCCTGCGTTCCCTTATCGAAAAATCTTACATTGCGTGACCAATACAGATTTTTATTACGATGCAAGAACAAGGTGTAATGTTGTCAGTGGTGATGACCGCCTGGAGGGCGGTGTTTTTCAGAAGGATATTGCCGGGCTTGGCGGGGCACTTTATATGGGAAAGCCGCATCATGTTCACACATTAGACAAGTATTTCCCGCGTGACGAGTACTTTGAAAAGCATCCGGATTGGTTTGGATTTAGTGCAATGGAAGGAAAACGTGCGAAATATGCCAATTACTGTCTGACAAATGAAGAGTTCTACGAGGCGCTGTTGGAGAGATTGTTGGCAAATATCAAGCAGGATGTGGAAAAAGCAGAGGCTGCCGGGATTCAGCTGCCTGATTTCTGGTCCATTACTTTTCCTGATACGCCGGAAACCTACTGTCAATGTGAGACATGTACAGCACTTAGAGAAAAAAGTGGCGCAAGCGGTTATACCTTACACTTTATCAATAAAATTGCGAAGGCTGTGGCAAAACAGTATCCGGATGCCAAAATTGAAACGCTGCTTTACCAGGACTATATTGAACCGCCAAAGGATGATACGCTTCCCGAGAAGAATGTTGTGCTCCGTTTAGCGGAAAGCTATGGAGATATTATTCACAGCATTTATGCCAAGGGAAATGCAACGTATCTCAGACTGCTGAAGTCATGGTCTGAAATCTGTAAGAAAGCAGGCTGTACTTTTTATATCTGGGAATATGGCTTTAGCTATTTCTTTGATTTGCCGTCACCGGTAGCGTATCGCTGGAGCGACACTTTCCAAGCATTTTACGAGCATGGTGTTACGGGTATCTTTGTTGAAAATGAGCGCAATATGGCAGACATGAATGATTTGAATCAGTTTATGCTTCTGCATTTGGCGGAGGATCCCTATGCAGATGAAGAAATGCTGATTCAGGACTTTGTTTTTAAGTATTATGGAGCGGCTGGGCAATATGTTTTGAACTATCTGCACGATATGAAGCGTTCTTCCATACAGCATGAGGTTCCGGCTTATTGCTGTATAGATAATACGCATACTAACTATATGGATGCAAAGCTGGTTTTGTGCGGTATGGAGAATCTTGCGAAAGCAAGGGAGGCTGTGGAAGGAAATGCGGTTTTGACGCATCGTGTAGACTGGCTCCAGAAGCATCTGGATGTGGCGACGCTTATTCGATACAATGATTTCAGGAAAATGGCAGCGGCAGAAGGCATTCCTTTTGAATTTGACAGAAAAAAACTCATTCAAAGAGTTACGGACTTTTTAAATAAAGTAAAGGACTCAGGAAGATATCATCCGTTCTATGTCAATGGATTTCAAAATGAAATTGACTATTTTAAAGATTATGATTTTGATGAGTGTAGTGCAGCGTTGCCGGAGGAACTAAAAGAGGTTGAGGAAGCAGACGTTTATCAGTTTCCTTTAAAGAATCTGGCGACTTTCCTTTATGGTTCTCATGCTTCCCTTTTTGGCTTTTCCGTTGCGGAAGATTCCGAGTCCATGGTAGGAAAGGTTGCAAAATTCACACGGGAAAAGGTAAGAGGCTTAGACAGAAGAGCAAAGCTTTATGTGACAAGCTGTGACGCCGAGGCGAAAAAGCCGATTCATTTTTATATAAGTAAGGATGAAGAGATTGCCGATGATATTCATATCTACAGAGAAGACATAAAGCAGGGCGGATATCACCTCTATAAGGTTGGTTCTGTTTCAGGAGTTCAGGATCCGGGAGAAACAATGGTGTATTTATTCAGCCATGATTATGTATGGTTCAGCCTTTTGGGAATCGCACAGGTTCTGCCAATGGATGCGTGCGATGTTTATCTAAGCGTGAAATTTACAGGCGAGCATTATGGCGGCAGCGAGAAGGATGAGGATGCAATTTATATTGAAAGATTGATTGTAGTCAGAAAGTGATGTATAATGTGATAAAGAAAGAGGGAGTTTTCTTCTTTTTTAGAACAGGATACGAGGTGACGATACCATGAAACTTGCTACTACGACAGGTGATCTGCGCGCATATACAGATACAGCAGGAACATTAAAGCATTTCAAACAGGCGGGCTTTCGCTATTTGGATTACAATTTTGGTTCTGACTTTAACGATGGAACCGGAGCTTTTTCCAAAGAATGGAGAGCATATATTGATAACCTGCAAAAAACCGCAGAATCGTTACAAATGCAGTTTGTGCAGGCACACGCGCCCATGGGGTCTCCGATTATAGAGAACGACAAGCAGAAAGCATTGATTGACGGAACCAAAAGATGTATTGAGATATGCGCGATCCTTGGAATCAAAAACCTGGTAGTGCATTCCGGCTATGACTATGGACTTTCCAAAGAGGAAACCTTTGCAAAGAACAAAGTCTTTTATCTGGATCTGCTGCATTTTGCAGAAAATTATGATGTCAATATTCTCACAGAGAATTTTAATAAAATGATCGACGAGCGTTATTGGGTGGATAATGCACAGGATCTCAAAGAATTGATCGGCTATGTGGATCATCCGCTTTTTCACGCATGCTGGGATGCCGGTCATGGCAATTTACAGGAGCTGCCCCAGCATGAGGCATTGAAAATCCTTGGCGAGCAGGTATATGCTGTGCATGTGCAGGACAATTTGGGAGATATCGATTCCCATATGTCCCCGTTTTTTGGTTCTCTCAATTTAGATTCTTTCATGTATGGTCTTCAGGAAATTGGTTATCAAGGGTATTTCACGTTTGAGGCCACAAAGATGATGCAGCCGGTATTCGGAAGACGCTCCTTTGAAAAGGATCAAAGATTATTTAAGGTGCCCTTGGATCTGAGAGTGAAGGCAGAAGGGTTGTTATTTGAAATAGGCAAATGTGTGCTGGAAGCATATGATTGTTTTGAGGAATAACGGATTTTCTGGAAAGTTAAAGATAAACCAATATTATTCATCTAAGTAAGCGCCTTGTCATCCAACAAATTGTTGAATGACAATTCGCTTTGTTTTATGTTATGATGCGTATATGAATCGGTAGTATACATATCTGTTTTCAAGGCAGGCAGTCATCGCCTGATTTTCCCAGCAAAGTACAAAAGAGAGATTAAAATATTGCTATTTTTAGGTTATAAGTGTACAATAAAAGGAGAAAATAATATGGAAAAACTTCAGGATTTAACATTACTAAATAAGTTTCTGTTTGATCAGACAATGGACATACCCGAGGCGCAGGAAGCAGCGTTGCAGATTGTGTTGCAGGATGAGACAATCAAGCTAAAGATTCCTTCGCAGACTGAGAAGGAGATACGGACGATGCCGTGGCTGCGTTCAATCCGGCTGGATGTTTTCTCTGTGGATCAAAACAGCGTGGTATATAATACGGAGGTGCAAGCCGAGAAGAAGGGTGACCTGGTGAAGAGAAGCCGATATTATCAGGGTCTCATAGACTCTTCGCTGCTGGAACCGGGGTGCATCAGTTTTAATCGGCTGAATGATGCGTATGTTATTATGATCATGCCTTTTGATCTGTTCGGTCTTGGGAAGTACCAGTATACCTTTCGGACTTATTGTGAAGAAGATAAGGAGCTGGAGCTTCAGGATGGAGCGGTTCGCATCTTTCTTAACACAAAAGGTAAAAATGATAAAGAAGTAAGCAAAGAACTGATAGATTTTCTGCATTATGTGGAAAAGACGGATGATAAATCAGTGGAAGCTGCTGGCAGCGAGAGAATCCGAAAAATTCATGAGTGTGTAAAGAGAATCAAGTTCAGTGAAGAGATGGGAGTGAAGTATATGCAGGCTTGGGAAGAGAAGATTATGGAGCGTGAGAGAGGCATAGCAGAGGGAATGGCAAAAGGTAAGGCTGAAGGTAAGGCAGAGTCTTTGTTGGATGTGTTGTTAGAGATTGGTGAGGTGTCGGATGAGTTGCGAGACCGGATCCTGAATCAGTGTGATGCGGAGGTCTTAACGAAATGGTTTAAGGTTGCCATAAAGGTTGATAATGTTGAGGAATTTCTCTCTCGTATCTAGTTGAAGAATCTTTTTGAAGGAGAAGAGGTATGATTTGCGTTAACTGCCTGGATATCACAGAAGTAAGTCAGGAATTGTATGAGAAGTTTTATAAGAAGGCTTCTGCAGAGAGAAGGCAAAGGGCGGATCAATATCGATGCCGAGGGGATGCCAGAAGGTGTATTTTTGCAGAGGGCTTGCTGCGTTTTAGCCTGCAGGAAGCCTATGGTTATTGCCCAAACATGGAAATCTGTCACGGAGAACATGGAAAACCCTTTATCAAGGGGATGGAAGGTTTCCAATATAACTTGTCCCATTCCGGGAAGTGGGTGGTGATTGGATATGTAGTTCCGGGCTTAGATGGTGGTACTGGTGTAGGGATAGACGTAGAGAAGATTCGGCAATCCGGCAATTGGGAAAAGATGGCTGCCAGATTTTTTGCAAAGGATGAGTTGGAATATGTATCCCTTGCATCGGATGAGAAGGAAAAAGTCGAGCGTTTCACAGAAATTTGGACCCGAAAAGAAAGTTATGTCAAGTGCTTAGGATGCGGTTTGTCCAAGAACCTGGATGCATTCTCAGTTGATGATGCAACAGGGTATGTTCAGGATCCCTTGGGAAATGTGATTAAAGGGATAGTTGTAAGAAGTTATCCCTTGGGAGAAGATTATTATCTTTCGGTTTGCAGTAATGATGAGCAAGTTGAAATTAAAAATATAAATGTGCAGGAGCTGATTGATTTGGTGAAAAGCTAAACTACTTGGCCTGGCATATTGATGTAGATGCTGTTTTCTAGCAAAAAGGTCGGCGAACTT
>JAZSFW010000091.1:0-5543 GCA_045532445.1 Acetatifactor sp. | reverse complement strand
TATGTACAGTAGTATATAGGGCAGGTTTTTGGTTACAATATCATGAGAATAGAGGTGGAAGGATGCTTTTGGGAGAACCGGAAGCATCTTTTTTTTGCAAAGCCCTGTTACAGATGCAGGAAGCTTAAAAAAATTTAAACTTGTGTGAAAAAAATATTGAGAATTTAGCGATCACGTTATATAATATGTAAAAATCTTTGAGAGATTGGTTGTACATTGACACGCAGCCATTTTTATGGATTTTTAATAGCATGTATACCAAATATGAAGGAGGATATGAAATGTCGTATGTTGATGAAGTGTTGGAGCAGGTGATAGCTACGAACCCTGCGCAGCCGGAGTTTCACCAGGCTGTAAAAGAGGTTTTGGAATCTCTTCGAGTCGTGATTGAAGCCAACGAAGAGGAATACAGGAGAGATGCTCTTTTAGAGAGAATTGTAATCCCTGACAGACAGATTTTATTCCGTGTATCCTGGGTAGATGACAAAGGGCAGGTACAGGTAAATAATGGATATCGTGTGCAGTTTAATTCTGCCATTGGACCTTATAAGGGAGGATTGAGACTTCATCCATCTGTTAATCTGGGAATTATAAAATTCTTGGGATTTGAGCAGATATTTAAGAATTCCTTGACCGGCCTTCCAATCGGAGGAGGTAAGGGAGGTGCTGACTTTGATCCCAAAGGAAAATCTGACAGAGAGGTTATGGCATTTTGTCAGAGCTATATAACAGAGCTTTACAAATACATTGGTGCAGATACGGATGTTCCCGCAGGTGATATCGGTACCGGTGCAAGAGAGATCGGTTATATGTATGGACAGTACAGAAGATTGACCGGTCTATACGAGGGTGTTCTTACCGGTAAGGGTTTAAGCTACGGTGGTTCCCTTGCAAGAAAAGAGGCAACAGGCTATGGTCTGTTATATTTGACCGCAGAGATGTTAAAGTGTAATGGCATAGATATTGCGGGCAAATCAATTGCCATTTCCGGTGCAGGCAATGTTGCGATTTATGCGGCACAAAAAGCGCAGCAGCTTGGTGCAAAGGTGATTACCTGTTCGGATTCTACCGGATGGATTTATGATTCAGAAGGGATTGATGTGGAATTGCTTCGGGAAGTAAAAGAGGTTAAGCGTGCAAGACTCAGCGAATATGCGGCGGCAAGACCCAGCGCAGTGTACCATGAGGGAAAGGGTGTATGGACTGTAAAATGTGACATTGCGCTTCCTTGTGCTACGCAGAATGAACTGAATCTGGAAGATGCCAAGGCTTTGGTTGCCAACGGCTGTATCGCTGTTGCGGAAGGTGCGAATATGCCTACTACTTCAGATGCGATCGATTTCTTCCAGTCAAACGGTGTTCTGTTCTGCCCAGGTAAGGCGGCCAATGCTGGAGGTGTGGCTACCTCTGCGCTTGAAATGAGTCAGAACAGCGAGAGAAGAAGCTGGACCTTTGAGCAGGTTGACCAGAGACTTCAGGCAATCATGATCAATATTTTTCACAATCTGGATGAGGCTGCAAAGCAGTATGGTATGGCTGGCAATTATGTCGCAGGTGCCAATATTGCAGGGTTTTTGAAGTTGGCAGAGGCTATGACAGCACAGGGTGTTGTATAAAAAGTTTTGTTATCCGTTATCATTTGGACGAAAAGTGATCCCGCATTCGGGCATAAGCCTGGGTGCGGGATTTTTATAAGATTATGCTATTGCTGCGAATTACACAAATTTTAGACCGACAATTTGAACCAGAAAATAAGCAATGCCATAAAGCAAGGGCTGATGTAATAAGTAGACCCAGATGGTTTTTTTGCCGATGCGTGATAAAAGGGGTATTTCTGCTCGGAAAGCGTCTCGCAAATGAGGAAAGCAACCGATTAGGGTCCAGCAAAAATATCCTGCAAGAAATAAGAAAAACCACGGAAAAATCGGAAAATAATCACTGGACCAAAAGCTTGGGTGCGGAAAACCTAAAATTGTCATAGGCCGAAAAGTATATAGCCACTTTGGTAAATCCAGACGACATTCCATTATGCGCAGATAACCGTCTGTCATGTCTTTGGTAAAACAAAACAGGAAAAGTGAAAAAAACAATCCGCTGGCAGATATCAGCACTTTATAAGAGGCAAAACGAGGGATAAGTGTATTTAACAGTTTATGTAACGGTATCATCAGCAGTGTCGCACATCCAATGCAATTCAGGATGCCGAACCAAACAGTTTGTGAAGGCATGACCAGAAGGGTCACAGCAGTGATCAATAAACCATAAAGATTTAGGAGAATTCCCCGCTTTAAGTTGTTTTTGCTAAAGTGCCAGGATATCCCGGATATCACAAGGAAGGTGATACAGATAAACTGCTGCCAGACTCTCACCGCAGAATAGTGGTACCAGCCTGTGTCTTGCCCAAAGATGACAAATACATCATAAAAAAAATGAAAAAACAGCATGTTCAGGAGTGCAAATCCGCGTATGGCATCGATCAAATAGTACCACGTGCTTTGTTTTGTTGATCCGTGCACCATAATCTCAAACCTTTCTATAAACATCAATATTTTTTCCAACAAGCCGGCACAAAGATGATCAACATAGGGAACAATTCCAGTCTGCCCGCCAACATATCAAACATCAGAACAAGCTTGGAAAAGGTTGAGTAGAGATCAAAGTTCTGTGTGGGTCCTACCAGCTCCAGGCCGGGTCCGATATTGTTAAGGGTGGCAGCTACTGCCGTAAAGTTTGTTGTAAAGTCATACTCATCTACCCCGATCAGCAGAACCGATACAAAAAGAATGACAATGTATACCGCCATAAAAACATTGGTAGAGCGCATCACCTCATGAAGAACACTGTGACCGTCCATTTTAATCTTTTTCACCATACGAGGGTGGATCATCATAGACAGTTCCTTGCCAATACTCTTAAATAACAGCAGAATCCGGGATACCTTGATACCGCCGCCGGTGCTGCCTGCGCAGGCTCCGATAAACATCAAAATGACCAAAACAGTTTTGGACATCTGGGGCCATAGGTTAAAATCCACGGTAGAGAAGCCTGTGGTGGTTATGATAGAGCCTACTTGAAAAAATGCATGATGGATGTTCTCAGCCAGACTGCCATACATATTCCCAAGATCGATCACTATGGTGCCGACTGCGACCAAAATAATAACCAGATACCAGATAACTTCTTCAATGGAAAAAGCAGCTTTAAACTGTCTGCGCAGCAGAAAATAGTAAAAGGTATAATTTACGCCACTTAAGATCATAAACAGAGTGATCATATTCTGGGCAAGCGGTGAGAAAGAAGCTATGCTGTCGTTGTAAATGCCAAAGCCGCCTGTTCCTACCGTGCCGAATATCGTCGTTAAGGACTCGAAAAGATTCAGTCCACATAGGCATAGAACAATGACGCCGAGGATGGTAAGACCCAGATACAAGGTATACAGCAGCTTTGCCGTATCACGTACTCTGGGTACCAGCTTGCCTACAGAAGGTCCCGGGCTTTCTGCGCGCATAAGGTTCATGGTGGAGCCGCCCATGAGCGGAAGGATTGACATAATAAAGACGAAAACCCCCATACCTCCGATCCAGTGGGTAAAGCTGCGCCAGAATAAATTGGCATGACTTAAGACCTCTACATCTGAAAGAATGGTGGCGCCTGTAGTGGTAAAGCCGGAAATGGTTTCAAACAGAGCATCTATATAGCTGGGGATATCACCGGTAAAAACAAAGGGAAGCGCCCCAAACATACTTAAAATGATCCAGCCAAGAGCAACACTGGCAAAGCCCTCTCTGGCATAAAGCTGGAATTTGGACGGCTTTTTTCTGCTCAGAAGATAACCTGTGAGCAGACAGAGGAGAGCCATTCCTATATAGATCAGGGCATCCTTTATTTCTCTGTAAAGCAAACCTACCAAGGCGGGCAATAGCATAAACCCGGCTTCAAACTTTAAGATCCATCCCAAAATATATTTTATGATCGAAATATTCATCTTCCTAGCCCTCTAGTATATCTTTGATATCGTGGAGTCTGGAGTTGGTCAGCACCAGAATCACGGAGTCTCCCACACGGATTTCATCCTGACCACTGGGAATGATAACTTGCGAGTGGCGGTTGATACAGCAGATCAGAATGTTTTTCTTAATATTTAACTTGCTGAGCGGAATATTGGTGATGGAAGATTCTTCCTTAATGTAAAATTCCAAAGCCTCTGCCCGTCCTTCTTCCAGCTTGTATAAATTTTCTACGTTGCTGTTCATGGAGGCGTTGATGGAACGCACATAGCCAAGGATCGTGTCAGCAGTCAGCAGTCTGGGGAAAGTAATACTGTCCAGACTTAGTTTGTTTAAAACGCTGTTAAAGTTAATGCGGTTGACCTTGGTTACCACTTTGGCATGAGAAGCTTCCTTCGCATAAAGAGAGAGGAGAATATTTTCTTCATCAAGTCCTGTGAGAGCAGCAAAGCCATCTACATGATCGATTCCCTCCTGTAAAAGGAGCTTTTGGTCCGTACCGTCACCGCAGATGATCGTAGCCTTCGGCAATAGCTCGCTCAACTGTTCACAGCGGGCGAGATCTTGCTCAATGATCTTTGTTTCGATGCCGACGGAGAGCAATCTTCGAGCTAAATAGTAAGCAATCGTACCACCACCTACGATCATGGCAGTCTGAACAGGACTTATGCCAATACCGATTTTGCGGAAGAAATCATTGGCTTTCGGAGGAGTAGTAACAATGGATACGAAATCACCTTCCTGAAATATGAAATCTCCGCGGGGGATCAAAACTTCTTCTCCGCGTATAACCATACATACCAAAACATCGCATTTCAGCGTAGTTCTGATGTGAAACAATTCATATTGATTCAAAAGACAGTCTTTTGTGACGCGGAAACGCAAAAGTTCAATCCGGCCTTTGGAGAAAGTATCAATCTTGACTGCCGAGGGAAATTGGAAAATCCTGGCGATCTCAGCAGCAGAGGTCAATTCGGGATTAATGACCATAGCCAGTCCCAATTCTTGCCGTAAAAATTCAATCTCCATATTATAAATGGGATTGCGGACTCTGGCAATTGTTTTGCAATTACTAGCTTTCCTGGCAATCACGCAGCAGAGGAGGTTCTGTTCGTCCGAACCGGTAACTGCGATCAATAGATCAGCCTCTGAGATGCCGGCTTCCTGAAGGGTCTGGAAGCTGACACCGTTTCCTACGATTCCTTTGGCATCCAGATCATCTGTAATGGCATGAACTTTTTCTTCTTTTTCATCAATTACGATAATACTATGATCTTCTCCGCTAAGCTGCTCTACCAGCGTATAGCCAACCTTGCCGCAGCCAACAATAATTATTTGCATGGATTTTGGGTCCTTTCTGTTTTGTTCAGTTGAATAAATAACCTTTAACCCATATTGTAGCACATTATGATAAAGATAACAATCATGGCATGATAAAAACTTTAATTCTAAAAGAGCCTACAGGATTCCAATATACATAGGGGCTGTGAAAAAAGATTAGTCCCATAAAAAAAGAAGGACCGAGGGATCATAAGA
>JAZSFW010000229.1:0-6206 GCA_045532445.1 Acetatifactor sp. | reverse complement strand
ACTGCCTAAAGTGGAATCAATCTCTGCATATCCAAAGATATAATCACCCGCATTCCAGATGGTGAAATTATTGGTTTCTCTGTGCTTGTATTCTTCTTCGGGAGGCAGCAGGATGGCGTCATGGCGCGCCTTGTATTCCTCTGTGTCGCCGGTAAGCAGGTGTGTCATGAAGACTCTGTGATGTACAAGCTCTTTGTTTTTCTGGACTTCCCCGTATTGGTGATACATCAGGCGCATAGGCTTTCCGGGTTCGGAGATCCAATCATAGATGCCGGAAAACTTAGCATCCAGCGATGCGATATCAGCGGCAAGTTCGTCGGTAAGTTCTACGGGTGCCTCCGTTTCGCAGTATCCGAACACAAACAGATCCACTGCCCAGAGAGAGAAATTGGAGGCTTGATATTTGTCCACTAATTTTTTGATATCTTCCCAGGTCTCGCCCAGAAGTTTGCGGTAATCTGCCAGGCGGCCTTTTTTGATTTTCATAGCAAAAGCATGTCTTTCCATAATATAGACTCCTAGTGGGGAACGTATTTATATAAAATATAGCAGAAGTGGCAGCGATTTACAACCATTTTGGAGAGGATTACAGTTTTTTATATGAAGTTGCCGGCTTTGGTGTTGGAAACTGATAAAAGTGTGATATCCCGCAAATTGTCTTGACTTGAGAAGCGGTTTGGTGCAGAATAGAAATTAGGGTTATGATGCGAATGGAAAATGTTTTTTAATATACATGGTCAGGGAGAGGGATTATATGAGTACAACAGCTAGGTTGAGGACAACACTGGATAGGCTTCCTTTTGGAGACGAGAATGCGCCGATAGAATTTAAAGTGAATAATAAGCTGCCTTCCGGCGTAAAAAGCAAGGAACTGTATCAGGACATTGTAAGGATTGCCTGGCCCAGCTTTATTGAGCTTTTGTTGACGCAGCTGACGTCTATGGTGGATATGATGATGGTAGGCTCCATCGGTGGGAATGCGCAGCCGGAATTGGGGGCCCAGGCGTTGTCCGCAGTGGGGCTGACCACGCAGCCAAAGTTTTTGCTGATGACAGCCTTTATGGCGATGAATACCGGTGTTACTGCGCTTGTTTCCAGGAGTAAGGGTAAGAATGACAAAGAAAAAGCCAATCTGATCGTCAGACAAGGATTGTTGTTTAATCTCCTGTTCGGAATCCTGTTTTCTGTTCTGGGCTTTGTATATGCAAGACCTATGGTGATCTTTATGGGTTCAACTGAAGAGGTAGTGACCCAATGGGCAACCCAGTATCTTCAAATTCAGATGATTGGTTTTATTACGGTGGCGCTGACCAGTACGATCACAGCATCCCTGCGTGCAGTGGGTGACTCCCGAACCTGCATGGTATACAATTTAATTGCCAACGTAGTGAATGTGATTTTTAATTGGCTGTTGATCTATGGCAATCTGGGAATGCCCATGATGGGAGTGGCAGGTGCTTCTCTTGCAACCGTGATCGGCCAGTTTGTGGCATTTGTTATGGCGTCTGTTGTTTTACTTCGCGGCAATGGTTTCTTGAAGCTGGAATTTAAGAAGGGATTCAAGCCTGACGGTCCCGTAATGAAAGATATTATGAAGGTGGGTATTCCTGCCATGGTGGAGCAGCTTTTGATGAGAGCCGGTATGATTATCTTTGCCAAAACGGTTGCTACCATGGGAACCATCGCCTATGCAACCCATCAGGTATGTATGAACATTCAGGCGCTGTCATTTATGACAGGTCAGGCCTTTGCCGTGTCTGCAACCGCGCTGGTGGGACAATCCCTGGGAAAAAGAAGACCCGATATGGCACAGGCATACTGCAGTAAGACCAGAACCGTGGGCATGTTATTCTCAATTGTCCTGGCCTTGGTGTTTATTTTCTTTGGCGGCATAATCGTAGGCTTTTATAACAGTGATCCGCAGATCATTGAGATGGGTGGGCAGATCATGTTGTTTGTGGCATTCCTGCAGCCCTTCCAGTCCTCACAGTTTATTACTGCGGGAGGTCTTCGCGGTGCAGGCGATACCAAGGTAATAGCGGCGATCACTTTCATTACCGTGTTGTTAGTCAGACCGGGCGTTGCGATTTTGCTGGTCAATAAGGGATTTGGACTCTACGGCGCATGGATTGCCATGGCAGCAGACCAGCTGCTTCGTACCTTGCTGGTGCTTATGCGTTATTACAGCGGCAAATGGAAGTCGATTAAGCTTGACAGAGGAACATCCACCGGTACACAAAGTGCGTAAATGTCTTGTTATTACTCTTTCACCCTGTTAACCAGCCAGATACCGCAGCACACACAAGCAAGTGCCAGGATCAGCTCCATTCCAAAGGAAGAGGTTTCGTGTAAAAAGACAAAGGACAAGAGTATGCCGAAAATTGGTGTGGTAAAGGAGTAAATAGCAACTTTTCCAACCGGATTATGCTTCAGAAGGATACCCCATACGGAGTAGGCCACGGAAGAGATCAAAGCTAAATAAAGCAGCAGAAGGATGGAGCGGAAGCACCAGCCGGTCAATTGTCCGCCCATCAGGGCGCCTACAATCGTCATGATAATGCCGCCAAAAATAAACTGATAGCCGCTTAAGACCACCGGATTTTCTTTCTGAGAATAATTTTTCACCAATGCAGAAGAAAGTCCATAGGCAATGGCAGCGATCAAGATAGCCCCTTCGCCCTGGAAGGTAAAGCCTCCGGTCAGACCGCTTGGATCTAAGTTGATAACGATCACACCGGCAAAACCAATGAGACAGCCCAGGAATTTCTGTAAGGTTAATTTTTCATAGTGAAAGACCAGGCAGGCCAAAACAATGGCGATAAAAGTCTGAGAGCCATTGATGATAGCGGATTTTACGCCGGTGGTGTATGCCAGACCCATGTAGAAAAAGATGTACTGGAAGACGGTCTGTACCAGGCCAAGCTTACAGATCATTCCCCAGGAACTTTTCTGGGGATACAAAGGTTTTCCGGCAATAAGGCTGCCAAAGACAGCAGTGAGTACACCGGCAAGAACGAAACGTACACCGGCAAAAAGAATTCTGGAAGCTACATCGCCTGCAGCGATGCCGAACCATTCATAGCCAATCTTTATGGCTGGGGTCGCGCTGCCCCACAGCAGACAGCAAAGGCAGGCTAATAAGCCAATGCCTAAAGTGGTCGTAACAAATGCTTTTTTCTGATTCATGTCGAAATTTCTCCAATAGTGATTTCATTATGAAGGGTATTATATCATGAAATGTCTTTTGGCTCAACTATGGATTGCCAAAATTTTCATTTCAATTGCGCTGTATGGATCAAGGTATGGTCTTGCGTATTTTGGGCAGACGCATTATAATGCTAGATAGAAGAACGGACCGAAATCACTTGTAATTTGCTGGATATTGAGGTCGTATAATAATTTATTATGGGATTAGCCGGAGGAGTAAAGATTAAATGAGAACATTGTTATATCTGGTTATGGATATGATCGCTAAAGTACATAGTAAGATGATGACTCTAAATGATGCCTTTGAGTACAATTTTACAGATAAAGAGCTGCATTTTCTGGTAATCGGCGCCTTGGGTATGGTGATGATATGGGTGGTGTATCCTTTGTTTAAGTGGCTGGCAAAGAACAATCATGTGATGGTGATCAGTTGGATCTATGTATTTACTTTGATCATTGTGATCACCTTTGCCATAGAGATCGGGCAAAAGGTCAGCAATACGGGGGCTATGGAATTTGCGGATATTATGTTTGGTCTGGTAGGCTTTTTGGTGATGTTTGCTATTTTCTGTTTTGGAAGAGGGGTGTATCATCTGGTGCAGAGGCTGCTGCGTAGGTGGGCCAGACACCGGGCTGGGGCAAAAAGGAAGGAAGACCAGTAAAGATGGAGAGAAGAGGATGAAAAAGAGATTTTGCCAATATTTTTTTGTCGGTCTTGTGTTGGCTGCTATGATTTTGGGTTGCGGAAAAGATACAAAGGAACTGGAGGATGAACTTGCTTTGGTAAAGCCCGTGCCCATAGAGCAGGAAACCACAGGTCAACAGCTTATGGTTCCGTCTTCTGAAGCGGCCTTGGAAGAATCGGAGGAACCCAGTCAAACGCAGCAAGAACCCACGCAGGAACCCGTGCAAGAATCCATGCAGGAACTCACGCAAGAACAAGAGGAGCCTGCTTCGCAGGAAGCAACAGTTCCGCAGGCCGGATCCGGTCATATTGTAGCGATAGATGCCGGTCATCAGGCCAAAGGCAACCCGGATAAGGAGCCTGTGGGGCCGGGAAGTCAGGAGATGAAGGCAAAGGTGGCTTCCGGTACCAGAGGCGTGTCTACGGGCATTTATGAGTACGAACTGAACCTGGTCATTGCGAAAGCGCTGGAGGAAGAACTGGTAAACAGAGGCTATCAGGTGGTGATGATCCGTGACAGCCATGATGTGGACATGAGTAACAGGGAACGTGCCGAGGTGGCCAATACCTCCGGTGCAGAGGTGTTTGTCCGGATTCATGCAAATGGTGCGGCAGACAGCAAAGTGGCAGGTACCATGACCATCTGTAATACGGCGGCGAATCCTTACAACGCAGATATTTACGAAGAGAGTAAACGTCTGTCTCAGGAAGTGTTAAGTCACATGGTAAAGCACATGGGCTCTAAGGATCGCGGCGTTTGGGAAACGGATACCATGAGTGGGATCAACTGGTGTACGATTCCGGTTACCATCGTGGAAATGGGTTATATGAGTAATCCCGAAGAGGACAAGCTGATGCAGGATCCCGCATATCAGGAGAAGATTGTTTTAGGAATTGCGGAAGGCATAGATGCTTACTTTGCAGAGTGAGAAGGGTGCGGTTATGAAAAGAAATGTAAGCCTTGAGGAAATATCTGACGGCAGATTATATGATGAAAATGATATGGTAAAGGCAGGGTGCAATGAATGTCGGGGGTGTTCTGCCTGCTGCAAGAGAATGGGGGATTCTATTATTCTGGATCCTCTGGATGTTTGCAGGCTGATGCAGGGACTTGACTGCGACTTTCAGGCTTTGCTGGATTCCTGCCTGGAGCTTGGCGTGGTGGATGGCGTGATTCTTCCGCATCTTAGGATGGTAGGAAAAGAGGAGAAATGCAGTTTTTTAAGCCAGGAAGGGCGCTGCAGTATTCACCCTTTTAGGCCGGGGATCTGTCGCCTTTTTCCCCTGGGAAGATATTATGAAAATGGCAGCTTCCGATACTTTCTCCAAAACAAGGAATGTGAGAAATCAAACCGTACGAAAGTCAAAGTCAGCAAGTGGGTGGATACGCCGGATCTTGCGCGCAACCGGGAGTTTGTGACAGCCTGGCATTATTTTTTGAATGCCTGCGAGGAAATGATTGCGGATAGTGAGGATGACGGGTTTCGCAAGAATCTCAACCTTTATATTTTGAATTTGTTTTATATCAGGTCCTTTGGGGGATTGGAAACCTTCTATGAGGAGTTTGATAAGCGCCTGAAGCGTGCAGAGGATGATCTGGGGCTTAGGTGCGGTTGTTAGAAACGAAAGAAACTTATAGAACTGGAAAGCAAAGACGGTACATGATGACAGTCTTTGCTTTTTTAATTTCGAAAAATTTTCGTAAATTGTCACCTTGTGAAATAAAGTGCTTATAGTATAATTTTATTAAAGATATTTTGCCTTAAGGAGGCATTATGAAGCAAAAAAATGGAGGTTATAACATGAGCAATTTACAATTTGGATGGGCTGAAGTGGACCTGACTCCCGATAAAAAGGTTGCTTTGGCAGGACAGTTTGCAGAGAGGATTTCTCAGTATGTGGAGAAGCCTATCACGGCAACGGCAATGGCAGTGTCATCTGATGAGGAGCAGATGATCCTGGTAAGCTGTGACCTGGTGGCCATCGGCTACAATCTGCTTGAGGATATCCGTAAGAATCTGGAAGGCAATACGGTTGGTATCGATCCCATGAAGGTGGTGATCAGTGCAATACATACCCATACAGCTCCGGTCTATCCCCGTACCGGCCGCATAAAGATCACAACCTCCTTCCGTAAAATGTTGGAGCAGTTTTTGCCGGAAGGTAAGAAGTATGTGGAAAAAGAGAATATTTCTGACAACCCTGAGATCATTACCCCTCAGGAGACTTATGAACTTTTGAAAGAAAGAATTACCAAGGTAATCATGGAAGCATGGGCAAATCGTAAGCCCGGTGCTTTTACCAATGCATTTGG
>JAZSFW010000103.1:0-11682 GCA_045532445.1 Acetatifactor sp. | reverse complement strand
GTAGTATATATGACGAAAAACTGTTTTAACGCGGCGCTTGCCAGCATTGTGGCAGAGGGGATTCTGACCAAATCGCAGACGGGAATTTTTACTTCCGCATTTTATCTGGCCTATGCTCCTCTGCAAATTATTGGTGGGTTGGCAGCGGACCGCTACAGTCCGGAGCGTCTGGTTAAAATTGGCCTTTATGGAGCGGCTATTTCAAATGTTGTAATCTTCTTTAATCAAGATTATTATGTAATGCTTGCAGCATGGATATTTTGCGCCATCGTGCAGTTTGGTTTGTGGCCGGGAATATTTAAGATCGTATCCTCACAGTTAGTCAGAAGTGACCGAAATATGATGACATTTTACATCAGCTTTTCTTCGTCTTTTGGGTTGATGCTTTCCTACATTGTAGGAGCAGTCATTACTGATTGGAGAATTAACTTTGTGATTTCTGCAGTGGTATTGTTACTGTTTGGGGTATTGATGGAGTTTTATTGCAGGCATTTGAATCCGCTTATGAAGTGGGACAAGCGCGAGAAAAAGGAAGAAAAGGAAGCGAAGACGGATTCACCCGCTTCCACAGCAAATATCTGGTGGATCAGTGGCTTTTTTGCAGTCGTTGCAGTATCCTTTTTGCGCTGTATGCTGGATCAGGGCAGCAAGACACTTGCGCCGGTTATGTTGATGGAGAGTTATGAAAATGTATCTCCCAATATGGCTAACTTCTTCAATATCTTAATTGTTATGTTCGGAATTTTGGGAACAATCTTTGTGAAAGTGGTATTGTATCCGAAACGGGTGCGAAATGAATTGAAAGGATTGATGGTGCTGCTTATGTGTGCGATTCCAATCTGCACCTTCTTACCGTTTGTGGGAAAGATTGGTATGATTCAGATGATTCTCGCATTAAGTGCCAGCAGCGCTTTGTTTACCGGAGGAAACCTGTTTATATCTTATTACACCAACAGTTTTGTAAAATATGGTAAAACAGCAACAGTTGCCGGTATCATCAATGCAGCAGCAGCGGTAGGAATCGTAGTGGCAGGATATGGATTTTTGCGCATTGCGGAGGTTTGGGGCTGGCAGATTTTGAATACGTTGTGGATCGGTATCGTAGTGGTTATGGTAGTTTTGTTGGCTTTGGTTTTCCGATCTTACAGGAAGTTTAAGCAAATGTAAGCAATTGGGGCAAAATAAAATCCAGGACCAATTCACTGAAAGGAGATTGGGGTCCTGGATTTTTTAGATTTTAGCGGGGTATTTCGGTATCACACATTCTGCGCTTCCAGATCACAGAATCTGCGGTAGCAGTCAGTATAATCTGTGCCGGAAGGTGTGTAGGTATCTTTCAAGGCAACCACTTTGTCACAGGCAGCCTCCACGCTGTCAAACGCGCCCACACTCACAGCAGCAAGGATAGCAGAACCCAGACAGGCAGTTTCTTCGTTATTCAAGGTGACAAGCTTTTTGTTGCAAAGATCAGACTTGATCTGCAGCCAAAGTTTACTCTTGGCACCGCCGCCCATGGAGCGGATCTCATCACATTCAATTCCCAGATAATCCAGATTGCTCTTAAGCATGCAGGCTACAGATTCCATGATGCTTCTGACTGCATGACCTCTGGTATGTTCCATGGTAAGACCAAAGAAGGCACCTTTTGCATCCGGATTGTACTTGGGCATGGTAGAACCGCACAGGTAAGGCAGGAAGGTGAGGCCGTTGCTTCCGGGATCTACAGCCTGTGCCAGCACATTCAGACCATCGAAATCGTAACCTTCACAGAAGTTATTCTTAAACCATTTCAGAGCAATTCCGGCAGTGGGAGTCCAGGAAAGCAGACAATATTTGCCGTCAAAGTTTACATGGCAGGGAATCTTGCTGTCAGGATTGTACGCGGGAACGTTATCAGTAGGAACGAAGATTACCATGGTGGTTCCGGTCATTTCGCTTAAAACACCTTTGCGCACGATACCTGCACCGATGGCACCGGCAATCTGGTCAATGGCACTGGTTGCTATCTTGACACCATTATATTCGCCCACAACCTCTGCGCTGTTGCAAAGTCTGGGGAGCTGATCAGGTGTAACGCCGAGGTAATCCAACATTTCTTTCCACCATTCACCCTTGTGAATATCATAATAGATGGTAGAAGACTGCAGTGTTCTCTCTGTAACAAATTCACCGGTCAGGCGATATAACAAATAATCCTCTAACAGGAAGATCTTTTTGATCTGAGGCCAGATATCTGTGCGGTTTTCTTTTAACCACAAGAGCTTACAGGCAGGCCAGGTGGCAGTGATCTCCGGCTGACCGGTCACCTCGTATACCTTCTTCTCACCAAAATATTCCTTGATGGCATCGGCCTGTGCTACGGCGCGGTTGTCCAGCCATACAATGGCGTCAGTCAAGGCATTGCCTGCATCGTCAGTAACGATCAATGTCTCGCACTGGGTATCAATGCTCAGTGCAGCAATGGTATGCTCTTCGGAGAGCTCGGTATATGCCTCGAAGAAGAGTCTCCAGTATTCTTCAGCAGGAAATTCCACATAATCCCCCACTGTATTTAAAGTATAATCCTTTACAACAGTTTTAAGAGCATTCATCTCTTCGTCAAAAAGTACAGCTTTCAAAGAAGTAGTTCCTACATCAGCACCAATAAAATATTTCATATCGTATCCTCATTTCTGATATAATTTGTATGTCTGATAAAACAGTGACAAAAAAACGCTGTTTCCAGTCAGACGTAAGGCGATTAAACCGTAACAAAATTCTGTACACTCTGCTTTAATTCGGTAACCTCATCTATGGCAGAAGGGTCGTTGTTGGTGAAAATATAATCGGCCGCGCCGATATCGGCAATTCTTGCAAAGGCAGTTCGCCCCAGTTTGGTAGAATCCGCAGCAATGATTTTGGTTGCTGAGCGGGTGAGCATCACGCGATCCAGTTCTACTTCCTGGTTATAAAATGTCGTCAGTCCATTTTCGAGAGAAATACCGTCTACAGACAAGATCAATTTGTCCGCATGGTACTTTTCAATCTGTGCTATGGCATCATCGCCGTATACAAACTGATGCTTTGCATTGATCACACCGCCTAAAAGCACGACATTGAAATTGGGATTGGTCCCGGCTTCCAAGGCGATTGCTACCGAATTCGTCACAATGCTTAAATTGATCTTTGGAGGGATCATACGGAAAACAGTCAATGTGGTGGTGCCGGCATTTAGCATGATTGTATCGTTTTCGTCGATCATTTCCACAATGTGCTTTGCAATGTTTTGCTTCTGATCCTGATTGGCAGAAAGACGCTGCTGCATATTCATATTATAATACGTCTTGTAAGAGCTGACGGCACCGCCGTGTACCCTTGACAGTAACCCTTTCGCCTCCAGATCTGCCAGATCCATACGAATGGTAACATCCGAAATATCAAACAGAGCGCTCAGCTCGTTGACGCGGACCTTGCCGTCTCGATTTAAAATCTCCAGAATCTTTTGTTTCCTTTCATAAATATCCATAACCGAAACCTCACTAAAAACATATAACCAGATTATAACACAAAGCTCCGGCAAATGCCAGAGCTCTTTTGATTTTTTTTGCGTTATCGGTTTCGACTTATTTCATTTTGCTTGTTTTTTTGTGTTTTAGCAAACACCCTGAGCCATCATGGCAGCAGCAACCTTTTCGAAGCCTGCAATGTTGGCACCGGCTACCAGGTCGCCCTCCATGCCGTATCTCTTGGCAGCAGCAGAAGATTCCTTGAAGATGTTCTTCATGATCTGGCGAAGCTTATCATCTACCTCGGCAGCGGTCCAGCTGTAATGCATAGCGTTCTGGCTCATTTCCAGACAGGATACGGAAACACCGCCTGCGTTGACTGCTTTGGAAGGAGCGATGATCACACCGTTTGCTTTTAAGTAGGCTGCAGCTTCTTCTGTGGTGGGCATATTGGAAACTTCAATATAATACTTGGTACCGTTAGCAACAATATTCTTGGCATCCTCGATGCCCACTTCGTTCTGGGTAGCACAAGGCATAACAATGTCAACTTTAGTATTCCAAGGACGCTGACCGGCATAGAAAGGAACACCAAATTTGTCTGCATAATCCTTTACCTGATCGCGGCCGGAAGCGCGCATTTCCAGCATAAAATGAATCTTTTCCTCTGTGCAGACGCCGTCTTTGTCATAAATATATCCATCCGGTCCGGAGATGGTGAGTACCTTGCCGCCTAATTCTGCAACTTTCTTGACAGTACCCCAGGCTACATTACCAAAGCCGGATACGGCAACGGTCTTGCCTTTGATGTCTTCGCCCAGAGAGTTAAGCAACTCTAATGTATAGTAGACAGCGCCATAACCAGTTGCTTCCGGACGGACAAGGGAACCACCGTAAGCCAGTCCCTTACCGGTAAGAACGCCTGTAAATTCATCGCGGATTCTCTTGTATTGGCCAAAAAGATAGCCGATCTCGCGGGCCCCGACACCAAGATCACCTGCAGGAACGTCTGTGTCCGGACCGATATATCTTGCCAGCTCCAGCATAAAGCTCTGGCAGAAACGCATAACCTCTGCATCGGACTTTCCTCTGGGATCGAAATCGGAACCACCCTTGGCGCCACCCATAGGAAGACTGGTCAGGCTGTTTTTGAAGGTCTGTTCAAAGGCCAGAAACTTCATGACAGACAAATTTACGGAAGGGTGGAAGCGAAGACCTCCCTTGTAAGGTCCGATGGCAGAATTGAACTGTACACGGAAACCACGATTGACTCTGGAATGACCTTGATCATCAATCCAGGGCACACGGAAAATGACTACTCGCTCAGGCTCTACAAGGCGCTCTAAAACACCGCTGTCGATCAGCTTCTTGTTCTGCTCAACCACGGGATCAAGAGAGTTAAAAACCTCGGCTACTGCCTGAAGAAATTCGGGTTCGCCTGGGTTTTTTGCCTTGACCTGGGCGAATAAATCATTTAAGTATTGATTTTTCATTGATAGTATCTCCTTTTGTATACATGCTTTTGAAAGTCTGCTATTACTTTCCAAAGCATTATACTGCGACTTTAAATCATTGTCAATATTTGGCTTTTTGCATCAAGATTGGGTATTATGCAAATGTCAGCAGTCCAAAATCGCAAGGTCTGTGAAATGCCGGTGTGTCGCAGGTTATGTTGTTCCAGGCAAGATAGTGATTCTGTACAGTCAATTCTCCGCATTTGTAGAAATTCGCTTTGATTGACTTGCCGGGTGTGGCAACAAATTCCGGGAAGAACAGGCAGATAAAGGAAATGGGAACCTGGTAGGTGATTTCCCAGCCGTCTTCCGTTCTGGCTGCCTGTGCGTTGAGCATCTTTTCGGCACTCACCATAAGTCTTACCAGATTGCCTTTGCCGTCTCCGATTCCCAGATACAGGCAGCAATTGGGATTGAATTCGATATTAAAATAACGCAAGTCCTCCGGATCGGGGCAGAAGAAAAATTCCAGACAGCTGTCTAAGCACGGCTGATCTGTAAGAGAGGTATTCTCTGCGCGGATATGAGCTTCCTTTGCAGACATGCGTACGTAGATCGCTTCCTCGTCGTAGCAAAGCTGAGCCTGGGCAGTAATATCTGCATCCGGTAACCAAAGTATGTGGTCAATCTGGAGGGCCGGGATTTTTGCCCAGTCTAATTCAGCAGGTTTTCTTGGTATCATATGTGTTCTCATAATAATCCTCCGTTATTAAATCGTATTTTGGATCATGCTCCATTCTTCCAGGTCGGAAGGCTGCAGCTGATAGATCCATTTATAATCATCGCTTCTTAAATAGGAAGCGCAGATTTCGGCTACTGCTCCAAGGGGTAAGATGGTTTCCAGGGAATCGGAAATGCGGATCTCGCAATCTCCGGACACAGTCAGCATGTTTTCCCGAATGGAAATTTTTAGCTGATTCAGGAAGTAATCACCAAGTTCCAGCATGAAACCGTGAAGCACAATCAGCTCCGGATTCAGCAGGTTGGCTGCATTGGCGATCACCACACCCAGTCGGGTGGCTACTTCCTTTACATAGTACATACACAGGCGGTCATTTTCCTCTAAGGCTTCGCGGATGGCGCGGACAGTGATGGCGCGGTTGTCGTCCAGGTGAGAATTCAGGGAAGAGAAGATGCCGCGGTTTAAGGCGGCTTCCAGCTCGGCCACCAAAGCGGGGAAGGCAGTGCTGTTCTCCACACAGCCGGGCTTACCACAGTAGCAAAGCTTTTGATTGGCGGAGCCATAATCAATTACCATGTGTCCCAGTTCACCGGCCATTCCCTTGGCACCGCTGACAGCCATGCCATTACAGCAGATGGAAGAACCGATGCCGTTAGAAAGCTCTACGCAGATGAAGTTCTGGGCTCCTTTTGCCACGCCGAAACGCTGCTGTGCAATGGCGGGTAAAGCCACGCCGCTGTAGGTCTCCACCCGAAGTCCAAACTGCGCTTCCAGCTGTGGCTTCAGTTTTAGGTGTACCCAGTCATTGAAATGTGCATAATTCAATGTTAGCGACTGCTCTGCCTGATAATTGGTGGGATCGTGAGCCGGATCACTGATGCCGATGCCCAGAATATTCTTGTCCTGAAAGGCTTCCAGTAAAGCTTGTACATGTGTTATGATCTGTTCGATCAAGGTATCTTTCTTTATTCCGGGTGTGATTTTTAAGGAATCCTGCTTCAAAATACTTCCATCAAACTGTGAAACAATAAAAACGACATGATCGGAAGAAAACGACATTCCCACAGCACACAAATGCTCTTTATTGATCTCTAACAGAGTTCTTTTGCGACCCTGTCCGGCAGAGTAATTACCGGTCTCTGCGATCAACTGTTCCTCCAACAGTTCCTTAATAATAGAACTGACAGTGGCTGGGCGGAAATCTGTCAGATTGATCAGCTCCGTCCGGCTGATGGGACCTAAATGATTGATGATATTTAAAATAAGGTGCCGCCTGTTAAAATGGCTGTTGTGAGGCATGTGGGACCCTCCATTACAAAAATGTACTTTGGTTATCTTGTTTGTTTTGTTTATCCTGGCTCCATTTGGTGTCAGACTGCGTCTGAGAGAAGGCACCGGCATTGCAGACTGCATTTTGATAAGTAAACGGTGAAAACCGCCATTCAAAAAATATTATAACACAACTATAATAGAATTGTCATCAGGCAATTTTTTGCCCGTTCAGACAGTAGCTGTGTGTGGTTATCTGAAGCCACTATCGGCAGTCGTTTTTGCATCAATTCCGCTTAATGAGAAAATGACAATAGTTCAAGCAATTGGCGCAGTGTGCATCATAGGTGGTGCTATGATTTGTGAATTGTTAAAGATAAAAAAGCCGTAAAATTTCAGTTTTCCAGTTCTTAAAAATGAATAGAAAAAAGGGAGTACTTTTGGGAGAATCATAAGAAAGGTTTCCGAGTCATTACAATAAGGTTTTGAATTCCTTTCGATTTTTGCTGAAACGCAAAAAAATGTTGAAAAAGGTATTGACTTATTTTCAAAATATTATATAATAAGGATGAAGCAAAAATTGACGGAAGTTTTTGGCGTCAATGTGAAATGTAAATGCAAACATATTAGAAAGAAAAGAGGATATGACTATGAGCAAGAATTGGGCAACTATGGATGTAAATTCCATCCCCAACATGGTGTCTGCTACTGTACCAGGCCCCAAGTCCATCGAGTATCATGAGAGATGCTCCAAGTATATGAAGGGTTATTCCAGCCAGGTAAAGCTGTTCCCTGTAACTTTTGAATCCGGTTTCGGTTATACACTGACCGACGTTGACGGCAATACATACATCGATTTCTCCTCCGGTATCTATGTAACCGGTTTGGGTCATTGCCATCCCAGAATCAGCGAAGCTGTTGCTGAGCAGGCTAAGAAGCTGATGAACTGCCATGACTTCACCACCAGAGTTAAAACTGAGCTGGTTGAGAAGATGCATGAGATCACCGGTGGTCGTTTCGGCGGCTTCCAGTTCTATGATTCCGGTACTACCGCTGTAGAAGCAGGTTTGCGTTGTGCACGTGCAGCTACCGGCAAGCAGGAGTTCATCTCTTTCTGGAGAGATTTCCATGGTAAGACTTACGGCGCTAACTCTCTTGCAGTAGTTGGTCCTGATACTCATATGAGAGCTCCCGGCTTCATGCTGGCTCCCAGACCCAATCCTTATCGTGACTTCTTTGGCAGAACTCCCGAAGAGGCTTGGAAGGATTCTTCACCTTACATCAGAATGATCGAAGGTATCCTTGACAATGAATGTGCTAACGGTGGCAAGAATGTAGCTGCTATCGTTCTTGAGCCCATCCAGGGTTGGGGCGGATCCATCATTCCTCCCGCAGACTTCATCCCTGCACTGCGTGCTCTGTGTGATAAGAGAGGCATCCTGCTGTTCGCAGACGAAGTTCTGAACTGTATGGCAAGAACCGGTAAGTATCTTGCTATGGATCACTGGAATGTAACTGCTGATATCACTACTCTTGGTAAGGGCTTTGGTAACGGATTCCCTGTAACTGCTCTGGCAGTTTCTAAGGATCTGGCTCCCGCAATCGAGAAGATTTCTGCATCTTCCAGCTACGGTGGAAACCCGATGGCTTGTATCGCTGCTCTTGAGTCTATCAAGGTTATCGAGGAGGAAGGTCTGAATGAGCGTTCCGCACACCTTGGCGAAATCATGTTAAAGAGAATGCAGGAGATGATGGAGAAGCATCCTATCATCGGCGATGTTCGTGCAATCGGATGTCTCCAGGCTATGGAGATCGTAAAGGATCGCACCACCAAGGAGCCTTTCGCAGAGGCAGGTCAGATGATCTACCAGAAGGCATTCTCAAAGGGTCTGGCTTGGGTTCCTTCAGGTCACATCTTACGTATGTCTCCGCCTATGATCCTGGACGACGAAGTTGCGCTTAAGGGTCTGGATATCATCGAAGAGGCAGTTGCTGAGACCGAAAAGCACTTTGGTTATTAAGAAGCAGCGTCAGCGCCTGCGCTGATGCCATATCGTGAATAAAGTCAACAGGGGCTATTACAGAATTGCATTTCTGCAATAGCCCTTACTAATGGAAGAGAAGAAAGGAAAGAAAACCATGAAAACTGTTAGATTTGGTTTGATCGGCTGTGGATTGATGGCAAGAGAATTTGCTTCTGCAGCTGCAAGATGGTGTCATTTGACCGAAGATGTTCCCAGACCTGAGATCGTTGGTATCTGTTCTGTGGTTCCCAAGGAGATGGAGTGGTTCCAGAAGAATTTCCCTGAGATCAAGTATGCAGTATCCGACTACAAGGAGCTTCTGAATAAAGAGGATATCGATGCTATTTACTGTGCAGTTCCTCACAACCTTCATGAGCAGTTCTATATTGATATCATTAAGAGCGGCAAGGCTCTCCTTGGAGAAAAGCCCTTTGGTATCGACAAGAAGGCAAATGAGAACATTATGAAAGCCCTTGAAGAGAATCCCAACACCTTCGTTCGCTGCTGCAGTGAGTTCCCTTATTATCCTGCAATGCAGACCATGATCAACTGGTACAAGGAAGGAAAGTTTGGTAAGGTTTTGGAGATCCACTGCGGATTCAATCACTGCAGTGATATGGATGTGAATAAGCCCATCAACTGGAAGCGTATGGTGAAGTTCAACGGTGAGTACGGCTGCCTTGGCGATCTGGGTATCCACACCCAGCACGTGCCTTTCCGTCTTGGTTTCAAGCCTAAGACTGTAAGAGCTCATTTCAGCAACATCGTAAAGGAGCGTCCGGACGGTAAGGGCGGTACCGCAGTTTGTGATACCTTTGACAACTGTACCATTTTTGCCACCACCTTAAATGCGGACGGAGATGAGATCCCCATGACCTTGGAGACCAAGCGTATGTGTCCCGGATCCACCAACCGTTGGTTCTTTGAGATCTACGGTATGGACTGCAGCGCCCGCTTCTCCAGTGATGATGCCAATGCGTTCTATTATACCTCTTCCTGGGGTAAGGAGCAGTCCTGGAACCGTATCATCATCGGTTACAAGCCTATGATCCCTACCATCACAGGACCGATCTTTGAGTTTGGCTTTACCGATGCCATTCAGCAGCAGATCGCAGCATTTATGCTGGAGTATTCAGGGGTTGAGGTTCCTTTCGGACTCTTCAGACCTGAGGAGACAGCGCTTTCTCATACGCTGGCAACAGCAGCACTGAAGTCCTTCTATAATAAGACTGTTGAAGTAATCGACTGATCCGGCGTGAGATTTTCCCGTGCCGGGGAAGTGTAAAAACTAAGACAATATCGAATATTTGGTATACATGCTAAGAGTAGCTGCAGGGTTTTCCCTGTGGCTATTCTTGGTTTGTGGAAGATTTTAGAGTATAATTATCATTGGCAAGCAGGGAATACCCTGTGGCGGCTTCTTAATCTGCCGGAAATTATCCAGTATCGGATAGATTTCTCATTTTTGCATGATATATCTACCTATTTGAACCTTTTGGGAGTCCATCTTACTCGTGGAAGGTATATAGAATCTCTCAAAACCTTGGTTCTATACTATTTTTTAATAATTTCAAAGGAATTTCAGAGGATTTTTAAGGATTTGAGGAAGATAGATTTGTGATATCAGAGCAATCTATCCTACAGCGCAAGGAATGAGCAGGGCGGACTCATCATTTATCGTCCAAGACATACTATCCGTGGGAGATTTTTTGTATGGAAAAACATTGACAGAGTATGCCAACCGTGATAAGATTTAATTGCGACAAAAACGTAAATAACTTCGAAGATTTAAAAATAGAATTGAAAGATAATTTACGATAATGTAAATAATTGAATACAGTATACAATGCAGTGTGCAAAGAAAAATAAGAATAGCGGAGGGGTGCTATGAGCGGATTATATGCAGGGTTTGGTCGCGTGAATGTGACGCCGATGATGGGGATTGGAATTGCAGGGTACTACAAGACCCGGCTTGCAGATGGGGTTTTGGATGAATTGGAGATCAATGCCTTGGCTCTTTCCTTGGGGGAGGAGAAGGCATTGCTGATCAGTATAGATCACCTGGGGATTGTCAGAGAAATCATTGCTGATTACAGGAAGCATATTTCGGAGGTGACAGGGATTCCTGAGGAGGGCATTTATATCCATGCCACTCATACCCATACAGCTCCTTATTTGAATTATAATTCTGAGAAACCATTGGAGCAGGAATATTATCAGATGGTGTATCATAAAATGGCGGATGCAGCGCAGTTTGCGCTGGATGATTTGAAGCCGGCGAAAATGGGCTGGGGAATCGGACAGGCGCCCAATATTGCCTTTATCCGTCGTTTCCGCATGAAAGACGGAAGCATCCGAACCAATCCGGGGGTGAATCATCCGGAGATTGACAGCCCTATCGGTGAAGTGGATGAAAGAGTAAATGTACTTCGGTTTGACAGAGAAGGTGCAGAGAGTCTGGTGCTTGTAAACTTTGGAGATCATCCCGATACCGTGGGCGGCAACAAGATTTCAGCTGACTGGCCGGGCTTTGTGAGAAGAACTGTGGAGCAGACCATAGACAATACCAAGTGTATTTTCTTTAATGGTGCCCAGGGGGATGTGAATCATGTAAATGTACATCCTAAGGGCGGCGACTTAAATGATATGTTCATGGATTTTGATGATGTGTCCAGAGGCTATGGTCATGCCCGTTATATGGGGCGTGT
>JAZSFW010000242.1:0-7106 GCA_045532445.1 Acetatifactor sp. | reverse complement strand
TCCTGGTCAAGAGGTCAGTCCTGGGCAATCTATGGTTTTGCCGCAGCTTATTTAAACTCCGGTAAGCAGGAATATCTGGATACGGCCAAGAGGGTTGCTCATTATTTCCTTGCAAATCTGAAACCGGGCGAGCTTCCGCTGCTTGACTTTAGAGCACCCAAAGAGCCTGTTTATTATGATGCTTCAGCCGCTGCTGTCACGGCCTGCGGTCTGATCGAAATTGCACGTCTTGTAGATGAGATGGAAGCTGATATGTATTACGATGCAGCTATGGAACTTCTTCGCGTTCTGGATAAAAACTGCAATTACAACGAGGATGAGCTGGTTCTGCTTGAGAACAATTCCTGCATCTATCATGAGGCGGCAAGTATTCATCGTCCTTATATATTCGGAGATTATTACCTTCTGGAAGCATTGATGAAGCTTTACGGAAACGACGGAAAATTTATTATTCATAATGATTGACAATTCAAACAGAATCGCTGGTGATACAACGATTCTGTCTTATTATCAGGGGAGTATAAAATGATGGAAAAAGATGTGGTAATGCACGGTATCCGCATGGTACACTGTGACTTTGCAAGAAGCGAAACGAAAGAGTATATTCAAAAGAACTGCATCGACCGGGGGATGAATTATGTGGATTTTACGTTCACAAATGATAAAAATGATCCCGAAGAGGATGTTCCGGCAGAATATTTCATTGATCTGGCACGTTATCTGTCTGAGAGAAAAATATATTTTTCTTTTCATTATCAGCATACAAGAAGAAACCCGGGGAGAACCGTCAAGAGCGCTTGTGGATATGACAAAGAGACAGCGGTAGAGATGAAGAAAATCGCCGGAGAATATTTTCTGGGACATGAAGTGGGCGAGCTTGGTGCAGAGTTTGCTGCCTATGGAGCAAACTATACAAGAACCTGGAAAGTAAATCAGTCTGAAAATCCGGGAAAGACCATGAAGGAGGCCAAGGAGATCGTAGATGCCAAAGCCAGGTATGAGGTTGAGATCGCGAGCATGGATGGGGAAATTCCGGTTACAGTTATAGAATCTACAGGTCTTGTGCCCTACATTGCTCTCCAGGGTACTTCTTATCCTACTTTTGAGGCTTTTAACGGAAATCCGGATATTATGGTTCCCATAACGCGTGCAACAGCAAAGCTTCAGCATTCTGAAATTTGGGGCGCTTATATAGCCCATGAGTGGTATGCCGGAGTACGTGCCTTTGACCCACTTAAAATGCATCGTCTGCGTATGATGTATGACTATTTGTATCTGTCCGGCGGAAAGACATTTATGCTGGAGAGCGGGGACCTGGATCTTCACGCTCATGATGTGCCCAGAGTGGAGAGAAAAGACGGAGATATGGTTTACAGTGAAAGTGCCTGTGGATATGATCATCCTATCTGTAAGAAATATCGTGATGTGATGGATGAATTTGCAGATTTTATCAACAAGGATGTTCGTCCCAAAGGAGGCCCTAAGGTTAAAGTGGCATTTGTGCAGGGAAACTTGGACGGTTATACTCCTTGGCGAGGAGGAAGCTATTTGTGGAATTGCTTTTCCGAGCGCAGTTTCAGCTATTCTTCCCCTGAATTTATGTGGAGGATATTTGATGATATGGCAGGTAAGCGCCAGTGGCACGATATCCATAACTTTGGGGAGGTTGACCTTTCTCATGCTCCTGCATACGGTACCTTCGATATTGTTATGGCAACGGCAGGAAATGAGATTTTCTCAAAGTATGACTATTTAATCTTTACCGGCTGGAACAGTATGACCGAAGAAATCTATGAGGAGCTTAAGAAGTTTGTCCGCGGTGGTGGAAGACTCTTTATGACGGCAGCACACCTCAACACTTCGGTAAGGCGTGACGGGGAAATGAAGCTTTTAAATGACGGAGATTTCTCTGACCTTTTTGGCTGTAAGATTTCTGCAGAAGAAGTCCTTGAAACAAATGACGGTTGGAAGCATGTGGACAGTATAGTTCCTGAATTTATGTATCCCCGCATCAATGTATATGACCCGATTTTCTCAGAAGGTCATATCAGGTATGCAAAAACAGAGCTGGTTACAGCAAGCGCAGCGGCAGTTTTAAGCAGCAAATTTGTCGAGAAAGATACGAGCCAAAATCCTGCAGGACTTGTAGAGAATAAACTGGGAGACGGTTATGCAATTCTTATGACCTGTCTTGATTATCCCAGCGGAAGCGGTTACGCAGCTTACAGAAATGTTGTGAGAGAGATCCTTACCGCCAGCCACAGACAGGCTCATATAAAAGTCTATGCACCAAGTATGGTACGTTTTAGTGTGTATGAGGGAGATAAGATTTATCTTCTCAACACAGATTTTGATTGTGGAGCGTGTGTGGTGATCGATTATGGGACAGAGAAAAAAGAGGTTATCTTAAATCCTCGGGAGCTTAGGGCAATAGAGCAATAAAAGGTGTAAATGGTAGGTGGAGCAAAATTCCGTGGATTGCCAGGGATATAACTGGCGGTCCATGGAATTTATACATTGGAGAGGAAAAAAGAGATAAAATTAAAATTTCATTGATTTGTATAAGTGCGTGTGGTATAATAACTGGTATGAATAATTCTTTCTTATAATATTTCAGTTGAGGAGAGCTTTGGGATGAGTGAAAAGAAGACATGGGATGTGATCGTGCTTGGTGGCGGCGTCTCCGGTTGTATGGCTGCATTTGCCGCAGCAAAACAAGGAGCTTCTACCCTGTTGGTAGAGCAGTACGGATTTCTTGGTGGATCTCTGACAAATGCAGGGGTTGGTCCGATGATGACCTTTCATGCAGGGGAGCGCCAGGTTGTGACGGGAATCCCCCAGGAGATGGTTGATCGTCTCTGTGAGAAAAATGGATGCCTTGGCCATATTGAGGATACCACCGGCTATGCCTCTTCCGTGACGCCCTTTGACGCAGAGACCATGAAGCTGGTATTTGATGAGATGGCACAGGATTATGGTGTAGACGTTCTGTTTCATGCAGTGTTGTCTGATGTCCAAAAGGAGGGAGCAACCATTGTGGCTGCAACCGTGCAGACGAAAAGCGGACAGATGGAGTTGTGCGGCAAGGTGTTTATTGATGCGACGGGGGATGCTATGTTGTCTCTAAAGGCCGGTGCAATCGTGGAGCAGGGCCGGGATTTGGATGGTCTTTGTCAACCAATGACCACCAATATGAAGGTGAGCAATGTAGATATGGAGGCGCTTCGAAAGGAGATCAAAGCGCACCCGGAGAATTTTAATGTGAAAGATATGAACGTTTTAGATCGAACCCCCAGGCTGTCTATGGCCGGATTTTATCACGAGTTTAATCGTGCCAAAGCGGAGGGGTTGTTACATACTGAACGAGAGGATGTTTTGCTTTTTGAAACCACGAATCCCGGAGAGGTGATCGTCAATACGACCCGTGTGATCCGATTAAATCCTGTAGATCCATGGGATTTATCGAAAGCAGAGCAGGAAGGAAGAAGGCAGGCCAGTGAACTCATTCAGTTTTTCAGACGTTCTTGTGCAGGTTTTGCCAACGCCATTTTGGTTTCCACCGGTGTTCAGATTGGTGTCCGCGAATCCAGACGTGTGATGGGGGACTATCTCCTTACTGCGGAGGATCTTTTAAGCTCCAAGCCATTCCCCGATGTAGTAGCGCTTGGTGGTTATCCCATTGATATTCATAATCCCACCGGTGCGAAAACGACTACCACCCATTTGAAGCCGGGGCAGTTTTATTTCATTCCTCTTGGCGCACTGATCGCAAAGAAACTGGATAATCTGCTTGTATGCGGCAGATGTATATCTGCTACCCATGAGGCAGGTGCTGCGATTCGGGTTACACCTATCGCAATGGCTACCGGGCAGGCTGCAGGTGCGGCAGCAGGGCTTTGTGCAACGACAAATGTCTCGGCACGGACCTTGGCTTATGAAAAATTAAAAAATCTGTTAGAAAATTTAGTGCCAACTTTGCAATAATGCAATCGGCGAAACCGCATCCTTTTCGCAGGATAACAAAAGGATGCGGTCTTTGATTGAGCAATTTTGGGGGATTTTGTAAGAGTTTTAAGGATTGTCAATTTGTATAGTTACAAGATAAAATGAAAACATAGATCATCAAATTTTGAGAGAGGAGTCTTTGTAATATGAAACTATCCGGTCAGGTGACAAGGATGCCTGTTCAGCACATGACGGAAATATGATCACAATGCATTGAATCAAAGATTTTAGAAAGCTTGTTTATTGAATTGGAGAAAATGAAAATGAAAATAATATCACAAGAAAACCCCAGGATTACGTTTGGAAGAGAAGAGATTTTTGCAGATCATGAGAAAAACAATAGAAGCGGTCATTTGGGTCATGCTATGGTAGAATGTAAAGATGGTTCTATCCTTGCTTTTTATCCAAATCGGTCAAAATACATACCCAGTATCTACCCCGGACATTCCATGTACGGATGGGTGGAATCCCGCAGATCGTATGATCGCGGTATTACTTGGGATGAGCCGAAGATTCTGCAATATTCTTATGATGTATTTCTGGATGGTGTTTATAAGATTGGTTGTGAGAGCGCCGTAGTATGCGACGACGGAACCATCGTGCTGTTTTGCTTAAGAGGCATCGGCAATGGCTTTGAGCCTTACGCAACACCCACTTGCATTATTAGTTATGATAATGGCTTTACCTGGAGTGATCCCATCGAAGTGAGTAATGAACGCGGCAGAATCTATGATGTGGTATACAGAGACGGACGTATTTTTGTGCTGGAAAGCTGTTGTGATGCGGAAAATGAAATGTATTGCAGATTAGAAAATGAGTGTTACAAGATATTTGCCAGTGACGATAACGGGCAAAGCTTTTATGAATACTGTAAGCTACCCTTTGATCCCAATGGTCATGCCTATGGTAATCTGATCTTCCGTGAGGATTCCTCCCTTGTATTCTACGGGTATAATGATGATGACAAATACAATTTAACCGGTCTGATCAGTGAAGATTTTGGAAAGACCTGGAGCGGGGCGTTTAAGATGCCTGTGGCCAAGATTTGCCGCAATCCCCATGTGGGACGTGTAAACGGTTACTATATTATGCATGGGCGCAGTGAAAATATGGAGAATTTTGTTTTCTATTATTCAAGGGATGGCATTCATTGGGACGAAGGAACCATTGTGAGTGAACCACAGGCAGGCAGACCCAGAAGAGGTTGTTATTACTCCGACAATATTACGATAAAGGGGGAGGACGGTGTGGATAGACTGCTCGTGCAATACTCAGAACAGTATGAACCCAAGACGGGAAGATTTACGATCATGCACGCCTGGGTAGAGGTGGAGTAAAGGAAAAAGGGCTATTTATACAATTTTTACAAAATGTTTAGCAATGAAAAGAAAGAGAAAGGTTGAATATCTCACGGAAATCTGTTACAATTAACGTTAGGGTTTTGTGAAAGCTGCCAAGATGTGTAGCAGATGGAGAGGAAATATGAAAGCTTTTGAGAAATTTTTTGGAACACACAGTACCAGAGAGTTAAAACGAATTACCCCCATAGTGGACAAGATTGAAGCATTACGTCCTTCCATGCAGGCAATGTCAGATGAGGAACTTAAGGGGAAGACCCAGGAATTTAAGAAACGTCTTGCTGACGGGGAGACTTTGGATGATATTTTGCCGGAGGCTTTTGCGGTGGTGAGAGAGGCTGCCAGGAGAGCGCTGAACATGGAGCATTACAGGGTACAGCTGATCGGCGGTGTGATCCTGCATCAGGGTCGTATTGCAGAGATGCGTACCGGTGAAGGTAAGACTTTGGTGTCAACACTTCCGGCTTATTTGAATGCACTTACCGGCAAGGGTGTCCATGTGGTTACCGTCAACGATTATCTGGCAAAGCGTGACGCGGACTGGATGGGACAGGTTCATGAATTCTTAGGTCTTAAGGTTGGTGTGGTACTCAACAGTATGACGTCAGATGAGAGAAGAGCAGCCTATGCCTGTGATATCACGTACGTGACCAACAATGAGCTGGGCTTTGATTATCTGCGTGACAATATGGCGATCTACAAGGAACAGCTGGTGCTGCGCGGCCTGCAATATGCGATCATCGACGAAGTGGACTCGGTACTGGTGGATGAAGCCAGAACCCCCCTTATCATTTCCGGGCAAAGCGGAAAGTCAACAGCGCTGTACGAAATGTGTGACATTTTGGCCAGACAGCTCCATCGCGGTGAGGATATGCAGGAGTTGTCCAAGATGGATGCGATCATGGGTATCGTTCAGGAAGAGACCGGCGATTTTATCGTCAATGAGAAAGATAAGATTGTGAGTCTGACGGCTGCCGGTATGGAGAAGGTGGAGAAATTCTTCCACATAGAGAACTATGCTGATCCGGAAAACCTGGAGATCCAGCACAACGTGATCTTAGCGCTGCGTGCCCACAACCTGATGTTCCGTGATCAGGATTATGTGGTGAAGGATGATCAGGTATTGATCGTAGATGAGTTTACCGGACGTATTATGCCGGGGCGCCGTTATTCTGACGGACTGCATCAGGCAATCGAGGCGAAGGAGCATGTTAAGGTAAAGAGAGAGAGTAAGACCTTGGCTTCCATCACCTTCCAGAATTTCTTTAACCTTTTTGCCAAAAAGTGCGGTATGACCGGTACTGCTTTGACAGAAGAAAATGAATTCCGCGAGATTTACGGTATGGATGTTATCGAGATCCCGACCAATATGCCGGTGATCCGTAAAGACTTGCAGGATGCTGTATATAAGACGAAAGAAGAGAAGCTGCAGGCCATCGTTGCCGCAGTAGAAGAGGCTCATGCCAAGGGTCAGCCTGTGCTGGTAGGTACCATTACCATCGAAGCCAGTGAGGAGATCAGCAGAAGACTCTTAAAGCATGGAATCAGACACAAGGTGTTAAATGCAAAGTTCCACGAGATGGAAGCAGAAATCGTAGCGGATGCAGGTATCCACGGCGCGGTTACCATTGCTACCAACATGGCGGGTCGTGGTACTGATATCAAGTTGGATGAGGAGGCCAAGGCTGCCGGCGGATTGAAGATCATCGGTACAGAGCGCCATGAGTCCAGACGTATTGACAA
>JAZSFW010000221.1:0-2010 GCA_045532445.1 Acetatifactor sp. | reverse complement strand
ATGGATATTAATCAGGATAACCTGGCATATATGGTGACTCTTGGCTATGGTGAATGATCTTCCGGGGAGGTTCTGACATGAAGACAATTGAAACAGTACTTGGTCCTCTGGACGCAGATCAGCTGGGTGTGATCGCGCCCCACGAGCATTTCTTTATTGACACGACTTTTGAAGCCCAGGAACCTGCGACTCCCAAGGCTCGGGAATTGTTTGAAAGCAAGGTGAATATCAATAACATTGACGTGCTGCGTAGAAATCCATTTTTGGTCAAGGACAATATGGTTTTGGATGACCTGGACCTGGCCGTGTATGAGGTGGAGCGTTTCCGGGAAGCAGGCGGAAATACCATTGTAGATTTGACCAATATAGGGATCAAAAGAGATCTGACAAAGATCCGCGAAGTCAGCAAACGTACCGGTGTAAACATTATCGCAGGCTGCGGTCTTTATACGGGTCTGACCATACCGGAGCCTTATGCCAGCATGACAGAAGACCAGCTGGCCCAGTGGATGATTCGGGAGATCCGCTTTGGAGAAGAAGAGACAGGGATCAAGCCGGGTGTGATCGGTGAGATCGGAACCAGTGAAGTGGTGGAAGAGTTGGAGGCCCGCTCTCTGCGTGCTGCGGCCTATGCGAATTTAGAGACCGGTCTGCCTATTTATATCCACACCTATCCCTGGAGCAGAGCATCCCTGGATGCCATTGAGATCTTAACAAAGGAAGGGGTTCTCCCGGAACAGATCTGCATCTGCCATTTGGATGTGGAGTTTGATTATGATTATCTGTGTCAGGTTTTTGATACCGGCGTTTACGGAATGTTTGACAATTTTGGCAAGGAATACTATTTTGCCAAGACAGATGCCGTGTTCTCCGGCGGACCTTTTGAAACCGATCTTGACAGAGTGCGGATGATCATGAGAATGATTGCTGACAAGCATACAGACCGGCTGATGCTGGCAACGGATGTGTGTTTGAAATCACTGCTTCACAGCTTTGGGGGCTGGAGCTATGATCACATTTTCACAAACATTGCGCCTATGATGGACAACGAGGGAATCAGTCAGGAGGATATTGACACCATTCTGATGAAGAATCCGAAGCGTTTTATCTGTTCGCGCAGACCTTGAATAAAGAATTATGTATGAAAATATGGAGGAAATGATGAGCAACGATTTTATTAAATCTTTTGAAATTGCCGGAGACGGTGCCGTAGGCGACATCCTCTCCAAAGACCGTAAAAAAAATCGCCGTAAGCTGCGTGTAGGTGTTTTGCCTCTCACCTGGTTCGAGTGGTGGCCTATGTTTCCCGAAAGCGGTATGAGAGAGCAGATCCAGGCAGACGCAGATCGCTTTGTGGAACTGATGAAGGAAAATTACGCAAAAAAATATGATCTGGTATTTCCCGAGGAGCACGTAGATACCCTGGATAAGGCTTATGATGCAGGAGTGTATTTTAAAGAACAGGGCATAGATGTAATTGTGATTAACGAAGCAACTTATGTGACAGACTTTATTCCCATTCAGGCTATTGATGTGCTGCCCAATATTCCCAGTATTTTGTTTGTTACCCAGGCGACCACCGATCTTTGGGATACCATGAAGAACACCGATGTAATCCGTTTTGAAGGTCTTGTTGGAAATACCCAGCTGGCTGGTGCTTTTTCCAAAATGGGTCGTTCTTACCGTGCTGTGGTAGGTGCGCTGGAAGAAAAGGCAATCTACGAGGAACTGGAGAAGCATTTCAAGACCTTGCAGCTGATGCAGGATCTGAAGTTTATGGATATTGGATTTGTAGGTCATACTTTCCGCGGTATGTATGATATTGAGGTGGATAAGACCAAGATCAAGGGCGTATTTGGTCCCAATGTTTTGTATCTGGATGTGACTCACTTGATTGAGATCTGGGAAGCGCTGACAGAAGAAGAAATCTCTGACTTTGTAGAAAAGATCCGCAGTGAGCTTGCTTATGAGTATGTGGGAATTGATGAGGAAGATATTCGCAAGTCAGCT
>JAZSFW010000302.1:0-18070 GCA_045532445.1 Acetatifactor sp. | reverse complement strand
CTTTTCCCAGGTATGTGAATCTTATCATTTGGGAGATTCCCGCATGATACAATTGATCAACCAGAAAGCGCAGCTTCTGGCAGTCGGCATCAGCAACATGTTGGCCATGCAGCCTGTGCAGAATGTTATCATAGGCGGCGATATCATTATGCTGGGAGAACCTTTTCTAGAGGAAGTACAGCATGTGATGAAACAGCGTGGTCTTAGACGGTATATGGATCGTGTAACCATTTCCTACAGTCGAAATACCGATAACGAGTTTCCCGGCGCACTGTGGAATTATCTGGAGCATCACTTAACAATAGATCAAATGATCTGCAAATAAATGAAAACAAAGAAAAGAGGTAGCACTAAAATGGAAATCAAACAATTATGCGCCCTGATTGACGAGCGCCAGGAAGAACTTTATCAACTGCTCTGCGAACTGATCCGCATCAACTCCGAAAACTTTGGTCCTTACGGCAATGAAAAGGAATGCGCAGAATACATAGCAAAGCAATGCGAAGAACTGGGACTGGAGACAGAGGTCTATTCTCCCATGGATCTGGAAGACTTCAAGGATCATCCTGATTATATGGACGGCAGGCATCTGGAAAACCGCCCAAATGTGACAGCGCGTTGGAAAGGAGCTACAGATGAAGACGCGCTGATGCTCATGGGGCATTCTGATACCGTAGTCATCGGTGACAGGTCCCAATGGTCCTTTGACCCCTTGGCAGGAGAAATCCGCGATGGAAAAATCTTGGGAAGAGGCGCCTGTGATGACAAATATGCACTGGCTACCGCTCTCTTTTTGATCCGCCTGCTGAAAGAGCAGGGATTCAACCCCAAAGCAAACCTTCTTTTTTCCGCTTACAGTGACGAAGAAAAAGGAGGATCCCACGGCGCACTAGCCGCTGTCCTTCGCTATCCCTGTGAACGCATCGTCAATATGGACTGCAAGAATTTTGAAATCTGGCACAGTGCTTCCGGAGGACAGGAAGCCAAATACTGCTATCATACGAAAGATCCCGTTGACAGTGCTGCACTGACAGCCAAGGCAATCCCCATTGTCATGGACGTCATGGAAGAATTTGCCCATCGCCGCCGAGAAGAGTTAGAAAACAACCGTTTTTACAAGGGCACCATCATTCCGGAAACTTCTCTGCGCTATATGGGCATCAAAGCTGGAAATAATGGTGCTGATTTAGGAAACGGTGAAATTTTATTTGTTACATATACTGATAAAACAAAGGAAGAAATCTACGCAGAGTATCGAGCACTTGAGAAAATATTGGACGAACGCCTGGCTCCTCTTGGCATCATCGGAGATGGGTTCTTTCCTGCCACTCGTTTCTTCCACTACGCCTATTGCGAACCTGACTGTTCTTCCATCCGCGATATGCAGGAGGCAGCGCGCACTGTTTCCGGCCGCGAGCTTGTTCCATGTGGTTCCTGCCTGTCAGACCTTTCTGTGATCCTCAAGTATGGAAGCAAAGAAGCTTATGGCTTTGGCATCGGCCGGGACTTCAGCGTAGAAGGCGGCGCACATCAGCCGAACGAGTATATCGAATGTGAAGATCTTCTGGAATATGCTAAGATCATAGCAGCCTATATCGTAAAAACTTTGGGATGATTCTATTCAAATTTTAAAGGGGCTTACGCATCTATGATTTTTCAATCAATGATGCGCAAGTCCCTTACTTAGACCAAAAACATCTTATATCTCTCTGCATCCTGCCTGTGGCACTCGACTTTCATATATACACCGTTTTCTCTATAATCCTGCGTCAAAACTGATGCATTACTGCACAGATAGGAAACCACATTTCCTTTATCATATGGAATCAAGAACTCACATTCCACCTGACCGGCATACACCTTTTTTTGTATCATGGATGCCAGCTCTTCCATTCCGATCCCATCTACTGCTGCCGTATATATCTGCTGTTCTCTGCACTTAGGAAGATTGTCCATCCCTTTCAGATCCGCTTTATTATATACGTAGATCATAGGGATATCCCCTGCCTCCAGCTCTTTCAGCGTTTGAGCAGTCACTTCCATCTGCTGTTTATAGTGATCATCGGAATAATCGATGACCTGTACCAGTAGATCCGCATATTTTACTTCCTCCAGCGTTGACTGAAATGCTTTGACCAGACCGTGGGGCAGCTTATGAATAAAACCAACTGTATCAGACAGCAAAAAAGGCTTGTTGTCACCTGCATCAATCATACGGACCGAAGTTTCCAAAGTGGCAAACAGCATATCTTTCTGAAGCACCTTCTTCTCCGGATTATCTCCATAAAGATCAATCATCTGGTTCATCACCGTAGACTTTCCGGCATTGGTATATCCCACCAGCGCCACTTGCGGAATCCGGGACTCACTTCTTCGTTTTCGCTGGGTACTTCGCTCCCTCTCCACCTCTTCCAGCTCTTTTCGAAGCTCTGAAATGCGATGCTCGATCTTACGTCTATCCAGTTCCAGCTTCTTCTCACCGGCGCCCTTATTACTCATGCTTCCGCTGGCACCGCCCTGTCTGCCAAGAGAATCCCGCATGCCTACCAATCTGGGCAAAAGGTACTGGAGCCTTGCCGTCTCCACCTGCAGCTTTGCTTCTCTTGTCTGTGCCCTGGTGGCAAAAATGTCCAGTATCAGATTGGTTCTGTCTAAAATCGGAAGCTCCAGTTCATCTCCCAGATTTCGCATTTGGGATGGGGATAATGCATTATCGAAGCAAACGATCTGCGCCTCAATATCCTGTGCAAACTCCTTTACTTCTTTCACTTTGCCCGTACCAATATATAAGGCCTTGTTCACGTTCTCCATGCGCTGTGTAATGATCCCAGCCACCTGCATATCACAGGCTTCGGCCAGACTCTTAAGCTCCTCCATGGATCGCTCAAAATCTTCTTCCTCTCCGGTATCTACACCGACCAAAAGCACTTTCAAACGATCTGTTTCCTCTGATCTCATAACTGCTCCTTTACCGCCTCCAGTTCAAACCAAAACATCACACCATTGGTATAATTTTCCACACCATAATTTCGGTTCATAGATTCCATGATCGCCTTTACAATAGACAATCCAATACCGCTTCCGCCATAGGCTCTCGTTCTTGCCTTGTCCACCTTATAAAACTTTTCCCATAAATGCGGCAATGCTTCTTCCGGGATAGGTTCACCGGTATTAAACACGGATACTCTCACCAAACCATCTTGCTCAGTAAGCCTGACATCAATGACTTTTCTGCCGTTTTTAGACTTACCTGCCTGACAATGATTCACCGCATTGGTAAAATAATTCATAAAGACTTCTTCTGTTTTAAACTCATCTCCCCACACATAAATGGGTGGATAGTCTTGCATCCTCACTTCAATATCTTTTTGACAGGTTATGATCTGGGCAGATTGCATATAATTGCGAATGAGCATCACAACATCAAAACGTTCCATAGAAATCGTATCATTACCAAATTCCAACTGATTGAGCGTCATGAGCTCTTTCACCATATGATTCATCCTATCGGCTTCGTCAATGATCACCTCACAGTAATATTGCATATTCTCCGGATCATCCGTTACACCTTCCTGCAATCCTTCTGCATATCCCTGAATCAGAGCAATGGGGGTCTTTAGCTCATGAGACACATTGGCAAGAAATTCCCTGCGCATCTCGTCTACTTTTTCTTTTTTCTCAATATCACGAAGCAGCTCATTGTTTGCTGTTTTCAGATCAGAGATCGTCTGTTCCAATGAGGCAGAAAGCTTGTTGATATTTTCTCCCAAAAGTGCAATTTCATTCTGAGATCGCCCATGATACTTAACATCAAAATTCAGCTTGGCAATATCCTCCGAAATCCTTGCAAGCTCCAAAATCGGTTCTGTGATTTTCCTTGTGATCAGCCAGATTATGATACCGCCTAAAAGTGCCATCACACTGCCAACATACGCCAGAAAACGGTTAGAGATCATTGCACTGTCACGGATGCTCTCAAGCGGAGTACAAATAAGGTAGGAGTTACCATTTTGCAAAGTACCAAAACGCCCCCGATACTCTGTAGGAGAATCATCAAAATAAAAGCTGGTGATTTCATCCGCCAACACACCGTGATAGCCGCCAATCCTGTATTTTACAACAGAAAGTACGAACTTTTCCCCACCATTAGGGGAAGCATAAACCACCCTACTGTTTAAGTCAATCACTACCGCAAGAATATTATCCTCAAAACAGGTTGTTGTCAGATCCTGTAATGCACTGAGGTTTAAGCGTTCCTCAACACCTGCAGCCAAATTTATTTTCTCATATGCGGAAGTGATCTTAGCATCTTTGCTATAGATATAATAACGTTCCAAAAAAACATTATTAATAAACCAACAGAGCATTAAAACCCCTGCCAGCAGACCTATAAAAATCAATGCAAATTGTCTTCGGATGGAATGCTTCATAACCTTTACATCACCTCAAGCAAACAAGCCTTAACGTTTTCATCCATTTCCATCTCAGTCAATGCAGACTTTAAGTCTGTATCCTGAGCATTGATCGTTTCCCAAATACTGTTCTTCAGATCATAGTCCATCTGCGCTCTCTGAAGGACGTTAAAACATTGCTGTTTGGTATTATCTACGATCTCAAGTGCTTTGACAAACGAAACAACAATCTCCTTTGTCACCTCAATCTCCGGTATCTTGACAGTCAGACAGTTGGTCTCCCCTTCATAAGAAACTGATGCAGCCAGCGGACATCCATCTACTGTTACATTGACCGCTTCCTCCCCTGCAAAATCCGCCAAAATATTTTCTACCACGCAAAATCTCAACTTCCAGCTTCTCTTTTCAGGGATCACAGACAGATTACCCTGGGCAGCACTGACCGTAAATGCACCGTCTTTCCATGTGAGCTCTGTAGATACCCAGTTCTCATCTTCATCTTTCGGTGTATCACCGGCATCTTCCCACAGCACAAAGCTTCCGTTGGCAGCAGGGAAAATACGGACCTCCATAGCTTCCGGATTACCCACAGAATTGTCAAATACTTCCATGTCTTTCATAGGTACCACAGCTCCGGCCTTCATAAGCACGGGAATATCCTCCACAGGCCTCCATAGATCGATCATTCTGCCGCCTTCATAGACCATACCATTGAACATGTCAGCCCACGTTCCTTCCGGAAGCCAGGTTTTAGCCTTGGCAGCTCTTGACACCGCATCTACCTGACTTGTGATAGGAGAAACCAAAAGCTGTGTGCCAAAATAATATTCATTTGGCACCTGATAGGCTTCCTCACGCTCGGGCTCTGCATAATACATCGGCTGGATCAGCGGCAGATTATCGCGGCTCGCCAGTCGGTTCATGGTATATAAATAAGGGATCATGCCATGGCGAAGTCTCAAATATTTGTTCATTACCTCTTTCGTTACAGCGTCATATCTCCAAGGCTCCTTACCCACAAACGGATTGTTGGAGCTGTGAAGACGATTGATCGGCGAGAACACACCGTACTGGATCCAGCGAGCCATCAGTTCATCATCCCGCGCACCCCACATGTGACCACCGATATCATGACTCCACCATCCATAACCTACATTGCTGGCTGTATTGGTAAAGTAAGGCTGGTATGCCAGACTTTCCCAGGTAATTGCTGTATCACCCGAAAAACCAATGGGATATCTATGGCTTCCCACTCCAGCATATCTGGAAAAGGTCATGGAGCGGGTTCCCTTCCACGCACTGTCCAGATAATGAAAATGATTCAAAATCCACAGAGGATCTAAGCCGGGGGTCTTACTCTCCTCACCCTGCTGCCAGTCGATCCACCAGAAATCCACACCCTTTGCCTCCAGATCATGGCACAACACATCAAAATATTTCTCCATAAAAGCAGGATCTGCCGGATCAAATTCTACAGTCTGTTCGCTGGCCGGATCGATCCCTACCGCTTCTGCCATTTTGGGATATATCTCCTCATACGCTCTGACACCGTCTGCCGGATGTACATTCAGCGTTACCTTCATATTCTTCCCATGTAACCAACGCAGGAAACCCTCCGGATCCGGGAAAAACTCTCGGTTCCAGGTATAGCCTGTCCATCCGTCACCATATTTGGGATCTACATCCACCAAATGCCAGTCCATATCAATAACAGCAACAGAAAACGGCAATTTCTCCTGTTCAAAACGATTCACAAGCTTCTTATACTCTTCTTCTGTATATTGATGATACCTGCTCCACCAGTTACCCAAAGCAAATCTGGGCAAAAGCGGCGTCTTACCACACAAATGATAGAAATCGGACAAAGCCTCCAGGTAGCGATGACCATAACCAAAGAAATACAGATCCATAACCTCTTTTCTGGGTTCTACCCAGCCTTCTTCTGTCAAAGCCATGGACTTACTGTCATCTATCACAGAGAAACCTTCTCTGGAAATCACACCGTGACCCAGTTTTAGTTTTTCCTTTACCCCATCATGGCGCACATAGATGTCTCCATCCACACGGTCTAAGGTTCGATAAGTACCCTTTAAATCATTTAACTCCTGACCATAATGCCAGTTTGCACCTTCCAACTCCTTTACTTGGATCTGCAGACCTTCTGCCGAAAATTTTTGTCCATCATAACGAAGGATTACTTTTTCTGTTTCAATTATCAGCCATTCTGCACCAGCCACAACCTCATGACTTACTTTGTAAGCCGGCACTTCAAAATTTCTGTTGATCACAGACTGGGTTGCACGGTCTTCAAAACATCCGCTTTCATCATATTCCATACGAAGCAGCGATGAGGTAATTACCGTGATGCGATACTTATCCCCCTGCACAATTGCTTCTTTCTTTGCAAGCCCATTGGTTGACAAATCGTATTTTTTCATTCCTGTCATAAGATTATGTATCCCTTCTTCCTGTAACATTATTATTTATTATCATCATTGCTGTCACCTTTTCTTAACAGCTTCCGATATGCGTAAACGAAACTGATAAAAAGTGCCACGATTGTAATGATCCAGCTCACAGGGAATGACTGATACAGACATTCCAAAGTCCGGTTTCTGTCAAATATAAAGGTGATCCACAATACTCTGACTGCGCATGCTCCAAGCAGTGAGATCACTGTGGGAATCAAGGAATAACCGATTCCCCTTAAAACGCCTGCCAAAACATTCATGATTCCGCACATAAAATAATTTGCACAGACAATGCTCATTCTCACCTTTCCAAGAGCAATCACTTCCGGATCTGTAGAAAACAGGGAAAGCAATGGGTCTGCAAACAGATTCATGACAAATCCCATGGAAAATCCTATTGCAATTACCATAACCTCACTTCGTATCGCTATTTTCCCAATCCTCTTATATTTCCTGGCTCCGTAATTCTGCCCCGAAAAGCAGATGGCAGTCTGGGTCACTGCTTCCATGGATGCATAAACAAAATTCTCCAGATTCACAGCAGCAGAATTGGCTGCTACCGTAACGGACCCAAAAGAATTCACGGAGGACTGAATCAATACATTGGTCAGCGAAAACAAAATTGCCTGTAATCCTGCTGGAACACCGATGGAAACAATCTGTAAAATTTTGTTAGGAACCATCCTTAATCTATGTAGATTAAGCCTTGTATCTGTATTATTTTTTGTAAGATAAAACAAAACCAGCAGAGCCGGAAATATCTGTGAAATAACTGTCGCAAGTGCTGCTCCGCCCACACCCATGGAAAAGACAACAACAAACAATAGGCTTAACAATGTTTTTGCAGCTCCTGCAGCCATCAGGTAGTATAAGGGCCTTTTACTGTCCCCAAAAGCACGGATGATAGCACTGCCAAAGTTATAAATCATCAGGGCCGGCATACTGCAGAAATAAATTCTCATATAAAGTGTGGATTTATCAATAATGTCTTCCGGCGTCGACATAAAGCGAAGCAGAGACTCTGCAAAGATCACACCGATCAACACAAGTATAATACTGCTAAGTATTGCAGTGGTAATGGCAGTATGTATGGTATCATCCAGCTCCTTCTTATTACCGGCTCCACAATATCTGGACACCATAATGTTTACTCCCACTGATAGACCAATGAACAAATCTGTCATCATAGCAATTAAGGAACCGGTACTTCCCACGGCAGCCAAGGCATCACTCCCGGCAAAACGCCCCAGTATCACACTGTCCGCCATAACAAACATGCGGTTTATAATTCCGGACAGCACCAAAGGTATTGCATAAGAAATCATTTTCCCCACAAGAGGACCACTGCACATATCCATACTCAAGCCATTTCTACTTTTGTTCATGATTTAAATGCTCCTTTATCAGGTATTCTATATTCTTTCATTCTTCCATCTTATATCCCATTCCCCAGATCGTCTTGATCACATTTCCTTTCTCTCCCAGCTTACTCCTCAATTTCTTCACATGGGTATCGATGGTCCGCGCATCCCCGAAATAGTCATAATTCCATACATGGTTCAAAATTCGCTCTCTGGATAACGCTATCCCTTTATTCTCCATAAAATAGGTAAGCAACTCAAATTCCTTGTAGCTAAGCTCTATCTGACGTCCATCGATCATCACCTGATGCGCTGTCTTATTTACCGTGATCCCACCATAAGTAATCAGCTCATTCTGCTCCTGTTTCCTTGTCCTTCTCAAAATAGCTTCAATTCTTGCCACCAGGATCCTCGGGCTGAAAGGCTTGGTTATATATTCATCTACCCCCAATTCAAAGCCCTGCAGCTCGTCCCTCTCATCGCTTCTGGCTGTCAGCATAATAATGGGCACCTTCGAATACGCTCTGATCTCACGGCACACCTGCCAGCCATCCATTTTAGGCATCATCACATCCAGTACGATCAGCGCAATATCCTTTTCACCAAAAAAAAGATCTACCGCCTCTTCACCGTCCTGCGCCTCAATCACATCAAATCCACTTTTCACCAGAAAATCTCTGACAAGCTTGCGCATTCTGCTCTCATCATCCACTACCAGAATTTTCATTCTATCCATATCCTTCACTCCTCGTTTGATGATATCTGGTCTCTGACTCTCTCATTATATCTTCAAAATATGTCCATTCTGTGAAGCACATAAAAATCGCCAATGCAGACCTGCATTACGCAGACCTGCATTGGTACGGTTTTTTTATATCGTTTTATTTGTATTCTCCTATGAAGAGCAATCCCAACGCTCCCGGTCCGGAATGTGCACCGATACTGGGACCAACAGGAGTGATCAGGAAATTATGGTAACCAAATCGCTGCTCTATCATTTCCTTTAAATACAGCGCGTCCTCTTCGCAATCACCATGTACAATACCGATAACGATCTGCTTATCTCTGTAGCTGCCCAATCGCTCTTCCATATTGTCTGCCAAGGTGCTGATTGCTTTCTTTCTGCCACGTACTTTTGACAAGGCTACCAGCTTGCCGGCATCATTCACGTACAAAATCGGCTTAATATTGATCACCGTACCAAGCACGGCTGATGTCTTGGACAGCCTGCCCCCACGATACAGATGATTTAAGTCATCCACGGTAAACTGTACGCAGATATGTCCCAAAAGTTCTTCCACACATGCAGCGGTTTCTTCCAGACTTTTCCCTGCATTTTTCAGCTCTACAGCTTTCATGATCATCAGTGCCTGGCCCAAGGAAACCGAAAGTGTGTCAATAACTACGATTTTCATCTCCGGGTGCTCTTCCATGATCTGAGCCGCTCCCATCTGAACATTTGAGCAGCCACCGCTCAGGGCAGAGGAAAAACTGATATGTAACACATCCTTGCCTTCCTTCTGGTAATTCAAGAATGTCTCCTCTATCACAGCAGGGTTACTGGCCATGGTGCCTACCTTCTTCTGTGCACGCATAGCATCATAAAATTCCTTAATGGTCATCTCCTTCTCATCACCATATATCTCATCCTCCACTATATAATAGTGAGGGATCACGCCAATTTGGTTTTCCTGGATATAGGACAATGGTAAATCAGAATTGCCGTCTGTGGTAATTACAAATTCTCTCATACTTATCACCCCATCTTTGGTAAAACTATATGCCTATTATACCTAATTATGACTAAGATTTCAATGGATAATTATTCAAAAAAAATCGTAAAAAACCCGGTTGACAATCAATCACGTTTGTTCTATAATATGTAACACGAAGGAGCCGAAAGCTTTTTCGGTTCTCATTCGGGGTAGTAAAGGTTTCGACAGGGGTCTTGCAGCTGGAGAAGCTATCCGTTGTGACACGTTAATCACAAAATTAAAAATAGACGCTGAAGATAATTTAGCATACGCAGCCTAATGGCTGCTGTCCGCTCTAGGGCACTCACACCTTAGAACCCGGGCATCGACTATGTGAGAAACGACATGCGTTAAGCTTTGCGCGTATGGGCGTATTATGAAGCTACTGAATGCATCAGGGTGTTCGTTTCCTGGTGCAGGAGGGAACAGATCGAAGAAAGTTCGGTCAAGATAACGGACTATGATAGTAGAAGGACAGGGAATGGGCTTTTGGACACGGGTTCGACTCCCGTCTACTCCATTCTAACTACTCCATTCACAGAGATACTTGGAAAGAACAATTCAAGTATTTCTTTTTTTGTTTTTATGCAACAGAAAACAGGCTCCGAAGAGCCTGCAATCTTATTTTTCATTCTCAATATTATTCTTCTTCAGAAGCTGCAACTGCCTCAATATCAACATCTGCAACATCAGCATCTTCAACCTTCACCTGTGCAGGCTCAACACTTAAAGCCTTAATGCTCAGAGAGATCTTCTTGTCTGCCTCGTTGAAATCTACAACCTTAGCGGTTACTTCTGCTCCTACGCTCAGAACATCAGCGGGTTTCTCGATGTGCTCTTTGGCAATCTGAGATACATGAAGGAGCGCATCCACACCGGGCTCTAACTCGATAAAAGCGCCAAAATCGGTCATTCTTGCTACTTTACCGGTTACGACATTGCCAACTGCATACTTCTCTGTTGCATTCTTCCAAGGGTTAGCATCTTCAAATTTAAGGGAAAGAGCAATCTTACTGCCGTTGATCTCTTTCACCAGAACATTCAGCTTGTCTCCTACTTTGAAGACTTTCTTAGGATGCTCTACTCTGCCCCATGACATTTCAGAAATGTGAAGCAGACCGTCTGCGCCGCCAAGATCAATGAAAGCACCGAAATCGGTAACATTCTTTACAACGCCTTCTACAACGTCACCTTCTTTGATCTTCTCAAAGAGCTCTTTCTGCAGCTTTGACTTCTCGGTAACGATCAGCTGTTTGCGGTCACCGATATATCTTCTTCTCTTAGGATTGTACTCGCTGATCACGAATTCAATCTCCTGTCCTGCGTACTTGCTCAGATCCTTCTCATAAGTATCCGATACCAGGCTTGCAGGGATGAAGATTCTCACTTCATCAACAACGACGCTCAAACCACCGTCAAGCACCTGAGCAACCTGTGCTTTCAGCACTTCCTTATTGTTGTAAGCTTCTTCAATTCTCTTGTTGCCTCTGTCAGCAGCAAGTCTCTTGTAGGTCAAAGCAACCTGACCTTCTCCATCATTAACCTTTAACACTTTTACTTCCATCGTGTCGCCGACCTTTACAACAGTGGTAAGATCTACGCTGTTGTCATTGGTGTATTCACTCTTGGTAAGAATACCGTCTGACTTGTAACCGATGTTTAATACCAGCTCATCCGGCTTCACATCGATAACTGTGCCTTCGACTACCTCTCCTGCATGTATTGTCTTTAATGATTCTTCCAGCATTTGTTCAAAAGTTAATTCTGACATAATTTTGAACCTCCTCAATTAATTTGTTTGGGGTGGAAGCCCCAGCAGTAATACCCACCAGTCGAACAGATTTAGGTAGTTCTAAATGCAAGTCATCCAGTGTCTGTATAAAATAAGTGTTGGCACACTCCCTGCTGCATATCTCGTATAGCTTTCTCGTATTGGAGCTGTGTTTGCCTCCGATGACGATCATAACGTCCGCTTCCTTAGCCAATTCCAAGGATTGCATCTGTCTTTCTTCCGTTGCATTACAGATAGTGTTCACAACACTATCATTGTAACCTTTTTTCTCAAAAATTTCAACTATATATTGAAATTTCTTGTAATTATATGTCGTCTGCGCAACGATACAGAGTTCTTCCCCTTCTTTAGGGGTATAGTTTTCAGCTTCTTGTGGTGTCTCAACCACACTGACCGGGCCGTGGCACCATCCCACGATGCCTTCCACCTCCGGGTGCTCAGGATTTCCCACCACAACAATGTGTTTTCCAGCCATGCTTTCCTTTTCCACCACACGATGGATCCGTTTTACAAAAGGGCAGGTGGCATCAATACATTCCAGACCCTGCTGTTCCAAAAGATCGTATATTTCTTTGGCAACACCATGGGAACGGATCACCACAGTCCCTTCTTTCAGACCAATCAGTTCTTCTTTATCCGCTATAACCTTGACCCCTTTATCAGCCAGGTCCTTGACTACTTCTTCATTGTGAATGATCGGGCCATAGGTATATATAGTTTTCCCAGTTTCTATCTGTTCATACACTTTATCGATCGCACGTTTTACACCAAAGCAAAAGCCTGCACTTCCAGCCAGTTTGATCTCCATGAATCACTGTGCCTCCCTGACTGCTTTCTTTTCTTCACAGATACGACTCATCTCCTCTACTACCTGTTCAATGGTCATCTCTGAAGTATCCAAAAGCACTGCATCCTCTGCCTGCTTTAAAGGGGAATGTTCCCTGTGCATATCGCGATAATCACGCTCCTCAATATCTGCTTTGATCTTTTCCAGATCGCAGCTTTCTCCTTTTGCAAGAAGCTCATCGTATCTTCTCTGGGCACGCACCAGGCTGCTGGCAGTCATAAAAATCTTTACATCAGCACCCGGTAATACCACAGTTCCGATATCACGGCCATCCATCACACAATCAGCGTCTAACGCCAACTTCTGCTGAAGCTCTACCAGCTTCTTTCGCACTGCCGGCTGAGTGCTTGTCCTGGAAGCCATATTCCCCACTTCTTCTGTCCGAAGGAGGGCATTCACATTCTCTCCATTTAAATAAACAACTTGTACACCTTCCTCATATCGGATGGTGATATCGGCCATTTCACACTGCCTGCCAACCGCCTGTGTATCCTCCGGCATAACATTTTCACGCAAAAGATAAAGTGCCATGGCACGATACATCGCTCCTGTATCTACATAAATCAAATTCATTTTTTTCGCCAGCGCTTTAGCGATCGTACTTTTTCCGGCTCCGGCCGGTCCGTCAATTGCTATATTAAAGCTCATTCTATTCTCCCTTTGCAGCATTTTCTCCTGCCAGATATCCTGTGGACCAGGCTATCTGCAGATTAAATCCCCCTGTCAGCGCATCCACATCAAGCACTTCACCGGCAAAATACAACCCTTGCACTTTTTTGGACTCCATCGTCGAGGGATTCACATCCTTTACAGAGACGCCGCCTCTTGTGATAATAGCTTCATTATAATCCCTAAGCCCAGTAACCGTCAACGGCAGATTTTTGATCAGCTCTGCAAACATTCTGCGCTCTTCTCTTGTGATCTCATTCACCTTTTTTTCCGGTTGTATGCCGGATTGACTTATCATAATGGGAATCAACTTCACCGGGAACAGACCATTTAACGCATTGCGAAACTGTTTGTTCTTATTTTCTTCAAAATCACGAAGAAGACGCTTATCCAGCTGCTCCATGTCCAGTGCAGGCTTTAAGTCAATGAAAAGTACGGTTTGTCCAGCTTCCTTATAATAGCTGCTGGCGCTTAAGATCAAGGGACCACTGATACCAAAATGGGTAAAGAGAACCTCACCAAAGCCTTCATAAAGCTGCTTTTTGCCTTGTACCAGTCTGACAGACACATTCTTTAGTGCAAGTCCCATGACTTCACGACACCAGGTTTCTTTCGTTTGAAAAGGCACCAAAGAGGGCATAGTGTCTACAAATCCATGACCGGTTTCTTTGGCAAAGCGATATCCATCTCCTGTGGATCCGGTAGTCGGATAAGAAATCCCTCCTGTAGCAACGATGACTTTGTCAGCCATTAACTTTCGCCCATCCGAAAGAACAACGCCTGCCACAGCCTGCTTGAGGTGCTCTTCTTCTACATTGACTGTCAAAACCTCTTTAACCTGACTGTTTAAAAGAATCTCCACATTTCTCTTTTTTAACTCTCTGGACAACGCAGCAATCACATCAGAGGAATGATCAGACACGGGGAAAACCCTGTCACCACGCTCCACCTTAAGAGGACAACCCGCATTCTCAAAGAAATGCATCACTGCTGTATTATCAAATCCATAAAATGCACTGTAAAGGAACTTTTTATTGCTGACGCAGTTTGCAAAAAAGGTATCTGCATCCGCTGCATTTGTCACATTACAGCGACCTTTGCCTGTGATATATATTTTTTTACCAAGCTTTTCATTCTTCTCTATCAGGCAAACCTTTGCGCCTGCATCAGCGGAAGCAACAGCTGCCATCATTCCGGCAGCTCCACCGCCTATCACAATCACTTTATCCATAAACGAAGCCTTTCTGAAATCCCTTTGAGAACAGGCTTACTTCTTTTAAGCTTTTCTCAGAGAAGCACCGCCAAGCATAGCGTCTTCATCAATAAAGTCGATTTCATCATTCAAATATACCTGATAATTGTTCCAGGTACTCTCTAAAAGCTCAAGATTATTCTTCACATCCTGAGGGCATTTCATGCAAAGTGCAACTACCAGCGCGTTGATCACACTTAAAGGCGCAACCAAAGAATCTACGATAGACACCTTTTCACTGCCGGCCAGAAGGTTGCAGGAAGAGTACAGGTTCATAGGAGAATGCATACTGTCCGTGATGGCGATCACATGCGCATTGCGGTCATTGGCAAGCTCCATTGCTTTCAATGTCCGCATAGAATACCTTGGGAAACTGATCCCGATAAAACAATCCTTCTCATGAATACGCATCATCTGCTCAAAAGTCTCACTGATGCTGGTGCTGCGAAGAAGCACCACATTTCCGCGTATCATATTCAGATAAAAATGGAGAAAACCTGCAAGCGGCTCATTGCTCCGAAGCCCCATTATGTACACGGTATCTGCCTTCAAAATCATATCAACCGCAGCCTCAAACGCCTGTGGATCCAGCATCTCAAGGGTACTTTTAATCTTCTCCATATCCAAAGTTAAAACAGAGGTAAGCACCTCCGACCTGGCGCTTTTTCCTATTTTTTTGTTCAACTTCTGTACATCACTTAGTCTTGTGCGTATGCATTCCTCCAAAGCCTTCTGAAATCCCGGATAACCATCATATCCCAGACCTGCCGCAAATCGCACCACTGTAGACTCGCTGATGCCCAAAGCATCACCCATCCTGGCCGCTGTCATAAAAACTGCCTGATCAATGTTTTCCTGAATAAACTCAGCAATTTTCTTATGGTTCTTGCTCATTTTTTGATAACGTTCGTCTATTCTGCTCAAAACATCATTTTCAGTTTTCATAACCCCAGCAACTCCTTGTCTTCCTTATGCTCAACGCATAAACATCCACATTGCTTTTTATAATATCACAAACCCCTTATCCAAATCAACCAAAATCAATCATTATCTCAAACACGCCAAAAAAAAATACTATTTTACTAGTAAATTAGACAAAAAAAGATAAAGATCAGAGAGTAATAGAAACCCTCTGATCTTATGAAATCTTTACCTATTCATTTCCTTATACAGGATAAGCACCATTCTTAGTGTCGGCCTGGGTCATATCCACTTTTTCCTGCTGTGCCTGACGATATTTGAAGAAGTCTGTAGCAACCTGCGGGAACAGAGCGTAGCTTAATACGTCCTCATCCTGCTGCTTCCATTCTTTCATCTCGTTCTCCAGCTTATCCAGCTCGTTGTCGATTAAGTCTGCGTAACGGCAGGTAATTCTCTCTACACCGGGGATAACCTTATCAATCACTTCCTGGTTCATAGGCTTAATGGTCTGGCCATATTCACCGCGAAGAACTGCTTTTGTCTCCTTGGTAGCCATCTTGTAACGCTCACCCATCAATACGTTGAACACTGCCTGAGTACCAACGATCTGAGAGGAAGGGGTAACAAGAGGGGGCTCACCGAGATCCTTACGTACACGAGGGATCTCCTGAAGCACATCATAATACTTGTCTTCTGCATTCTGCTCTTTCAGCTGGCTCACCATGTTGGAAAGCATGCCGCCGGGTACCTGATACAACAGGGTCTTGATATCAACACCCATTACCTTAGGATTCAACAGACCGCTTGCAAGGCACTCATCTCTGAACGGTCTGAAGTAGTCAGCAATCTCAGCCAACAGATTCTGATCAAATCCGGTATCATAAGGAGTATCTCTGAAGGTCTCAACCATAACCTCAGTAGCAGGCTGGGAAGTACCCAGTGCGAAAGGACTCATAGCAGTATCGATCACATCTACACCGGCTTCTACTGCTTTCAGATAGGTCATACTAGCCACACCGGAGGTGTAGTGGGTATGTAACTGGATCGGCAGCTTGGTCGCACTCTTCATAGCGGTAATCAGCTCGGTTGCCTTGTAAGGAACCAAGAGACCTGCCATATCCTTGATACAGATAGAGTCAGCACCCATCTCCTCGATCTTCTTTGCAGTATCCATCCAGTAATCCAGGGTATAAGCATCACCCAGAGTATAAGAAAGAGCGATCTGTGCATGACCTCTGCCTTCCTGTACCTTGAACTTGTTGGTAGCATTTACAGCTGCCTGCAGGTTACGAAGGTCATTGAGACAGTCAAAAATACGGATGATATCAATACCGTTGGAGATAGATTTCTGTACGAAATACTCAACAACGTCATCTGCATAAGGTCTGTAACCCAAAATATTCTGTCCGCGGAACAGCATCTGCAGCTGAGTATTCTTAAATCCGTCACGAATCTTTCTTAATCTGTCCCAGGGATCTTCCTTCAGAAAACGAAGGGAAGCATCAAAGGTAGCACCACCCCAGCACTCTACGGAATGGTATCCAACCTGATCCATCTTCTCCAAAATAGGAAGCATCAGACTGGTAGGCATTCTGGTAGCGATCAGAGACTGGTGTGCGTCACGTAATATAGTTTCCGTTATTTTAATCGGCTTTTTTACTTGTTCTGACATAGAAACCTCCTAATAATCAATATTTAGAATACACCAAAGATAGCCATAAAGGTACCTGCAGCTACAGCAGTACCGATAACACCTGCAACGTTCGGTCCCATAGCATGCATGAGAAGGAAGTTGGTGGGATCGGCTTCTGCTCCGACTTTCTGAGATACGCGGGCAGCCATGGGCACTGCAGATACACCGGCTGAACCGATGAGCGGATTCACCTTACCCTTGGTAGCGATACACATAATCTTACCGAAAAGGACACCGGCTGCTGTACCGAACATGAACGCAACCAGACCCAGGATAACGATCTTGATAGTATCCCAGTTCAAGAATGCCTCTGCACTGGTTGTGGCACCTACAGATGTACCCAGCAGAATAACTACAATGTACATCAATGCGTTCGAAGCGGTGTCTGTCAGCTGTCTTACCACGCCGGACTCTCTAAAGAGGTTACCCAGCATCAGCATACCTACGAGAGGTGCTGTGGTAGGAAGGATCAGACATACCACGATCGTTACAATGATAGGGAACAGGATCTTCTCCAGCTTGGATACGGGACGAAGCTGACCCATTTTGATCTTACGCTCTTCTTCTGTGGTAAAAAGCTTCATAATAGGCGGCTGAATGATCGGTACCAGTGACATATAAGAGTATGCTGCCACTGCAATAGGACCTAAGATCGCAGTCTGTCCCAGCTTACCGGCAAGGAAGATGGAGGTAGGACCGTCTGCACCACCGATGATAGAGATGGCTGCTGCTGCCTTGTGATTAAAGCCCAGCCAGATTGCTCCGAAGTATGCAGCAAAAATACCGAACTGTGCTGCTGCACCCAAAAGGAAGCTCTTGGGGTTAGCAATGAGGGGACCGAAGTCTGTCATCGCACCAACACCCATAAATATCAGAGAGGGTAAAATAGCCCACTCAT
>JAZSFW010000201.1:0-2628 GCA_045532445.1 Acetatifactor sp. | reverse complement strand
CAGAGGCATGTGCCGGCATCATTGGGGATGCATCCATCTGTTTTACAGTAGGATAATATCCGTGCTCTGTTATAAAATCTTGAATGGACTCCAATACTAATTCTTGGTTCCATATTTCAGTAAGCTTACCGTTTACGATTTTGCTCAATCCTTCGCATATTTCCTTGTTTTCTTCACTTCCTGACAATAGCTCAATTGCCTTTAAAGCCGCTTGTTTCCTGGTCATTTCTGTCTCCCTTCCGGCTTTTCGACTATGTACGTTCACCCCCATGATCATTGGAGAAATCCGCCGCTTTCTGCGGGACAACAACAGTATCAGAGTGTCTCGTTCCTTAAAAGATACGGCTTATAAGGCAATTTATGCCCGTGAAAACCTCACACGCAAGAATTTAAAGGATCCCACGATCGAAGAAATTGCCTTGGAGATTGGCATTCCCAAGGAAGATATCGTCTACGCCATGGATGCCATTCAGAATCCAATGAGCCTTTATGAGCCCATCTATACGGACGGAGGCGACACACTTTATGTCATGGATCAGATCAGTGACAAAAAAAATAAGGAAGAGAACTGGGTGGAACGACTCTCCTTAAACGAAGCCATGAAAAAACTAAATGACAGAGAGCACGAGATCATCTCTCTTCGCTTTTTTGAAGGGAAAACACAGATGGAGGTAGCCGATATCATCGGCATCTCCCAAGCACAAGTCTCAAGACTTGAAAAAAATGCCTTACGCACCATGCGCACGTATCTTACCGCATAATAGATCAATGATAAAAAACAAGAAATAACCAACCATGCTTCCCAACATGTTGGTAAGGATATCATCGATCTGAAAGACGCCTCTCTGGGTCACATACTGCAGCCCTTCAATGAACAGACTGCTGAAAAGACCCAGAGCAGTACATGCCAAAAACTTCCCTCGCAGCTTTAAGTGCCAGGTACAGACCATACCATAAGGGATAAACAATAATATATTTTCCACTAAGTAAGCGTTGTTTCTTTCATTGATCCCCAACGTAGAAAAAAGCTTAAGATCCATTCCGTTGCCGGATCCGCTTTCTCTGGAAAAAAATGTGATCACCAGCAAAATTACCACATACATATAAAAACACACTGTGGAGAATACTGGCTTTCGTTTCTCCTTTAATCGGCTGCGTCTGCTATTAACCATATTTAAGAACATAGCAACCACAATGCCCGCCATGATTCCCAATGGAAGAAACCTAAGCGCAGCAATCAAATCCTTTATCAAATATTTTAACATATCTTACTCCATCTTATAGTCTGTCCATCGATCCCATGCGTGATCCCATAGTTCTTGATCCTGAACAAACCGTTGATTCATCCAGTCAACGGCTTCTTGCACACCTTCCTCAGAGAATGCAAAGAAAGCACTCTGCTTTTTCTCTTCCGGCGTCTTAAAAAAATTAAAAGGCTCTGGCCATATTGTCACCTTAAGCTGCTTTCCTTCTTCTAAACTGATCCCCTCAAGACGATACCGCATCCCTTGATGACACCCGCTGAATTCTGTTTTTTTCAAATATTCCATGGATAAGATATCTTCTCTACTAACCATAACCATATCCTCAACTATCATATATAATCTATTTATCAGTATATACCATAACAGCATGATTTGCCAAGACCCAAAAGATATTATGATACACGGAGAAAATGAGCAGTCAAATACTGCTCATTTCGCGCTTTAATTGTTTCATGATTTTCTTCTCCAGTCGAGAAATGTATGACTGTGAGATTCCCAATAGATTGGCAACCTCTTTTTGCGTCATTTCCTGACCATCAGCGGTTCCCAACCCAAATCGCAGGTTAATAATGGTCCGCTCCCTCTCTGAAAGCTTGTTGACAGCTCTCATTAAAAGTTTCCGTTCTACTTCATTTTCCAGATCCCGGTAGATCACGTCCTCATCCGTACCCAATATATCTGACAATAAAAGTTCATTGCCGTCCCAATCCACATTCAGCGGTTCATCGATGGAAACCTCCAGCCTGGTCTTATTATTTCTTCGTAAGTACATCAGTATTTCATTTTCTATACAGCGGGATGCATAGGAGGCAAGCTTGATTTTTTTCTCAGGATCAAAGGTATTAATGGATTTTATCAGTCCTATGGTACCAATCGAGATCAAATCCTCCACTCCTACCCCTGTATTATCAAATTTCTTGGCGATATAGACCACCAAACGTAAATTGTGCTCGATCAAGATGGATTTGGCCTCATCCTCATATTCTGTGCCCAAATCATGAATGACTTCCATCTCTTTGTCCCCCTCCAGCGGAGGCGGCAACACCTCTGCACCGCCAATGTAATGGACATCTCCCTTTTGGGGTAATAAAAAATTGTCCCGGCGTGTCATTTTAAACTGTAATTTCCCCGGGATTGCTATTTTTATAATCATTACATACCTCCAATATCTGAACTGGGCTTTGCAAAAATCTTATCCTTATTTCGCAATCGAGATTCCCCACGAAGCAGCTGCGGATTCAGGATCATACAGTAGCCGCCGGACTTAGATATTTCTCCCTCCACAATTCCGATATAAATATTTTTACAACTTTTTACCAAACCTTGATTACTGATTCGAATTTCCGGCACCAGATATCCATAA
>JAZSFW010000248.1:0-2684 GCA_045532445.1 Acetatifactor sp. | reverse complement strand
GCTGCTCTCTTCCGGCAGGATTATGAATTATCTTCTTTCTCTTCTTCAAACCAATAAGCATGGATGGCATCCAGGTTATAAAGTTCGGCTCTCAAGTTTCCTTTGTCCCAGTAATCACCCAGGTATTCTTTTATATATGGGACCTGTTCCGGATAACAGGCCAGCACATATCTTTTCTCCGGCCATTTCCGCAAGGTTCGGCGGAAGGAAATCAATCTGCAAAGATCTCCATCCAAATGGGAATAGTAATACTCACCATTTTCATACACATCGTGTTCCAATCCACCGAGCGTAACAGTGGGTTCAGCGTCCCCAAAGATCATTTCTTTCAGATCTCTTTTCCATCTTTGTGTGGTGATAATTTGAAGCAATTTGATGCCAAACCCATTCATAGGGATGAAATGAAGATGTTGATAGATTCTGTCTAAACCATCCTTTAAATGCCGCCTGGCAAAAGAATTTTCCATCGTCATGGCCGCTGTAAAAAAGTCTTTGCCAAGCAAAATTGCGGATTCGCTTTCTTCCCGGAGACCTCCGGCACGGAAGATCTCGGACAGCATCATCTGTGCCTTTTCTTCCCCGCGTCCTCGCCACTGCATCGGAACATCCCGGGTATTGTAGACAGCATACATTCCTTTCGGATACACAAGAGCTCCGGCAAGTCTGATATACCCCGTCTTTTCCAGTTCACCTTCGTGGAACTCCTTCAGATCTCTGGATAAGTAAAAACAAGGCTGATCTACATTTCGGTAGCGTGTTTTCGGATCCTGAAGGTCGGAGACCTTCCAGGGCAGCACCTCAGCACCTGTAGCCAGGCACATTGCCACTGCCTCTGCAAGCCGGTGGTTTCGGCCTACATGCGTGGGGGCACCAGAGAAATGATGGGCATCGTAGTTTTTCATATAGTAGTTGTACGCATCGGGGTCTACTTTTTCCAGTATGGGGAGGGCGGATTTATGCAGGCGAATTGTCTTGTAGGGTGTCTTACCGGAAATTGACAGTAGCTGAGCACGCACCTTCTCATTGGTTCCCGGCAGACAATAAATCTGGTATTTATGCCACTCATTAATCTTCTGTTTCCATACGCGTTCGTATCCCAACAAATATACCACCTTCACGGGATACTCTCCGACGCAGGCCAGAATCATGAGAAATTTATATAGGTGTGTTCCTTCTCGGATAAAAAACATCTTTTCCTCCTGTTCAGGGCCCCTGCATTGCAAGGGCCCTGTGTTTCTTAGAAGCCCAAGCTATAACGCTCAGGAATCTGATCCGTCAAAGGCATGCCGTCATCCGGAATATTTGCCTTCTCCATGAGCCAGTTCGGATACTCTGCTCTGGGCACAATGTAAATCTCAGTATGGGGCTCCTTGCCGGGTGCGGACATACAATGGGTATCGCAGTAACGAGGGTTGTCATCCTGCATGACATACATGGCCACGAGATCTTTGGCCAGCTTCACTTCTGCGTTATTGTAGTCACGCTTGCCGGATTCCGGGCAGTTCCGGTCATAAACATGACGGAAGCACACCACACACTCGGGATAGCGAATCGTAGGCTTGTCGGCGAAGAACTTCTTCAGCGCAGGAGTGAGGATTTCGCAAACAAACTCCTTGGAAGCACTATCAGGGGTCTTGGCCAAAGGCATCATGTGGATACCAAACCAGCCCTGCTCAGTGAAACCGATTCTGACAGGGAACTCCTCTGCCATAATCTGCGCCACCTTCTCCTTAGCTTCAGGATCCCCGGAGGCTTCCAGGAAGTCCTTCATGCTCAGAATCATCGCCTTGCTCTGCAGAGGCACGTTCGCCAGCAGTGCCATTGCCTCTTCATCCTTGCCTTCCGCAATCAGCGCCTCTGCTGCTTCCAGTGCAGGAACGATCATGCCCAAATACTTCTTACCGGTCTTAATAAAAGCTTTCATTGTTGTTTCCTCCAAAAATAAATGATAATTTGATGGCTGCGATTGTGTTGATCTTCGGTTTCATTGCTAAGACATCGCGATCACCTCCTTAATTTTGAAATAGAAAAAGGCACCGTCCAGGAGGATGAATTCCTCTCAAAACAGTGCCTTTCAGCTATAAAAATAACCGACCACTTTCATGGCCGGTTATCCACGCTAATATTCTAACACATTCCCATGTACGGGGTATGACATTATTTTTCCCAATTTAATTCCAGGTTTTTCCCGAAAAACAAGTCGTATTTTGCGAACCTGGATTTTTGCTCAAGTGTCCGATTTCAAGCTCCAATTTTGGACATACACATTATAACACATTCCCATGTACGGTGTGTGACCTATTTTTTCCCACTTTCGTCCCTGTGTTTTCCCAAAAAATTCCCGAAAAACCAATCGAATGATTTGTTATTATCTCGAAATCATTCGCATTTTCTGGAAATCAGTAAGAACCTGTGGATACTTCCTTCAACCACACCGGACTCATTCAGTAGGTTTTGCGCCTGCAGAAGCCGATCAAGATTGCGCTCAACCGAGAAATCAGGAAACTCCCACTGGATGATCCGGGCGAACCATACCAGCGCACCTATATCATAGAACCGGATCGGCCGGAAACACTCCCGTCCATCCAGAATTTCAAAACCAGTCTGGGAGAACCGATCCATCGTGATTTTCAGATACTGGTCCGGAAATGGCAAATCAGTCTGACCACAGAGAAGTTCTACCA
>JAZSFW010000265.1:0-4309 GCA_045532445.1 Acetatifactor sp. | reverse complement strand
GGACCGGGATTTTATCTCTTATTTGATTACGCCGCGGACAGGTTATTATCTTCGCCGCGCTTGTGAAAATGGCGGAGTTATGGTTCGCGCAGAGTCGGACGGCCGCAGGATTGTTTCGAACTTACCCATTGTTTCCGGTCTATTGCCCGGTGAAAGCAAGAGAGAAGTATGGATGCTTGCTCATTTGTATGAGCCGTTAATCGATGATAATTCCAATGGCGTGATAGGTTCTGTTGCAATTTTGAAAGCACTCCGGGATATGGCTGCCCGAGGTGAAGTGCATTTAAAATATTCTGTTCGAGTTGTATTTGCCAGTGAGATTTACGGATTTGCGGCTGCGGCAGAATATTATGGCGGGGATCTTTCCCGACGGACGATCGGCGCGATCAACATAGATGGAATGCCGGGATATAAAAAAGAAGGGAAGGATCGTTCCCTTAGAATCTATGAAGCACCGGATCAGCCCGGATATGCAGGAAATGTGCTATTGCATGCTGTCTCCCGGGAGCTGCAGGCTTTTTATCCGGAATCAGAGATTACCATGCATTTACATGGTTTTGGAGATGACTGTTGTCTTTCCGATGCAACGGTTGGGCTGCCTACAGTATGGGTTCACAATGGTGGTTACGGTAATTTTCATCACAATGCGATACAGGATGAAAGCAAGCTGGATGTGGAGGCCTGCGCTTTTGGACTTGCGGCAAGCGGCTCTTGGGTGAGAGCTATGGCAGGATTGACAGAGGCGGAGCTGCAAAACCTATTGCCAATGGCACTGAAAAATGCCCAAATGTGCTTGGATTCTGCTGCTGAGGATGTGTTGCGTGAAGGGACGGATGCCAAGGCAAGAATGGAATTTCTCTATCATCGTGAATATCGGCGGATTGCTTCTTTGTCTCTTTGGGGAGATCTCCCGGAGATTCAGAATACACTGGATCAATTGAAGATGCCGGAAGTGAAAAATCAATATCAATCTACGCCTCACAAAGATGTTCCGTTTTATGCACAAAGCAACACAAGAAGCTGGTTCGATTATGCAGACGATTTTGTGTTTACACGTGTAGGACGTGGGTTGCCTCATGACCAGAAAAATATTCCCAGAAGGGAGCGTCGTGTAATCCCTGGATATATGATTTATGGTGATCTGTCAGATATCTTTTCCCGCATGGATGGAATAAAAACCTTGCGGACTTTGATCATGGAATTGGAATGGGATAAGAATCTCATCTTGAATGAACCTACTGTGCGATCCTATCTTTACGCTTGTACCAGACTTGCTGAAGCCGGTTATCTAAAGATGTGTGTGAAGAATCCGATCACTGATAAGGACATTAAGGATGCTCTGAAAAAGTTGGGAGTCAGCCGGGGAGATACCGTTCTTGTACATTCCTCCCTGTCCGGTATCGGATATATTCCGGGTGGTGCGGATACCGTGATAAATAGTTTTCAGGAAACGGTAGGTGAAGAGGGAACCATATTGGCACCGGCATTCAGCCGTCCTTATATCATGTTTGAAGGGACCATGAACAGAGGACTGACTTTCCGTCCCTATGACATGAGGCCGGACGGAGAATTGCGTGATCTGACGATTTCAACAGGAGCGCTTCCTCGTACAATGTTAAAGCATCCGGATGCTATGCGTTCCAATCACTCCACCCATGAATGGGTTGCGATTGGTCATGATGCGGCAGAATGTGTGGAGGGACATGGATTCTTTGATCCTCCTGCAGGAGTCACTTCGCCCTTGGATAAGGCATTGAAGCGTGGTGGCTCTGTGGTGTTTTTCGGCTGTTCGATTGCATCTAATACCTTTATTCATTATCTGGAAGAAGTGGCAACAGATCTTCCGAAGCCCGGCGTGATCAAATATATTGATAAGCAGGGACAGTTACATACAGGTTTCCTTGCTCATCAATATCCGGATGACAGAGATTTCTATTATGTGTCAGATAGTAAGTTCTACCGGGAAGCAACAAAGAGAGGTTTGCGGATCCATACGCAGCCCTGCGGAATTGGCACGATTTATCGCATGGAGTTAGAGAACCTTTATAAAGTGGGTATGGAGATGATCCGTGAGAACCCCAAAGTGACGCTGAGATAGAGGATTTCATTCCCGGGCTAATGCAAGAAAAGCTTGCATGGCCCGGGTCATTTGTTTCTCTTTCTTTTTAAAAATCTTGATATGTCGAAAACTTTCGCTTCCTCCCACTTTGTAATAAATCAGCTCTGGATGTGAGTGCATATTTTTCACAAGAATATCGCTGATAAAGGAAGCTCCCAAGCCGGCACAGTTCATATGGAATACGGTAGCCTGCTGATGGAAGGAGAGTACTACCTGTGGAGTGAAACCGGCCTTCTGGCAAAGGTTCCAGGAACGCTTATATGTATCGGTTTCCGCAGTAGGAAAAACAAAGGGAGTATTTTTTAATGTTGACAGAGGAACTGAGGGGAAGTCCTCCTGCAAATGCTTGTTTTGCAGAATATCCTCTCGGGTCAACTGAAACTTATTCAACTGCCGGTTGCATTCAAATCCTGCGGGAACAGAGAGAATCAGGTTTTCCGATTGATAGATATATTCGCTGAAACGTTCCGGATCCAGCTTGCAGCTGTCAACCACGAAATCCAGCCTTCCTTCCAGAAGAAGCTGTTTGAGATCGTCAATATTTCCCTCCAGAATCTCCAATTGAATTTTAGGATAAGTTGTTTGAAATTTCTTTAAAATAGGTGGCAGGATAAAAGATAAATTTAAGTTACTGCCACCCAGCATAAGGGTTCCGGCCTGGTAAGTGCTGCACGCTTCCATATATGCGGAAAAATTGTCTTCGGCTGTAATGATAGTCTGGGCTGCACGTACATACGCCTGTCCGCACTCTGTTAATCGGATTGGGTGGGTGCTTCGGTCAAACAGAGGCTCGCCGATGCGGTCCTCCAGGCGCTTGATAGAGGCGCTTAGTGAAGGCTGTGACACATACAGATTTGCAGCTGCCTGAGAAAAACTTCCTGTTCGATAGATTTCCAAGACATAGTTTTTTAATTGAAACATATAAGCACCTCCCAAAAAGTTATCATAATTTGCCAATAGTATAATTCTATAATTATAATATTTATAATACTATAAATATTTTACAATGGCAACACCCTATGTTAATTTTAAATTATAAGAACAATTGTCAACAGATAGTTTACTGGTAAAAGGCTCTTTACAAGGAATAAATTTCACATAAGAGTCGTCACAGGCAAGCTATATCTCTATGAAAGGAGTCAAAAATGAAGATTACGAGGATTCAAGTAGATTCACTGGCAGTGCCTTTGCAGCATCCGTATCATCTTTCCAAAGAATACGGTATTTTCAGTACTGCCACACCCATTGTTATTACAATGGAGACGGATGAAGGGTTAATCGGGTATGGGGAATGTGACCCCTGGCCTTTGTTTACCGGTGACAGTGTGGAAAGTGCCGGGCTTGTGATCGAGAAACACCTGGCTCCTATGCTCATCGGAAAAGACCCTACCAATATCAATGAAATCCACCGTATCATGGATGCAACCATTCGAAATCAGCATCTTGCCAAATCTGCGATAGACATGGCAGCTCATGATATTTTGGGAAAATCAGTAGGATTACCGGTACATAAGCTGTTGGGCGGAAGCAGAAGAGAAAAAATGCGCTGCATGTGGTCCATCGGCGGAAGTACCCCTCAGGAGAGTGCCAAGGAAGTGTTGGAAGCAAAGCGCTTGGGTTACTATGGATGCATGATCAAAATCGGAGGCCCGGATTATAAGCTGGATGCAGCTCGGACCAAGGCTGCCCGAGAGGCTGTAGGCCCGGATTATCCACTGATTGTGGATGCCAATCAAGGTTGGGATGTGGATACTGCTATCAGATATTGGAAGCTGATCAAGGATTGCGATATTTTATTCTTCGAGCAGCCCCTGCAAAGCTGGGATGTTCAGGGTATGGCAAAGGTGCGAAAGGCAATTGATATCCCGTTATCCGCAGATGAAGGTGTCATGACTCTGCAGGATGCCAGGAATCTGATTCAGGCAGAGGCTGTGGATATCTTTAGCATTAAAGTCACTAAAAACGGAGGAATTGCACCGGCTAAGGCTATCTGTGAATTGGCGGCGGCTCACGGCATCCAGGTATTCTTTAATTCCATGATCGAAGAAGGAATCACACAGGCTGCCAGCTTGCAGATCGGTGCCACTTGCCCCAATATTGTGACTACCATCGGGCATGCTTACTTTTCACCGAACCGCTTAAAGAGTGATATCAGTGATTTTCACACCTATATCCGTACGGAAGAAGGGT
>JAZSFW010000197.1:0-10923 GCA_045532445.1 Acetatifactor sp. | reverse complement strand
CTGGATGTGGTGGCCAAGAACAGCATCCGAAAATTCATCAAAGAAGTAAACCGGGAAAAAAACACCACACTGGTGCTGACCACTCATGATATGGGTGATATTGAAGCGATCTGCAACCGCCTGATCATGATCGACAATGGCAGAAAACTCTACGACGGCAGCTTGAAAGATTTCAAAGAAATATATACCGGCGGCAGCGTACTCATCGCCGATTTCGACACTGACCAGCCTGTGGAACTGGAAGATCCCAGACTCTGTGTCCAAAAAGAAGAAGGCTCCCGCAAATGGATTTCCTTTCACAAGAGCGAAATCTCTCCCATGGAAGTATTAGAGATCATCCACAGGAAGTATCAGGTTTCTGATTTTTCCTTAAGGGATGCTGCCATTGAGGAAACTGTACAGGAGATTTATGAGAAAAACAATCTGCTTTAGTTTTGTATTTACCATTTTTAAAAAAATATTGAAAATGGTAAGAGTTTGTGGCATAATGCTGTAAGAGAGGTGATGCGCCATGAAACTTATTACTCGAAATCAATATTTAGAAAAACTTATTAATGTAATCGGTACTCCGGATATCAAAGTCATCACGGGTGTTCGCCGTAGCGGAAAATCAAAGCTGCTGGAAACATTTAAGAACCATATCGAACAGAATGTACCCGACCACAATATCATTCAAATCAATTTTAACTTACCGGAGTTTGACCATTTGCTTGAGTACAGACCTTTGTACGACTATATCAATTCTCAGTATATGGCTGGCAAAGAGAACTTTGTTTTAATTGATGAAGTCCAAATGTGCAACGACTTCGAAAAAGCAATCAATGGTTTGCACGCATCTGAAAAGTTTGATATTTATATTACCGGGTCTAACGCTTTCCTTTTGAGTTCTGACCTTGCCACTCTATTTACCGGAAGAACATTTGAAGTCAAAGTCTTTCCGTTCTCCTTCAGCGAATATATGCAATATTTTGGTTACAGCGACAAGTACATCGCCGTAGAAAAGTATATGATTGAGGGTGGTATGGCTGGCTCATATCTCTACAAAGATCAAGAAGCCAAGTATGATTATGTTGCCGATGTTTTCAACACCTTGATTGTTCGTGATATTCGCAAGAAATATAAAATCCGCAATATGCAGTTGATGGATAGACTTGTGGATTTCCTAATGGACAACATCTCTAATCTAACCTCGGCACGAAACATTACAAATACATTCAGTGGCTTAAAAGAAAAAGTCAACCACGTTACCGTCAGCTCTTATATTCAGTATTTGTGCAACGCATTTGCCTTTTATAAAGTCCGCAGATATGACATTAAGGGTAAAAAATATCTTTCCAGCAACGACAAGTATTATCTGAGCGACCATACTTTCCGTTATGCCAAGCTCGGCACGAAAAACATGGATTACGGCAGAATCCTTGAAAATGTGGTTGCAATAGAACTGCTCCGCAGAGGCTATGAAGTCTATGTTGGTGTGCTCTACAAGAAAGAAATCGACTTTGTTGCAATTAAGCGCAATGAGAAGATTTATATACAGGTTTCTGACAATATCAGCGACGAAAAAACCTTTGAACGTGAGGTTTCGCCTTTGCTTCAAATCAAGGATGCCTACCCCAAGATGGTAATTTCCCGCACTCGATACGATGAATATCAGTATGAGGGTGTAAAGATTGTTGATATTGCGGACTGGTTGCTTAATTTCCAAAAATAAAGCAATTTCAATATTGGTAAATAAAAACACAGAAAGCAATTGATATGCCTCTGTCAATCAGACAGGGGCATATCATTGCTTATAAAGGTCTGTTAGAAAATCTTCCCCGGGGTGTAGCGCTTTCGTTATTGCTTCCCTGCGGTTCCTGGGGCTTCGGCTCTTGAGTTTTCGGTTCTTCAAGCTTTTGTTCTTCAGCCTTCTCTTCCTGCTTCTTTTCCTCGGACTTCTGTTCCTCCAGCTGCGTCTGCTCCTCAGACTTCTTCTCTTCAGTCACTTCCCTTATCTCTTCGGAAGGCTGTTCCTCAGAAAGCGGGGACTTAGCTTCAACCTGCAGCGTTTCTGGCTTCTGATTTTCAGCATCCTGATCCTTTGCTTTCGCCCCATCAAGTGTCTCGGTCTTCTTGGTCTTCTCCTCTGGCTCAGGAATTCCTTTTTCTCTGCGGAAGATTTCCATGAACTGCTTGCCGGTGATGGTCTCTTTTTCGATCAGGAACTCGGCCAATTTGTCCATCAGCTCTCTGTTCTCCCGAAGCAGCCTTAAAGCTTCCTCGTAGCTTGCCTTCAGAATGGCGATGACTTCGTTGTCTATTTCTGCTGCGGTTGTATCGGAACAATTCAGGGCTGCTCTGCCCTCAAGGTACTGGCTTTCAATGGTTGCCAGACCAATCAGACCAAATTTCTTACTCATACCGTACTGAGTCACCATAGCTCTTGCAATGGTTGTGGCACGTTCAATATCATTGGCGGCGCCTGTGGTAACGGTATCAAACACCACTTCCTCCGCTGCACGGCCTGCCACCAGACCTACCAGCATATCACGAAGCTCTGCCTCTGTGTTCAGGTATTTTTCTTCCTCGGGTACATGCATCACATAACCAAGGGCACCCATGGTTCTGGGCACAATGGTGATTTTCTGCACGGGCTCGGAATTCTTCTGCAGGGCACTTACCAGGGCATGACCCACCTCATGATAGGAAACGATCCTGCGCTCCTCCTTGCTCATGATGCGGTCCTTCTTCTCCTTGCCCACCAGAACCTGCTCCACTGCATAGAACAGATCCTTCTGGCTCACCAGATGACGACCTTCTTTTACTGCATTGATGGCAGCTTCGTTAATCATATTGGCAAGGTCTGAACCCACTGCACCGCTGGTTGCCAGCGCAATGGCATCCAGATCCACGGTCTCATCCATCATTACATCCTTGGAATGCACCTTTAAGATCTCCACACGGCCTTTCAGGTCGGGCTTATCCACGATGATGCGTCTGTCAAAACGTCCGGGACGAAGCAGTGCTTTATCCAGAATCTCCGGACGGTTGGTAGCACCGAGCACCAGGATACCTTTGGAACCGTCAAAGCCATCCATCTCAGACAAAAGCTGATTCAAGGTCTGCTCGCGCTCCTCGTTGCCCCCTCCGTACTTGGAATCACGGCTGCGTCCGATGGCATCGATCTCGTCTATAAAAATAATACAGGGGGCATTCTTGGTTGCCTCTTTAAACAAGTCTCTTACACGGCTGGCGCCCACACCCACATACAACTCAATAAAATCAGAACCTGTTAGGGAAAAGAAGGGTACATGCGCCTCTCCTGCCACCGCTCTGGCAAGCAGTGTCTTACCGGTACCGGGAGGCCCCACCAAAAGAGCACCTTTGGGGAGCTTTGCACCAATCTTGGAATATTTGCCCGGATTGTGCAGAAAATCTACTACTTCCTGCAAAGATTCCTTGGCCTCATCTTCACCGGCCACATCCTTAAAGGTCACACCGGTCTCCTTCTGTACATACACCTTGGCATTGCTCTTGCCCACTCCCATGGGACCGCCGCTTCCGCCCATCTTGCGGAACATGATGCCAAGAAACAGCCACATCAACAACAAAGGAAGGATAAAGGTCAGGATGAAGTTCAGGATCATCCCCGAGTTGTTGGATGGAATGGCCTCATAGTCTGCCACACCATGCTCTTTCAGGCGCTGCGTAAGCGTATCTGCACTTTCCATCACAAAGGTGTTGTATTCTGTCGCATACTGCTGCCCATACATTTTCATGTAAAAATCCAAAAATGACATGGGTTCCTGCGCATCCTCATTCTCACTTGGCTCCGTATCCTGCTTCTTGGTAAAATACAGATAGCCATCTGTTCTGAGCTCAGCCGCTTCAATCTGCCCCTCCTCCAACATAGTAAGGAACTCTGAATACTTCACTGTAGAGCCTTCATTGCTGCCCAAAAGAAAATTCCTGAACATCATAAAGATCAGCAACGCGATCACAGCTGTCAGCAAATATACGATCCATTTATTCTTCCATGGTGAGGGATTCCCATTTCCACCATTGCCATTTCTATTGTTGCCGCCCTGACCGCTTCCCCGGTCGCCGCGGTATCCATTTCCATTATCATACTGATTCATCTGATTATCCATAGTTACTCCATTTCCACTTCTGCCTGGCAGCTAAACACCGCAAATTATGCTTTTGTAACTGCTTTCTTCCCTCTATTATAGATACTAAAGCCGTATAAATCAAGAGAAGAAATGTGAAAAAATGGTGATTTCTCTTAAAGATTTATTAACTCATTGCCGGCTATCTACCTTTTGTGTTATGATACTAAAAAAAGATACCCTTTCAGGAGGCCTTCCATGAAATACGATTTTATCTCTATCTTAGACCGCACCGGCAAAGATGCCCTTGCTGTAGAAATGATCCCTTTTCCTGACGCCAAAATTGCAGACGGTTTCAGCCGCATTCCCATGTGGGTGGCTGATATGAATTTTGCCACACTTCCCACCATTCAGGAACACATCATCACTCGGGCAAATCACCCTGCTTTTGGTTATTATAACCCTTCTGAAGCGTATTATGAGAGTATTATCAACTGGCACATTTTGCGAAATGATGTAAAAGGTCTTACAAAAGAAGACATCGGCTATGAAAGCGGTGTACTTGGCTGCATCGCTTCTGCTTTGCAGGCCTTTACAGCGCCGGGTGACGCAGTACTTCTTCATTCGCCCGCCTATGTTGGGTTTACAAGAATATTGGAAGAAAATGGAAGACAAATCGTTTTGAGTGATCTGAAGAAGGATGAGGCCGGTATCTGGCGAATGGATTACGAAGACATGGACCGGAAAATTGCCCAAAACCACATTCATTTTGTGATCCTTTGCTCCCCCCACAATCCCACAGGAAGAGTCTGGAGCAGGAATGAGTTGGAGCAGGCCATGGAAATCTACCGCCGCCACGACTGCGTGGTGATCTCCGATGAAATCTGGTCTGACTTGACTTTGGAAAATTATAAACATATACCTACCCAGAGTATATCTGAAGATGCGCGCAAACGGACTATTGCCGTCTACGCGCCCTCTAAGACCTTTAACCTGGCAGGACTGATCGGAGCATACCACATCACCTACAATCCCTACCTGAGAGATCGCCTGAGAAAACAGGCCTCCCTCAGCCATTATAACTTTATGAATGTATTGTCTATGCACGCCCTGATCGGAGCCTACAGTCCACAGGGGCACGAATGGGTAGATGAACTGCGCACTGTGCTCACAGCCAATGTGGATTTTGCTTATCATTTTATTCTGGAGCATTTCCCCGGGGTGGAACTGTCCAAGCCCCAGGGGACCTATATGCTTTATCTCGACTGCGGTGAATGGTGCCGAAACCATGGCTGCACCCTGGATGACTTGATCCGGGCCGGCATCCACGTAGGTGTTATCTGGCAGGACGGGCGGCCCTTCCATAAGCCTGACACCATTCGCATGAATTTGGCACTGCCTTATGCTGTGGTAGTGGAGGCATTTGACCGGTTAAAGAAATATGTGTTCTGACAATTTACAGCTTTACTGCTTTTCCTGTAGCAATGCTCTCATAAACAGCATTCATGGCTTCAATGGTTTTCTTATGCCATTTCAGATTGATCAGAGGAGTCTTGTTATTTCTGATATTATCGACAAACTCATCAATCAAGCCAATCCACTCATCAAAATAGGTGTACTGAACGGTATATCTGTCGTTGGGACATCCATTATGATACACATTGGGTCCGAAACAATCTGCCATCACAGTACCATTTTCTCCGTTTAAGGTAATGTTTACCTCCATGCGCTTTGGAAATACCTCCCAGCCGGGACCGGGTACTTTTAATCTCTCCTCCATCTTGGACCAGGAAGGATCAAGAGAAAATATAGTGCCGTCTTTCATGCGTCCGATGACAGACAGCATATCCTCTTCCTCTATATCAGGGCGGATATTGGGAGCCACTTCAGCATAAATGGACTCAAACTCACTTCCGGTCATATGACGGATCATATCAAAGATATGTGGATGATCGCAAAGGGCGCCACCTCTAAAACGAGGATCTCCTTCTTTAATCGGTACTCTCTTGCCGTAGCTCTTTTCAGGAACTCCCTGCCAGGGGAATGCCCATACCGGAGAAAGCGTGATGTTTGTGGCATTAAACGATTTGATCTTACCAATCTCTCCGTTTGCCACAAGGTCTTTGAGTCTGGCAATCACAGGATTATAATGCATCTCAAGCTCTATCTGACAAACAAGCCCTTTCTCCTCTACAATCTTTATCATCTCGTCATACTCTTCCATGTCAAAAGTCGGAATTTTCATGGAAAGAATATGAATTCCTCTCTCTGCACAGAGCTTCATCTGGCGAAGGTGTTCGCAGTTTTCGCTGGCAAGAACAATTGCTTCTATTTCAGGGTGAGCATCGAGCATCTCAATTTCACTGTCGTAGCAAGGGATTCCCTTAACGCTGTTTAAGAATATCTGCTTCACCTCTTCGTTTGCAGTGGAAACAGCAACCCAGTCCAGCTTGGGGTTGTCCATCAGTGTCTGGTAGTATTTTCTTGTATGACCATGGGTCATGCTCATCATTGCAATTTTTAAAGGCTTCATGTTACATTACCTCCCTTTCACCATTTTCAACAGATTTCTTTGCCAGCTCCACAAGCTTACACAGATTTTCATGAATTGCCTTCAATTCATCAAAATTTTGCTTTTGGGCTGCTGCAAATGCTGCTCTTACCACTGCAATCTCCTCAACAGAAAGTCCATAGAGTTCAAAATCCACATCCGTATATTTCTTGTTTTCTGCGCCAAATACATAGATGGAATCCTGCTTTAACTGTGCATCCACCACCACATCACAGGCGATACCTCTCTGGGAAATGATTTCATGCTTGTCCTTGGAAATCTCACCGGCACTCAGAGTTGCAGAAATCTCAATGGTACATACCACACTATCCTCCGTAGTTGCGATAGCATTCATTACATTGTCATTCTTCATCACCATAATGGATTTGATCTTTCTCTGAAGAATAAACTGCACCAGATCCAGCTCTCTGTAAAGGGCATCATAAATATCAGCGCCCTTTTCGACGATCCTGGCCACGCGCATTACACTTACTCCCACCAGGGTCCCGTTATTTACAACATTCTTTAATTCTACAAATCTTCTTTCACTTCTGTGGGAGAGAATCGGCAGCTCCATGCCGTCAATCTCAATTGTTTTGCAGTCTTTTAAAATCGCCTTTGTATTTACAGAATATTTTTCTAAAAGGAAATCTAATTTTTCCTGTAATCTATTCATACCATTCTCCTCGCTTTCCATTATAACATCTTGATTCTTGGTCGATATTTCTCCAAATAAGCTGCATTTTTTTCATCTCCGCCCGGTGTATTGGCACTGGACCAAACCGGCGGCGTAATGCCCTTATCAATGCACTGCTTGACGCATTCGATCTCCAGCAGATGGGCAATGTAAAAATCGATGATATTGGAAACCGGCGCAATAGGGGTCTCCAGTCCGGGAACGGTAACAGCGGCATCGCCTACAGGGTTGAAATCATCGATGCAAACATCCGCATAATCAAAAAGGTTAGTCTTGTTGGGGTGGCGGATAAAGTGGTCGGCGGGCATTTCATTCTGCCAGTAGGAGCTGGAAACAGCAATGATCTTTGCGCCACATTTCTTAGCTTCCATGGCGGCATCGATGGTGGCAGGATTGATGCCGATGTTGTGAAAGATGATCAGCACATCATCTTTTTGCAAATTATAATATTTCATGATAGCACTGCCGTAATTGACGGTTCTTTCCAGCTCCAGATACTTGAGCGCTTGGTTGAAAACAGAAAGGCCTGTTTCCATTACCGGATTAATGCAGGATAAGCCGCCGGCACGGAAAAACATTTCGCCTACGGGCAACGTGGTGTGACCACCGCCACCGTAGACATGGATCAGCCGGTCATTCTCAATAGCCTCTGCCATCAATTTGCCGGCCTTGCAAATATTTTCACTTTGGGTTTCGTTTACAACCTTAAAGTTAGCCAGCAGACTTTCAAAATAGCCAAAATCATTCATAGTTTATCATCCTTTCCTTTTCTTGTAATTTCCTTTCAACTTCATTTCTGTATGGTATTGCGCCCAATACGCCTCTTCTGCTCACGCTGATACCGGAGGCCGTCACGGCATATTTACAGGCATCCTCCAGTTCCATTCCTTCTGCCAAACAGACTGCCAATACACCATTAAAAGTATCTCCGGCTCCAGTAGTATCCACAGCCTGTGTTTTTATTGCAGGTATTACCCTTCCTCCCGGGATCAGGCAACCTCTTTTTCCCTGTGTGGTAATCACATGCTGAAAACGTTCCACATCAATAGCCTTCCTTTCCTGCTCATTCGGAGTAATCATATAGATATTCTCTGCCATTTTCATGGAAATCTCCCGAATGGGCGCCGGATTCAGGATAACCTTTACACCATGTTTTACTGCAAGCTGTACCGCCATTTCATTCACTCCACATGGCACCTCCTGCTGCAACAGCAGCATGTCGCTTGCAGCAATTTCTTCCTCAAAGTCGCGCACATCCTCCACGGTAAGCTCCGCGCCGTGATACCCTGTCACCTGGTTTTCTCCCTGCTTATCAGTCAAAATGAAAGCAAATGTAGTGCGCTCATCTTTCTTTATACAAAACTTACCCCGCAGACCTTCCTCTTCTGCCACTTTCCTACAGACCTGACCATCCTTGTCATCACCAACTGCTGTCAGGAATGATACCTCTGCTCCCATGCGAGCTGCAGCCACCGCCTGATTAATACCTTTTCCCCCGATCTCCTCATGGACAGAATCTGCTACAATCGTTTCTCCTTTTTCATGGAAATGATCAGCATGCATAAAAAAGGAATTACCGCAGATTCCAATAACCGCTATTTTAGGCATGTTCTGCTCCTTTCTAACCGTACAATTCTGACGAAGCATAATGACAACTGAATAATTCACTCACCTTTTCTTTTTTACATTCCAGAAGCCACTGAAAAGGTTCGGGATTTTTGTAGACATATGACCATAACACTTTCTTCGCACATCACGACAGAATCTTTTTTCCCATGAAAAGCCCATATATTTAAATCTTTAAGCCGCTCTGCATTCCAATACATTCCACCACCGCAAATGGGGATAGCTCCTGCATATAATTGTGGGTCTGACATCAACATTTGCCACACTGCATATCCTCCCATGCTTGCACCAACCAAATACAATCGTGTTCTGTCAGTATTTTTCTCCTCATAGACAAAGCGGGCAAATCTACGAATCCTTTCAAACATATCAAACCATGTATCCTGATTGCATAAGGGAGCATATATGATTGCCCTTTCAAGCAAAATATTGCTTTTTGTGAAAAAAGGATTATCAAAAATTTTATCCGGGTTATCGCCCCGTGTTCCGGCGCCATGCATAAATATCACTACAGGATATTTAAAATTCTCTTGAAAATCTTTTGGCTTGGAAACCACATAATGAATCCCATCAAAGGTCATTTTTTATCTCCTCTACAAGTGCTTAATCCTCGGTAAATATGCCCCGATCAATTCCTTGTTGTACTCTGCGCCGCCTTCCACATTGCCACTCATATAAACCGGAACTCTTGCGCCCTCTCTTGCTGCCAGTTCTGCGCCTTCCATCAGGACAGACTGCAGAATAAAGGAACTGGCTGCCGTAGAGACACTTCCCATTTTGGTCTCGGAACCGGTTATCTCCATCACCGCATCCCCATGAGGCACGCAATTGTCTATATACAGATTCGAGCATTCGTACAGCATGGGAGCATCCTTTTTGTCTGCAAAATAGGCAGAAGAAACCACCGAGATATTCTTAAGCCCTTTCCGGGATGCAGCCTGTGCCAATTCCACAGGCACTGCATTTTTACCGGAGGTGGAGATCACGATCAAAAGATCTTTCTCTGTGATACAATATCGTTCCAGAATACTTTCCGCAATACCGGACATCTTCTCCATCACGCTGCTTTTTGCCGCTCCATTATGAAGCATCAGGTCTGTATCCAACATGGCACTCACATTGGCAAGACCTCCTGCCCGGTAAAAGCAATCCAGTCCAATGAGATGAGAATGTCCACAGCCAAAAACATATATAATACCATCTGCTTTTATGACATCTGCAGCCATACGTGCAGCAGCGCATATCTTATCTGTCTGCGTATCCTTGATCTGCCCTAAAATATGTACGATTTGCTCATAATATTTTTCTATCATTCTTTTTCCAACACTCTCTTATAATTTTCGCCGATCGCATCCCACAGCTTAATCGGGTCCGGAGCCTGCACAACGGTACCATAGCCTCCACGATAAGTCCAGGTCGCCAGGCGGTCTACTCCGGCATCACGGTACATATCCACCACATGATCAATCTGGCTGAAGTCTTGTGGCTGCGCATTATAGCCCATCAGCCAGCGCTCAGACTGTTTACCATATTTTTGAGCCATTTTCACCGTTCTCTCCGTAATTTCCTGAAAGAAGCTATCCGGTAAAGACCAGTTAATGATGGTTGTTGAAAATACATCAAAGTAAGGACATGCTGCAACCATATCCCAGTTATCATACCCGCGAAGCTCTGTCACATAATAGGTATTCTTTGTTGCATGCACGCAACATGTGATCTCCAGGTTCGGATTGTATTCCTTTAATGCCTTGGAGCAGTCTGCCAGCGTCTTTAAGGCTTCCCTCCATCTGAACTGCTTCACATCATCATTCATAAACTTGGGCATCTCATAGCCATAGTAATCTTCAAATTTTTTCATACATTCCGGACAACGGCATGCCCAATCGTCCCCCGCACCACCGGTAATAGACGCATAGGACTTGGGATATGCATAATGAGGCTCGTCCCAAAAGAATCCATCC
>JAZSFW010000005.1:0-10743 GCA_045532445.1 Acetatifactor sp. | reverse complement strand
TGAGACTGCCATTATCGGCAACAATGTGACTCTGTATCAGGGGGTGGCATTGGGAGGAACCGGTAAGGAGCATGGAAAACGTCATCCAACCGTGGGAGATAATGTAATGATCAGTGCCGGTGCCAAGGTGCTGGGATCCTTTACCATCGGTGAGAACTCCAAGATCGGTGCAGGAAGTGTGGTCTTAAGTGAAGTGCCGCCCAATTCTACGGTGGTAGGTGTGCCGGGACGTGTGGTGAAGCGCGACAATATATCACTTCCCAGAGAGACCATGAACCAGACAGATCTTCCGGACCCTGTCAAAGAAGAAATTGCCAATCTGCAGATTATGAATGCACAGATGGGCAGCCGGCTTCTGGAAATGGAAGAAGAGCTGAAGTCTTTGAAGAAGAAATTAAAGAAGCATACAAAAGAATCTGACGGAAACAAAAAGAAACAGAAAGAAGAGAAGGAGACGAATCTATGAAGTTATTCAATACCCTGACAAAGAATGTAGAAGAATTTGTGCCCAATGTGGAAGGCAAAGTCAATATGTATACTTGCGGCCCTACTGTATATCATTTTGCCCATATCGGTAATCTGAGAAGTTACATCATGGAGGATGTGTTGGAAAAGATCCTTCGTTACGCTGATTATGACGTAAAGCGTGTTATGAACATTACAGATGTAGGTCATCTTTCCTCAGATGCCGATACCGGAGAGGATAAGATGTTAAAGGGGGCAAAGCGAGAGCATAAGACCGTTATGGAGATCGCGCAGTTTTACACAGATGCTTTCTTTTCTGACTGTGCCAAATTAAACATCAAGACTCCGGATGTGGTGGAGCCGGCAACCAATTGTATTGACAGTTTTATTGAAATGATCAAGGGACTTTTGGAAAAAGGATATGCTTATCAGGCCGGAGAAAATATTTATTTTGACACTTCTAAGCTTTCTACTTACTATGTGTTCGGCAATCAGACCGAGGAAGAATTGATGGTGGGTGTCCGCGAGGATGTGACCGAGGATGAGAATAAGAGAAACAAGAATGACTTTGTGCTGTGGTTTACCAAATCTAAGTTTGAGGATCAGGCGCTGAAATGGGACAGCCCTTGGGGTGTGGGTTACCCCGGCTGGCATATTGAGTGCTCCTGCATCAGTATGAAACACTTAGGTGAATATATGGATATCCATTGCGGCGGAATTGACAATATGTTCCCTCATCACACCAATGAGATTGCACAAAGCGAAGCTTATCTTGGACATAAATGGTGTAATTATTGGTTCCATGTACATCATTTAAATGACCAGTCCGGAAAAATGAGTAAGTCCAAGGGCGAGTTTTTGACCGTTTCTCTTTTGGAGAAAAAAGGCTATGATCCCCTTGCTTACAGATTATTCTGTCTCCAGTCTCATTACAGAAAGCCGCTGATCTTTTCTTTTGAAGCCCTTGATCAGGCGGCAGGTACCTACAAGAAATTAAAGAAGCGTATTGCAGAGCTTTCGAAAGATGGAGCAGTATGCGAGGAGGCTGTAAAGGAATATAAGGCTAAGTTTGTGGAGGCTGTGGGCAATGATGTGAACACTTCTATGGGTATCACTCTTTTGTACGATGTGTTAAAGACAGAGCTTTCTGGTGCCACCAAGCGTGCGATCATTGAAAGCTTTGATGAGGTATTAAGCCTTGATCTTTTGAAAGAAGAGATCGTGGAAGAGGCTTCTGTCGATACAGAGCTGGAGGCTTATGTTCTTGGAAAGATTGAAGAGCGTAAGGCGGCAAAGAAGGAAAAGAATTTTGCACTGGCAGATGCTATCAGAAATGAGCTTTTGGAGCAGGGTATTATTCTGGAAGATACTCGTGAGGGAGTAAAATGGAAAAAAGCTTAGAATTGTTGGAACAGATCAAAGCGGTCTTTGCATGTAAGGACAAAGATGTGAGGGCCTATTCGCCGCTGACCCTAGCCTATATCGGTGATGCAGTATATGATTTGATCATTCGGACTGTGGTTGTAGAGCGGGCAAACAGAGCGGCCAATGAACTGCACAAACGTACGGTTAAATATGTGCAGGCAGGCACCCAGGCGGTTATGATCGAAGGGCTTATGGAAGAATTGACAGAGGAGGAACTGGCAGTGTATAAGCGGGGGAAGAATGCCAAAGCTTATACATCTGCCAAAAATGCCACAATTCAGGATTACCGCAAGGCCACAGGGTTCGAGGCTCTTATGGGTTTTTTGTACCTGACAGGGCAGACCGGAAGGCTTTTGTATCTGGTAAAACAGGGAATTGAGAAGGCTGGTATGACGATCTAGGAGTCAGAGAGCGCAGAAAGGAAGAAAATGGGATATCAGGAATTTACCATAGAGGGCAGAAATGCCGTGATAGAGGCTTATCGCTCCGGAAAGCCGATTGACAAGATCTTTATTCTTGACGGCTGTCAGGATGGACCGATCATGACCATCAAAAGAGAGGCCAAGAAGCATGATACCATGATCAAATTTGTGACCAGAGAACGCCTGGATCAGATGTCTGATACCGGTAAGCATCAAGGGGTGATCGCTTACGCCGCAGCCTATGAGTATGCCGAGGTAGAGGATATTCTGGAAGCTGCCAGAAAAAAAGGGGAGGCACCGTTTGTTTTTCTTTTGGATAACATTGAGGATCCGCACAATCTGGGAGCCATCATCAGAACAGCCAACCTTGCGGGAGCCCATGGTGTCATCATCCCTAAAAACAGAGCGGCGGGGCTGACAGCTACTGTGGCGAGAACTTCTGCAGGAGCGCTGAATTATACGCCTGTGGCAAAAGTGACAAATCTTGCCAAGACCATTGAAGATCTGAAGAAAGAGGGCTTGTGGTTTGTCTGTGCAGATATGGGCGGTACCACTATGTATCAGCTGGATTTAAAGGGTCCCATCGGTCTTGTGATCGGCAATGAGGGAGAAGGTGTGGGAAGATTAGTGAAAGAGAAATGTGATATGATCGCTTCCATACCGATGAAAGGAGATATCGATTCCCTGAATGCTTCTGTGGCAGCAGGTGTGTTGGCTTATGAAATTGTGCGTCAGAGACTTGGTTAGAGGAGGAGACGTATTTGGAAAGCAGGAATCGATATCAGGATTATGAAAATACACCCGATGAAGAGCTGATAGACAGACTGCGAAACGGTGAAGAGGCTATCATGGATTATATCTGTGAGAAGTATAAAAACCTGGTGCGCAGCAAAGCCAAATCAATGCATATCCTGGGTGGGGACAATGAGGATCTGATCCAGGAAGGCATGCTTGGACTGTTTAAGGCGGTACGGGACTATGACTGCGGCAGGGATGCCAGTTTCTTTACGTTTGCAGAATTGTGTGTCAGCAGACAATTATATACGGCGGTACAGGCATCTCAGAGAAAGAAGCATGTTCCGCTAAATACTTATGTATCGCTTTATGGAGACGTATCAAGTAAGCAGGAGGGAAAGCAGGGAGAACTGCTGGAACTTTTGTCAAGAAAGACCCAGCAAAGTCCCGAAGATTTGTTCCTGGATAAGGAAAGAGTGGCTTATCTGGAAGCTGCCATTGATCGGGAGCTTAGTACTTTTGAAAAGCAGGTTCTTGATCTGTATCTGACAGGGATGAGTTATGGAGAGATCGCAAGAGTGCTGGGAAGAGAGGAAAAATCAACAGACAATGCCCTGCAGCGTCTGAAAGCGAAGATCCGAAGGATGCTTTGAGGGAAGAATTTGGAAAGAGTTTATATTCTTTTAATATTTCTTTTCCTTTTCCTTTGTTGACATGATTTTTGGATAGAATTATAATCAAAGTAGGTGACCGGTCTGGGGACCGGTCTTTGTTTTTGATGTCAGTAAAAGGAGATAGCGGATGATTTCTAAATTTAGTGTAAAAAAGCCGTACACAGTGTTGGTAGGCGTGATTCTGGTCATTGTATTAGGGGTAGTTTCTTTCATGAAAATGACTACGGATCTGCTTCCCAATATTAGTTTGCCGTATGTGATTGTCATGACACCCTACCCTGGTGCCAGCCCGGAGACGGTAGAGATGACTGTGACCAAGCCGGTGGAATCCGGCATGGCAATGGTCAGCAATATTGAAAGCATCAGTTCCGTATCCTCAGAGAATTATTCCATGGTGATCCTGGAATTTGCCCAGTCTACGGATATGAATGCTGTATCGTTGGAGATAAGGGAAAGTCTGGATCAGATTAAGTCCTATTGGGATGATACAGTGGGGAATCCGGTGATTATGAAGCTAAATCCGGATATGCTGCCGGTCATGGTGGCTGCTGCCGGTGTGGAGGGTATGGACAATGCACAGGTCAGCTCTTATATTGAGGGCACTGTTGTGCCTGAGCTGGAAAGCCTGGAAGGAGTAGCCAGTGTCAGCACTGCCGGTATTTTGGAAGAAAGTGTTCATGTGATCATCAGTCAGGAGAAGGTTGATCAGGTCAATCAGCAGGTGTTTGCTGCTATTGATGAAAAGATGGCAGAAGCAGAGAAGGAACTGGCAGATGGCAAGCAGCAGATTGCTGATTCCAAAAAAGAGCTGGCAGACGGCAAGGTAGAGCTTGCCAAGGGTGAACTGGAACTGAACAAAGGCAAAGCCGAGCTGGAGAGCGGTAAGGCTAAGCTGGAGGAAGAGCGGGACGCTGCCAATTTGAAGCTGGCAGAGACCAAGCGGGATCTTTTGACAGCCAAGACCAATTTGGAATCAGCCAAAATAACGCTGACGACCAATCTGACCACGGCCAGAGCGGCAAATGCCAGTGTAAATGAAATAGAGATGATACTTGGTTCTTCAACGGCTTACAAGAATGCCTATCATGGCATGATGGAGGCTACAGTGACGTCAGGGGATGCGGATGCGGCAGCTACCTATAGACAGTCTATCCTGAATCTGAAGACTTCTTTGATGGGAAGCACTATCTTGTCTCAGGCGGCGGCAAGCAGTGAAGAATTAAAAGCAGTTGTAGAAGAATTGAATCGCCTTGATTGGACGGATTCTGCGCAGTATGATGTGGTGCAGGGACATTTAGATACGATTACATCGCAGCTTTCAATACCACTTGGAATGCAAGGGGTGAAAATGGCCGGAGTCGTGAATAATCTCACTACCGGGCTTGGTCTGGAGGCTTATGAGAAGATCGCTGCATCCACGCTTCAAACCCTGGAGGAGCAGCTTTCAGCTGTCAATGCTGGACTGGTAGAGGTGGAGAAAGGGGAGCTTACAGCTGCCATTGAATTTGCCAATGCCTATTCCCAAATCCAGATGGGAGAATACCAGATGGAGTTTTCCAAATCTCAGCTGGATGCTGCAAAAGAGCAGCTGAAATCCGGTGAAGACCAACTAGTCAGTGCAGAGGATCAACTTGTGGAAGGGGAGGAGCAGCTGGCCGATGCCAAAGAGTCTGCGTATGAACAGGCAGATATGGTAGAGATTCTGACAGTGGATACCGTTAAGGGATTGCTGACAGCCCAGAACTTCTCTATGCCTGCAGGATATGTGACAGAGGACGGCATCGATTATATGGTCAGAATCGGTGATAAACCATCTACTGTAGAGATGTTAAAGGCGATGCCGCTTATGGATCTTCACATGGATGGAGTGCCGGTGATCACTCTGGAGGATGTGGCAGATGTCTTTCAGACAGACAATTCCGATGAAATCTATACGAATGTTAATGGCAGTGCCGGTGTGATGCTGACAATCCAGAAACAGACCGGTTATTCCACCGGCGAAGTGTCAGACCGTCTTTTGGATCGATTTGAAAAACTGACACAGGAGAATTCTGATCTGAAGATTATCACACTGAGCGATCAGGGCGTTTATATTGACCTGGTAATGAATTCCATTGTGAACAATATTTTGTTTGGTGGTTTTCTGGCGATCCTGATCCTGATCATTTTCCTGAAAGATATCAGACCCACGCTAGTGATTGCCTGCTCCATTCCGATCAGTCTGGTTACAGCTGTGGTGTGTATGTACTTCAGCGGTGTGACGCTGAATATTATCTCTTTGTCAGGTCTGGCGCTTGGCATTGGCATGCTGGTTGATAACTCGATTGTAGTGATTGAGAATATCTACAGACTCCGGGCGGAGGGATGCTCCATGAAAGAAGCAGCAGTGAAGGGTGCAAAAGAGGTGGCAGGTGCCATCACGGCTTCAACCCTTACGACTGTTTGTGTATTTTTGCCGATTGTGTTCACAGAGGGAATTACCAGACAGTTGTTTGTGGATATGGGGCTAACCATTGCATACTCTCTTTTTGCCAGTCTGATTATTTCCTTGACAGTGGTGCCGGCTATGGCATCTAAAATGCTGAACAGGACGAAAGAACAGAAGGAAGGTAAGCTGTTTGGACTTTTGACCAAAGGTTATGAAAAATTGTTGGCTGCTTCACTGGGAATCAAGCCTATTATCTTCCTGTTGATGATTATTCTCCTGATCGGAAGTGTCGCTGCAGCCTATACCAATGGTACTGCCTTTATGTCTGACATGGATTCTACCCAGATGACAGTATCAGTGCAGTTGGAGGAGGGTGCTACGCTGAAAGACACCAAAGAGGTGACAGATCAGGTGGTAGAGCGCATTATGGAGCTTCCTGATGTGAAAGATGTGGGTGCGATGGCAAGTGATTCTTCAGCCATGTCTTTATTAGGTGGTTCCGGTGGAGGTGCCGACACCAATGCTACCACGATTTATGTGACGACTGTAGAAGAAAAATCTATGAGTAATGAGGAGATTGCTGATGTAATTTTGGAGCGCACCAAAGACTTGAACGCGCAGATCAGTGTGGAGACCGCCAGCATGGATATGACTGCGTTGGGCGGAAGCGGTATTACGATCCAGGTGCAAGGAAAGGAATTGGATGAGATCCAGAAAATTGCAGCAGAAGTGGCTGCGATCATTGCGCAGATAGAGGGCACGGAAAATGTATCTGACGGTCAGGAGGAATCCAAAGAGGAATTGCGGATCGTGATCGATAAGGACAAAGCCATATCCTACGGTCTGACAGTGGCGCAGGTCTTTAGCCAGATATACAATAGGTTGGCAGAAGCCACGACAGCCACCACTTTGGTTTCGGCAGATCAGGACTACAATGTTTATGTGACCAATGAGGCAGATGAGGAACTGACCAGAGAGCTGATCAAAGAGTTGGAGATCAAGGGAACCGATGAGGACGGAAAGAATATTAAAATTCCGCTCAAGGATATTGCTTCCTTTGAGAAGGCGAGAGCATTGGATTCCATCAATCGCGCTGATCAGACCAGGTATCTTTCGGTATCGGCTTCCATTGCAGATGGCTACAATGTAGGTCAGGTATCTGCGAAAGTGGAAGATGTTTTAGACGATTATGAATTAACAGATGGGTACCGCCTTGTATTTTCCGGTGAAAATGAGATGATCAATGAAGCGATGGGTCAGGTGGGACTGATGCTTGTGCTGGCGCTGGTATTTATGTATCTGATCATGGTGGCTCAGTTCCAGTCACTGTTATCTCCGTTCATTATCATGTTTACCATACCGTTGGCCTTTACCGGAGGATTTTTCGGATTATTTATTGCGGGCAGCGAGATCAGCGTAATTGCCTTGATCGGTTTCGTCATGCTGTCGGGTATCATCGTAAATAACGGAATTGTATTGGTTGATTATATGAATCAGCTTCGTGAAGAAGGCATGAGCAAGCGGGAAGCGATCCTGACTGCAGGAAAGACCAGACTCAGACCGGTACTGATGACGGCACTGACTACCATTCTTGCGCTGTCCACAATGGTTTTCAGCCATGATATGGGATCTGAAATGGCAAAACCTATGGCAATCGTAACAATTGGCGGTTTGGTGTACGGCACGCTGCTCACACTGATAGTCATTCCATGTATTTATGACTGGTTTTCCAGAGAAAAGAAGAAAATGCAATAAAAAATGCATAAATAGATGAGGTAAAACGGAGAAATTGCAAGAAAATGCAAATTCTCCGTTTTTCTTACGTCAGATTTTATTTGCACTCTTTTGTTTGGTGTGATATAATAAATTAATTTCTTAAGCCGTCTGATAAAAGCAATTGTGAGATCAGATGAAGTAGGAGGTAAGTCATGCAACAGTCGTTCAACTCAGTAAAGGTGAATAATGAAATAGAATTATGTGAAGTGATAAGTGCTGAATGCAAGAAGGAAATCGAGAGAGCACTATTGAAGAATCGGATTTCTTACTACATACGCTGGCCTAAGAGTTCCTTCCTTACCAAGAGACGAGAAAGCTGTATTATCTGCGTGAATGACAATTCCAGAGAGGAAGCTGAAGAAGTGGTTCGCATGGTATGTGAAGAGACCGGTTATAGAGTTCGGTTTATTTTGAAGAGATCGCACAACGATTACCTGTAAAGGGAGTTGATGTGAAAATTTATGTATTTTCTTGTTGACAAATGATAAGGCTTTTGATAGAATAACATACGGTGATTGTCTAAGCGATCACAGAATGCTGCTGTGGCTCAGTCGGTAGAGCGTCGCATTGGTAGTGCGGAGGTCACGGGTCCGATTCCCGTCAGCAGCTTAGGGTGAAGAATTTTACCCGGAATGATGCTGCTGTGGCTCAGTCGGTAGAGCGTCGCATTGGTAGTGCGGAGGTCACGGGTCCGATTCCCGTCAGCAGCTCTATAAAAAGTAGTGGAAACCTTGAAAGAATCAGGGTTTCCGCTTTTTTTGTGTGTCTGAAAAATTGTAGACAGTTGTAGACAGTCATTATAGAGCTTGAGAGATTAGATTATAGGTCTCAGATTCTGGAGGTAGTGTAGAGATTTTGTAGATAGTTTTCCTAACAGGCCTTAAAAAGACATAATCAAGAGAGAGAAATTGCAGGATTGGTAGTTTCTTTTTTGGTTACAGAATGTTAAAATGAACTTGTGCGATAAACACAATTTAAACGCGAAATGGGGTCTCGGCATTTAACAAATGCTCATTGAATTTTGAGGAAAGGAAAGAGAAAACAGAAATGAAACAGCAACACGCATATTTAGGAAAAGAAAAAATGTTAAAAGGCGCTCTGCACTGTCATACCACCCGATCAGATGGGAGAGGCACTCCCGAGGAAGTGATTCGTTATCATTATCAGCATGGATATGATTTCCTTGCAATTACGGATCACAGGAATTACAACCTGAAGAATTTTGCTCCTGATGTGCCAATCACAATTATCCCCGGGATGGAATATGATAGCCACATCGAATGGAAAAATGGATTCCGCTGTTTCCATACTGTATGTGTCGGTCCGGTGACTGGAAATGGGTTTAAACAGGATGAACAGCCGGAATCAGGGAAAGCAAGTAACCAGGAAGAATACCAGCCCTATCTGGATGATATTCATGCAAAGGGAAATCTGACGATTTACTGCCATCCGGAATGGAGTTCGACACCGGCACGGTATTTTGAAAACCAAAAAGGCAATTTTGCGATGGAAATATGGAACAGTGGTTGTGCGCTGAATTGTGATATGGATACAGATGCTGCATACTGGGATGAAATCCTTGGACAGGGAAAAGTTCTCTACGGTGTGGCAACAGATGACGGGCACGCGATGGAAGAACATTGTAATGGCTGGGTTATGGTAAGAGCAGAAAATAATGTAAATGCCATACTGGAAGCCTTAAAGGCAGGGAAATTCTACTCTTCCTGTGGCCCGGAAATTTACAATTTTTATGTCGAGGATGGCAAAGCAGTGGTAGAATGTTCTCCGGTTGCGAAAATTCGTTTCCATAGCGATAAGAATCCTACCCGTATTGTTCGTTCTGCAGATGGAACAATGACGCGTGCGGAAATAGATCTGGCCGACACTTGGTGGGCATCGTCAGGTGAATATAAATATGTCCGTGCAACGGTTATCGATAAAAATGGCAAGTACGCATGGACAAATCCTATTTTTTTGTAAGTAAAGGTGAAGATTAAATGAAAAAAATCACATATGGCACTCCGGAAAAATATACCCCAGCTGTTTTCTGTGAAAATTTTTCATATACGGAAACAGAAATAACCTATCCGGTAGATCAAATTAAATTTAAGTGTAACCAAAGAGGGTGCGTCCTGACATTGCCCTTGGGGAGCGAAGAGCAGATTTATGGTCTGGGACTGCAATTAAAGACATTTAATCTGCGCGGAAAGAAGTTAATTATCCGACCAAATGCTGACCCCGTGGCGGCAACGGGCGATTCCCATGCGCCGGTACCGTTTTTTGTAAGTACGGCTGGTTATGGAATCTATGTGGACACAGCCCGGTATGCGGAGTTTTATTTTGGTTCCTCAAAATTTTTGACAGAGAAAGAAGAACCGGTGGGGAAAAAGGAAATAGCTTCTTCGACGGAACAACTCTATGCAGCAAGAAATACCGGTGACTCTAACATCAGTATTCAGATTCCGGCAGCGCGTGGAGTTGATATATATGTTATAGAAGGCAAAAATATTACCGACGTAGTAGCACAGTATAATATGCTTGCCGGAGGAGGATGCAGTGTTCCGGAATGGGGACTGTCTGCCATTTACCGTTGTGACGGAAGATATACCCAGGAACGCGTGTTGGAAGCAGCCCAAAAACTGCGTGAAGATGAAATTCCGGTGGGTATCATCGGGCTGGAACCGGGCTGGCATTCAAGGGCATATTCTTGTTCTTATGTCTGGGACAAAGAAATGTATCCGGAACCGCAGAAACTGGTGGATGCCTTGAGAAATCTTGATTACCATGTCAATCTGTGGGAGCATGCTTTTGTGCATCC
>JAZSFW010000059.1:0-2156 GCA_045532445.1 Acetatifactor sp. | reverse complement strand
TGATGTCGGTCTTGTCATACTGGAAGTCGTACATACCACGAAGGATGTGTCCGATCAGACCGATGTTCCAGAAATGAAGCTCACGGATGGTCTTGCGAACCTTGATCCAACGCTTGATATCTTCCTGTACTTCAGGATCATCAATGCAGCCCACTACTACTTCGTAAGGCATGAAGCGTTTCATCTTGTTCAGGCCACAACCCACCTGGGTAACACCCATAGGACCGGAGTTACGGCAAGCACCTGCATAACCCTCTTCATAGTTCAGAGTATTGCGCTCCTGGGATGCAAACAAAAGTACAGGGGTGCTCTCAGGCACGTGCAATAATGCCTGGTGTACCAGGTAGTCAGTGGTATAAGTACCTTCTGCGATAATAACCACATCAACGCACTCTTTCTTAAACATCATACCTGCATCATTGGACTCATCCAGGGTCTGAATAAATCCGGGATATACCAGGTCACAGCAAGGTGCAAGGATCTCAGCGATATGATCCATGTTGGATTTTACCTTGTCACCAAGACCGGGATACATACGGAAAAACTCAAAATAACCGGTAGCCAGCAAACCTACCTTCAAATCACCAAGCTCGATCTTCTTGGAGATCAAGTCACCGCTCTTTCCTCCGCCTGTAATCTCAAAGGACTGAATATACTCGTCACTCTGAGTGGTCATTGTTCTCATTTCATGTTCCATTGTTCATTCCTCCATTATTGATTATTTATGCTTACGGTTCAAAATGTGTATACCGCAAATCATTCATTCTGGCAAAAAGCCGAAGCTCTTCCGTCCAGTCTCCTGACAGACCCACCCAGTGATGACCGGCACCTGCCTGGGCCAGCATATCCGGCATCTTTCGCACATCACCGTTAAACTTCAGTGTCAAGGGATTTCCTTCGTATCCGGAATGGTCTTCGATGCTCTCTCCACAGATGGTGCTCAGTCTAAGTTCTGAACCGCCGTTCATCAGATTCACCAGCGTCACCTTACCGGGCATCTGTGTGGGATAAAATACACTCAGTCCGTCGTTGGTTTCAATGGATCTCTTAAAGCAAATATTCTTACAACATCCTGCCAGCTTCAAGGCACCGGCGCCGCAGTGTGAAAACATAATTGCATTCTTTTCCCTTTGCAGCTGCAAAAAATCTCCGTTAAAAGCTGCCTGCCCACTGAGCATGCCAACCGCCGTCATCAGGATCGAGGCATGGATGTCGCCCTCACAGCCGGCTCCGATCATTTCGTCATTGAGCATGGCGATCCCCAGGCAAATTTTCGCCTTGAGATTAGGGAAACAGTTCAAAGAATAAGCTTTCAAACCTTTCTTTCTGACCTGCTCACGGGCTGCCATGTAATAGCGCATGGACAAAAGTCCATCCTCCTCCCGCACATCGACACAGCCGATCTTACTACGCAAATCTTCCCATTTTTTCTGTACTTGTTCCGGATCCTGACGCTCTGCCTCTGCATAAAAATCTTCGATGGGCATATTCACTACTGTGACTCCCAGCTTTTCATCCAGAAGATACTCATTGGCTGCCATGCTGTACATGATTTCCGGCTTATGTCCGCTGTAACCGATCCTGGCTCCGCAAAGACGGTTCCTTAGCATCGCTGCCTTTGCATAATGATACAGCTGCTCCGTACAATAAGAGTCATTTACTTCTCCGGCAACAACACAGCAATCCTTCTTAAGATTCTTCAAGGATGCAGTGATCAGAGGCGTACAGACCATAGAAATACAGGTAACTTCCCGATCCAATGCCCAGATAAATACCGGCTTATTGCAGGCCTTGACCAATTCTGTCACAAAATAATCTGCAACAAAGGTTGCCAGAAAAACAAACAGGAAATCCACATTCTCTTCCTGAAAGCGCCGTCCGATATCTCTTGCATCATCCGGCGAATAGGCACATCCGCCCACGCAGACATCGTATCCAAGGTCCTTTAGCATGCGAAGACCTTCTTCATGCTTATCCGCGCACATCTCATCACCCAGAAAATAGCCCGGTAATGCCATGGTTACAAGCCCAAGTTTCGGTGCAATTCCTTTCATGCTCCCACTCCTTTCAACGCAATGCCAGCAGCTTTTATTCAAAATATGATTTCAGGAAATCTGCAACTGTTCCCTCTGCCTCTGCTTCACACATCCAGTAGA
>JAZSFW010000273.1:0-1977 GCA_045532445.1 Acetatifactor sp. | reverse complement strand
AGGTGCAGGAGATTCCATGGTAGCCGGTTTCCTGGCAGGCTGGATGCAGAGGCATGACTATGCACACGCATTCAGAATGGGTGTGGCAGCGGGAAGTGCCACCGCGTTTTCGGAGCTTTTGGCTACGGAGGAAGAGATTATAAGGGTTTATGAGACCATTGAGAAATAAATTTTGATTTAAGATTAACAAACGATAGTAAGGAGCTTATTTATGAAAAGCAGTACGATGAAACAGATTGCAAAAGAATTGGGGATTTCCGTTTCTACCGTCTCCCGGGCTCTGAACGGTAAGACGGTTGTAAAGGAAGATACCAGGCAGCTGGTTTTGGAGACTGCAAAAAAGTATTCCTACACGCCCAATGAGATTGCCCGTTCTTTGCAGAAATCGTCTACCCAGACCATTGCAGTGGTGCTGCCGGATATATCGGAAGTTTTTTTTGGTACGATCGTAAAGGAGATTGACAGAGTGTTGGCGCGTCAGGGATATATGCTGATCTTGGCTGATACCCATGAAAGAAGGGACAAGGAGCAAAAGTATCTGGATATGCTTTATACCAGGAGAGTGGATGCGCTGGTGCTGGCTACCGTTGACTGTGAGGGCGGTTCGGTAGAGCGTTTCCTGGCAAGCAAGACGCCGGTGGTCTTTATTGATAACGTGCCGGAACTGGATGGGGTCGATGCGATCACTACAGACAACGAAAAGGCAAGTAAGCTGGCAGTAGATTATCTGTTTTCCCATGGACATCGCTCCATAGCAGCCATCATTGGCTCCAAAGAGGAGACCACCGGAAAGGAACGTCTGGCAGGATATGAGCGGGCTATGAAAGAGAATGATCTTATGGTGGATGAGCGCCTGATCATGTACGGTGACTATAAGCAGGACACCGGCTATTCTTGTATGAAGCAGCTTCTGGCTCGGCGCGAGGAGGCTTTTTTCTCAGCAGTTTATGTGACATCGGAGAAAATGACCTACGGAGCCATGAATGCAATTTATGAATGCGGCTTAAGTGTGCCGGAAGATATTTCGGTGATAGGGTTTGATATCCATATGGCTGGGTTTGAGCAGCTTCAGAGGATCACGACTATCAGGCAGCCGGAGGAAAGTATCGGACAAAAGACCGGGGAGCTTTTGCTTGCAAGGCTGGGAGCCGGCAATGAAGATAGGGAAGAGATAGAAGGGGAAAGGATCTTTTTGGAGCCTTATCTGGAAGAAGGAACGACTGTTAAGGAGAAATAAAGATTTTGGTAATGAGGCATAGAAATACAGATTTCTATGTCTTTTTTTATAGACTGATTCACCCTATGGTTGTTAGCTTTTCTTTTATACTCGCTGAATAAGTGATTGTCTATTGACTGCTTTATGTATATACTCAAGGTTAGATAATTGTGGAACGAGTTTGTGAACTGATCATAAAAGAATGCAAAAGAATAATATTAGTAATATACAGGGTGTCGGTGACAAAGATGATGGCGGACCGGATATGTATTACTGCTATTCCACTTGGTAGAAATATGCAATATATTGGCGCATATTTACAATTGTTTTTGCAAGAAGGAAATGGTTTAATAGTATTATACTAAAAAGCTTATTGCCATAAATGATAATCAAATATGATAAGAGTATCAAATATGCTATTTACTTAAAAACCGATATATGCTATTTTTCAATTACATAAAAGAGTTTTTTTGGCTATTTTGCAAACGTTTGCACACAAAGTAATGCCGGTCCGCTGACTATGGGTAAGCTACAGGCATTTTACTTATCTTCTAATCCAGACTGTTATGCTGCAGGATTTTGTGCAGTTTAATGAAAGAAGTTATATGACAGAGATGAAAGGAGGGAACATCACACAATATCATAAAATAAAGTGACCTGTGATTTCAGTGTAGAAAGGAGATCAAATGAAGAAAAAAAAGATTTTATTTTTATCATTAATCTTGTGTATCGCAATGCTGTTTGCTGCATGTGCTAAGACT